>JAJXWS010000099.1 GCA_021781495.1 Acidobacteriota bacterium | reverse complement strand
TCTAACGGCCATGCGAATCACGACATTGTAAACTTTTTCGGCAGCGTGCGCGCGGCGGACAACACGTCGATCGGGCATGACCTGGTGAGCATGGTGGGCAGCGTACACCTGGGCGAGAACGTGACGGTGGGCAATGACGTGGTGGCGATCTTCGGCAGCCTGCACGCGGCAGACTCCGCCTCGATTGCCGGGAATCGTGTGGTGCAGCCGGCGTGGCTGCTGCTGATTCCGCTGACGATTGTGGGCCTGATTCTGGTGGCCATCGTCAGCGCCGTGCGCGGGTATCGCCGCCGCAGAATGTTTGCCGGGTATCCGTTCCCTCCCCCGCCTCATCCCTGAGGCAGGCTTTACGCTAGGTTCATGGAATCTGTATCTCTGTCGCCGCGCCCGCTGCGCGTTGTGCTACCCGGCGGCAGCGGACAGGTGGGCCGCATGCTGGCGCATTATTTTCAGCAATGCGGACATCATGTAACGGTGCTGACGCGGCTGCCGTACACGGCTCCGTGGCAAACGGTGCATTGGGACGGCGCGCACATTGGCCCGTGGACCGAGCATCTGGAGGGCGCAGACGTCTGCATTCATGTGGCCGGGCGCAGCATGAATTGCCGCTATACGGAAGCCAATCGGCGAGAGATCTATGCGTCGCGCATTGGAACAACGCGGCTGCTGAACGCGGTGGTTGCGAACCTGGCCGAACCTCCGCGCGTGTGGCTGAATGCATCCACGGCGAACATCTATCGCCACGCGCAGGACCGCGCGATGGACGAGGCGACGGGGCAACTGGGCGGCAACGAGACGGATGTGCCGCGTGGATGGCACTTTGCGGCGCGCATGGCGAAGGACTGGGAGGCCGCATTTTTTGAAACGTCCACGCCGCGCACGCGCAAGGTGGCGCTGCGCATGGCGCTGACGCTGAGCCCCGTGCCGGGCAATGCGTTTGCCACACTCTCAAACATGGTGCGCCTGAGCCTGGGCGGAACGCAGGGCAACGGACGGCAGTTCGTCTCGTGGATTCATGAAGCGGATTTTGCGCGGGCCGTGCACTTTCTGATGCTGCGCACGGACCTGGAGGGCGTGTTCAACGTGGCCGCTCCGCATGCGGTGCCGAACCGCGAGTTTATGGCCGCGCTGCGCGAGGCGTGGGACGTGCCGAACGGCGTGCCGGTGCCGGCTCCGTTGCTGGAGATTGCGGCGTTGCTGCTGCGCACGGAGACGGAGCTGGTGCTGAAGAGCCGCCGCGTGGCACCGGCGCGGCTGCTGCAGGCCGGGTTTGCGTTTCAGTTTCCGGAGTGGCCACAGGCCGCCGCAGACCTGGTGCGGCTGTGGCGGCTGCGGAGTGCGTGAGCGCAGTTACTGCTCCGGTGTGATGTCGGTGACGGGCAGATCCCAGTGCGCCACCAGAATCTCAAACCGGCGCTGCTCCTCGCGCTTGTAGGTGGCCTGATCCGGCCAGAGCTGCTGGATGAACTTCTGCTCGTCGGGGTTGGCGGTGGTGGCCACGGTGGAGTTGCGATAGCGAATGGTGACGCGATAGTCCCAGCGGCCATCCTCGGTGGTGTGGTATGCGGGAGACTCGATACGCACGGAGAGCATGCGGCCGCTGGAGACCATCTTCTTGAGCAGCGGGTAGTGATTCTTGAGGAAGAGATCGAGGAACTCCTGCTGGTGGCCCCACTGGACCTTGTAGTAGTACTCGACGGTGTAGGGCTGGTCTGCGGCGCCCTGCGGCGGCGCGCCCTGCGCCAGCAGCTGCGGGGCCAGAAAGGCCATGACAAGAACAAGAGCCAGGAACAACCTGCGCATACATCCTCCCTGCGGTTCCTCGTGAGGAATTTGCGCCATTGTAGCGCGGAGAGGCGGGCTGCGAGTTTCTGCACCCTTGCCGGTTCCGGATGAATCCAACGCAACACAGGAGAAATTTCCCCAATGTCACACAAAGTTGCACTGATTACGGGCGGAAATCGCGGACTGGGCTTCCAGACCGCACTTGATCTGAAGGATGCCGGCGTAAAAGTTGTCCTGGGTTCGCGCAATAAACAACAGGGCGAAGAGGCTGCGGCCAAGCTGCGCGCATCCGGCGTGGACGCGGAGGCGCTGGAGCTGGACGTGACGAACCGCGCGCATCACAAGGCTGCCTACGACTACCTGGCTTCGAAGTACGGACAGCTGGATATCCTGGTGAACAACGCGGGAATCGCAGCGGGACCGTTCCCCGGCGATGGCCCGGAGCACAGCGCTTCAGATGTTTCGGAAGATGTGCTGAGCAAGGTGTTTGACACGAACTTTTTTGCGGTTGTGGCGCTGACGCAGACACTGCTGCCGTTGCTGAAGAAGAGTCCGGCGGGACGGATTGTGAACCTGTCGAGCATTCTGGCCTCGCTGAAGATGCACGCGGATCCCAAGTCGCCGATCTACGATGCGAAGTCGTTTGCGTATGACGCGTCGAAGACGGCGCTGAATGCGTTCACGATTCACCTGGCGTATGAACTGCGCGGAACGAATGTGAAGGTGAACTCCGCGCACCCCGGCTGGGTGAAGACGGACATGGGCGGCGAGCAGGCTCCCATGGATGTGAGCGAGGGCGGAAAGACCAGCGCGGCGCTGGCCACGCTGGACAACGATGGACCGAACGGCGGGTTCTTCCACATGGGCAAACCGCTGCCCTGGTAAGCAACGCGCTTTGCGGCGGGGCATCTTACAAGATGAGGATGCCCGGCGGTGGAGCGTTCGAATACATTTCGATGACATGAGCGAGCGCTTGGCCCGGACTGCGGGTGAGGCGCTCGCCTTTTTTGCGTGGCGCGTGCGTTTGCGCAGTGGTGAATGCGCGGGACATTGACGGGGCGGCTGGCGCTGCGCGCTACAATGCAGACGCATTGACTTTAAGAAGGAGAGTTACATGAAGAAGCGTTGGGTCAAGGTGGCGGTTGCAATCGCGGCGGTCTTCCTGCTGGTGGTGATTGTGGTTCCCCTGCTGGTCAATGCGGACACCTTCCGGCCGCGGATTGAGACGGAACTCTCTGCGGCGCTGGGCAGGCAGGTTACGCTGGGACACCTGAGCCTGTCGCTGCTCTCTGGCAGCCTGGTGGCGCGGGAGATCTCGATTGCAGACGACGCTGCGTTCAGCGCGTCGCCGTTTCTGGAAGCGAAGTCGCTGCACATTGGCGTGGAACTGGGACCGCTGCTTTTTCATCGCCAACTGCGCGTGACGCGCTTTCTGGTGGACTCGCCCGCGATTCAACTGATTCACGCGGCGAACGGCAAGTGGAACTTCTCCAGCATTGGCGAGGCCTCCACCGCGAGCACGGGCGCGAAACAGCCGACCGCGCTGCCGGACCTGACGGTTGCGGAGTTGCAGATTAAAGACGGCAAGGCGACGGTGTCGTCGCTGCCGGCGACGGGCAAGCCGTTTGTGTACTCGGGGATTAACCTAACGATTCGGAACCTGTCGTTCACGCGGTCGTTTCCCTTTGAGCTGGCCGCCAAACTGCCGGGCAACGGAAGCCTGCAGCTGAAGGGCGACGCGGGCCCGCTGGCGCAGAAGGATGCCGCCGATACGCCGTTCCGGGCGACGCTCGATCTGAAGCAGTTCAATCCAGTGGCCGCGGGCGTGATTGATGCCGACAAGGGCATCTCCATGGTGGTGGATACGACGGCGCAGGTTGCCTCTGACGGATCGAACCTGACGAGCTCGGGCAAGGTTCAGGCGGCGAACCTGCAACTGTCGCGGACGGGGTCGCCGGCGCCGCACCCGGTGAATATCGACTACGAGGTAGCGAACAACCTGGAGGCGCGGACGGGACAGGTGAAGGACCTGGCCATCCACACGGGCGCGGTTGCGGTGCACGTGAACGGCGGGTTCCGGATGACTCCGCAGAATGTGCTGCTGGACCTGCATCTGGCGGCGCCGAATCTGCCGATTGACCAGGTGGAGGAGCTGCTGCCGACGGTTGGCGTGCGGCTGCCGAGCGGCTCTTCGCTGCACGGCGGAACCCTGACGGCCAACCTGGCCATTACAGGACCGGCGACGGCCACCACCATTGCAGGGCCGGTGGAGATTGACAACACGCAGCTGGCGGGATTCGACCTGGGATCGAAGATCCAGGGGATTCACGCGGCGGGCAGCGGCGGCGGAACGGCCATCCAGACGGTGCGCACCAACGTGAACTCCTCGCCGCAAACGACGCAGTTCACCAACATCTATGCCGCGGTTCCCCAGATTGGGACGGCGACGGGCAGCGGCACGGTTTCTCCGGCGGGCGAGCTGAACTTTAACCTGGTGGCGAGTTTTTCGGCCACGTCGGGCGTGGGCGCGATTGCGGGTCAGGCGGTGAGCGCGGTGAACAGCCTGATCGGCGGGTTCCTGCATCCGAATGCCAAGCCCACGCAGAACAACAGCATTCCGCTGACCATTACCGGCACGGCATCGAATCCGTCGATCCGGGCCAACCTGGGCGCGATGTTACGGTAGACGAGTTCGGTGGCGGAACCGAAGCGGACCAGATCAGTCCGGATTGAAGCTCGTAATTTTTCGCACGATTTTCTGTGGAAAACAAAATTTTCAGGGGGGGGTGGGGGGTACCCCCTGCTTCCCGGCTTTCGGCCGGATGGCTGCGGATTGGAGTATGTGGTTCGGCATGCTTCAAGGTTAGCGAATTGGCGGGAAATACTTCGCACATCGGGATGCGGGAATTTTCGCTTTGTTTTCAGCGGGTTAGAGGATTGGCGGAGATTTGGGGTGTTGACATGGATTTCCCTCGGGGGCCGAACCCCCCGTTTTTTGTGGCAGTGGATGTACGGGCTGAAGCCCGTACCCTTCCCGGAGGAGCGGGCTGGGCGCGGTCTGAGCTAACCCAGCACCCGGCACCCGGCTGGGCGGGGATTGAGCTAACCCGGGTGCCCAAAGGCGAGGCACCCGGGGCAACCATTTTCAGTAGGGGAACTTACTTTTCAATCCCGGCACCCGGGCCACCCGCCAGCCATCCAATCCCAAGGGATCGACGAGGTTTGTGGGGTTATTCATCACGTACGAATAGCGATTGAAGCTCTGTGGGTTCGTAAGGTCGTAGCTTCCATAGGAGGGGTCTGGGCTGAGCCAGCGGCCGTAGCTCGAAGAGTACTGGCGGAAGATCGTCCGATAGACTCTGCTGGCCGAGTCGCGTTCCATGCCCGCGAACTTGTAGTTCTGCGCGCAGGTGTCGGTGAACGCGAGCTCTCCGCCAAAGGGATAGAAATCCGCGTCATAACAGGCGTTGCCCGCAGCCGTGGTGATCGCCGCCGAGCCCAGCACGTTGCCGAAGTAGTAGTACACGTTTCCGCTCGAATCTCGACGGGCAATCCGCATCCCATCGAAGAACACGTACTCGTTCACCGTGTTCCCGAAAGTATCCGTTTCCGCCAGGCGGGTGGCCCGGGTGCCACGCTGACCTTTCTACCACAATCGTGGGTGCCCAAATGCGAGGTACCCGGCACAACCATCGTTTGTGGGGGAACCCACTTTGCTTCCCGGCACCCGGGTCACCCGCCACTTGTACTCCCAGGTCTCAAAGGCGAGACCTGGGGCACCCACGGGTTTGGCGGTGGGTGAGCGAACGTGAGACCGGGGCGTACGTGGCGGGATTGGGGGAGTCTGCGCCGGGTTTGGTTTTCGTCTTATCTTCGCCAAGCTGCGCTATAATCCCGGAATGGACTTTCAACTGGTGACCCCTTACAAGCCGTGCGGCGATCAGCCCCGCGCGATTGAAGAGCTGGTGCAGGGACTGGCCGCGGGCGAGAAGCACCAGGTGCTGCTGGGGGTTACCGGCTCCGGCAAGACCTTCACGATGGCGAAGGTGATTGAGGAGTGCAACCGGCCGGCGCTGATTCTGGCGCATAACAAGACGCTGGCGGCGCAGCTCTACCACGAGTTCAAGCAGTTCTTTCCGAGCAACGCGGTGGAGTACTTTGTGAGCTACTACGACTACTACCAGCCGGAGGCCTACATTCCGGCGGGCGACCTGTACATCGAGAAAGAAGCCACGATCAACGAGGAGCTGGACAAGCTGCGGCTCTCGGCGACGCGGTCTCTGTTTGAGCGGCGGGACGCGATTATTGTGAGCTCGGTGAGCTGCATCTACGGCCTGGGCTCGCCGGAGGCCTACTACGGGATGTTGCTGCTGCTGGAGAAGGGGCAGCAGATCAGCCGCAAGGACATTACGCGGCGGCTGGTGGAGATCCTGTATGAGCGCAACGACTCGGACTTTCGGCGCGGCACGTTCCGGGTGCGCGGGGACGTGATCGAGGTCTTCCCCACCTATGACGAGTCGGCCTACCGGATTGAGCTGTTTGGGGACGAGATTGAGACGCTTTCGCAGATTGATCCGCTGTTTGGCACGGTGAAGCAGAAGTATGCGCGGCTGCCGATTTATCCGAAGAGCCACTACGTGGTGCAGCCGGAACGGAAGGCGGAGGCGATCGAGTCGATACTGGCGGAGCTGAACGACTGGGTGGCGAAGCTGGAGGCGGAAGGGCGCATGGTGGAGGCACAGCGGGTACACCAGCGGACGCGCTTTGACCTGGAGATGATCAAGTCGATGGGCTACTGCCACGGGATTGAGAACTACTCGCGGCACTTCAGCGGCAGGCTGCCGGGAGAGGCTCCGCCGACGCTGCTGGACTACTTTCCGCGGGACTACATCCTGTTTGTAGACGAGAGCCACGCGACGATTCCGCAGGTACACGGGATGTGGCACGGCGACCGCAGCCGCAAGCAGACGCTGGTGGATTACGGCTTCCGACTGCCCTCTGCGATGGACAACCGGCCGCTGAAGTTTGAGGAGTTTGAGAACCGGGTGCAGCAGGCGATTTATGTTTCGGCCACGCCGGGGCCGTATGAGCTGACACGCTCAGCGGGCGTGGTGGTGGAGCAGGTAATCCGACCGACGGGGCTGATTGACCCGGAGGTGGAGATTCGCCCGGTGAAGGGACAGATTGACGACCTGCTGGCGGAGATTCGCGACCGGGCCAAGCGCAACGAGCGCGTGCTGGTGACGACGCTGACCAAGCGCATGGCCGAGGATCTGGCGGGCTACTACACCGAGGTGGGCGTGCGCTGCCGCTACATGCACTCGGAGATTGAGACGCTGGAGCGGGTGAAGCTGCTGGCCGGGCTGCGCAAGGGCGAGTACGACGTGCTGGTCGGCATCAACCTGCTGCGCGAGGGGCTGGACCTGCCGGAGGTGTCGCTGGTGGCGATTCTGGACGCGGACAAGGAGGGCTTTCTGCGCTCGTCGGGGTCGCTGATCCAGACGATTGGGCGGGCAGCGCGGCATTTGGAGGGCCGGGCGATTCTGTATGCCGACCGGATTACGGACTCGATGCGGCAGGCGATGGCGGAGACGGATCGCCGCAGGGCGATTCAACGGGCGTACAACGAGGAGCACGGGATTACGCCAAGGTCGGTGGTGAGCGCGATTGAGATGGGGCTGGCGCAGATTCTGAAGGCGGAGTACGGCGACGTGAGCGAGGAAGAGACGGCCGGACTGCCGGAGTTCACCTCACAGGCAGAGGTGGACCAGCATATTGCCAGGCTGGAAACGGAGATGCGCGAGGCGGCGAAGAAGTTCGAGTTTGAGAAGGCCGCGCGGCTGCGCGACAGCATCAAGGAGTTGCGGGAGAAAGAGTTTCTCTTCACCTGAGACGGCGGGGCGGACTACAGGCAACCGCGCGGGTTGGAGCGTCATCCTAGCTGGGTAGTTGGTAACTACCACGGGGCGCGCATTCCGATCGCCGTTTGCGCCATTTCAGGGGGCAATGTCAACGATTCTACTTGTGGATGACGACCCGCTTCAGGCGTTCGCTCGAAAATCTATCCTCGAAAAACGCTTTTCGAATGTGATGCGGGCAAATGATGCTGCCGAGGCGCTTTGCCTGGTGGAGCAACCGCACTTTGCCGGGCAACTGGGTCTGGTGATCGCCGGGCTGCACCTGCCGGGCATCGGCGGGCCGGCGTTTGTGGCGGAGCTGCACTCACGCCTGCCGAAGGTGCCAGTGCTGGTGCTGGGCAGCGCAAGCGATAATCCGACGGACTACCCCGAGGCGCCGGTGCGCTTTTTGCCACGACCCACGACGGCGGAGGAACTGCTGGATGCCGCTGGGCAAATCCTTCAGGAACATGGCCGTTAGCCGCAGGCAACGGCCAAACGTCTGCCCGGTTCCCTTCCCATTGGCTCCGCCTTAGGTGTGAGCTAAATCACACGTTAAAAGCGTAGGATTAAGGGACAATGATCTCGCTGGGGGCGTTTTCATGGCCGCCTGTCCGCGTGCGAAAATCATCGTGGAGATCTAATGGCAACGTTTGGAAGTTTTGCCCTTTTAATAGCGTTGGCGCTAGCCGCCTACAATTTTTTTGCAGGGACCATCGCCTTGCGGTTGCTGGTGACGGGGCAGCCGGCGCGGGTGTCTCCGGAGCGGCTGGCGGACACGGCTCGAAGGGCTGGAATTGCGGGCTTTCTCGCGGTCAGCGCTGCGGCCTTTGCGCTGGTGTGGTCGGTCTTCACGAACGACTTCTCGATTACTTACATTCTGGAGCACTCCAACCGCGCGCTGCCGGCACCGTATAAGTTTGCGGCGCTGTGGAGCGGGCAGGAGGGGTCGCTGCTGCTGTGGGCGTGGCTGCTGGCGGCCTATGGATTTGTGCTGCGGCTGACGCACAAGACCGACGTGAAGCTCTACGCCTATGCCGGAACCATTCTGGCGGCGGTGCAGGTGTTCTTTCTGGCGGTGGTGAACTTTGCCGCGCCGCCGTTCGCGCTGCTGCGAGGCGCCGTTCCGGACGACGGAAACGGCCTGAATCCGCTGCTGCAATATCCGGAGATGGTCATCCATCCGCCGATGCTGTACCTGGGGTATGTGGGCTTTACGGTGCCGTTTGCCTTTGCGCTGGGCGCGCTGATGATGCGGTATCCGGGAGAAAAGTGGATCAAGGTGACCCGCAGCTGGACGATGGTGACGTGGCTGTTCCTGACGCTGGGCATCTTCCTGGGCATGCACTGGGCGTATGCCGTACTGGGCTGGGGCGGCTACTGGGGCTGGGACCCGGTGGAGAAAGATC
>JAJXWS010000025.1 GCA_021781495.1 Acidobacteriota bacterium | reverse complement strand
ATCGGCAGGAGCCGGCAGGGCTGCCGGAGCTGAGCGAGATTGAGATTGTGCGGCATTTTACGCGGCTCTCGACGTGGAACTACGCGATTGACCTGGGGATGTATCCGCTGGGGTCGTGCACGATGAAGTACAACCCGCGGGTGAACGAGTTTGTGGCCCGCGTGGACGGGCTGGCGGATGCGCATCCGTATCGTCCGGAGGGGCTGGCGCAGGGGGTTCTGGAGGTGGTGGACCTGCTGCAGCGGTGCCTGATGGAGATTACGGGCATGGATGCGATTACGCTGCAGCCGGCGGCGGGCGCGCACGGGGAGTTCACGGGAATCCTGCTGGTGCGGGCGTGGCATGAGTCGCAGGGGAATCCGCGCAAGAAGGTGCTGATTCCGGACTCGGCGCACGGGACGAACCCGGCGACGGCGGCGATCTGCGGCTACACGGTGGAGAATCTGAAGTCGAATGCGGAGGGCGGCATTGACCTGGAGGCGCTGGAGCGGCAGGTGGATGAAGAGACCGCGGCGCTGATGCTGACGAACCCGTCGACGATTGGGGTGTTTGAGAGCCAGATTCACCGGATTGCGGACATTCTGCACGCCAAGGGCGCGCTGCTGTATATGGATGGCGCCAACATGAATGCGCTGGTGGGCAAGGCGCGGCCGGGCGACTTTGGCGTGGACGTGATGCACCTGAACCTGCACAAGACCTTCTCGACGCCGCACGGTGGCGGCGGACCGGGTTCGGGGCCGGTGGCGTGCAAGGCGTTTCTGGAGCCGTTTCTGCCGACGCCGGTGCTGGTGCGGCGGGGAGGCAGCCATTCCCAGGTCTCAGAAGCGAGACCTGGGGCACCCGGCACCATCTCGCAGGTCTCGGAAGCGAGACCTGGGGCACCCACAGAACTGCACTGGGACTATGACCGGCCGCAGAGTGTGGGGCGGGTGCGGGCGTTCTACGGGAATACGGGGATGTTTATCCGGGCGCTGGCGTACATCCTGGCGAACGGGCCGGATGGGCTGCGCCAGACGACCGAGGACGCGGTGCTGAACGCGAACTATATCCGCAAAAAACTGGAGGACGTGTACGAACTGCCGTACCAGACGGCGTCGATGCACGAGGTGGTCTTCAGCGACAAGCGGCAGGCGGCGAAGGGCGTGAAGACGGGCGATATTGCCAAGCGGCTGATCGATTACGGCTTCCATCCGTATACGGTGAGCTTTCCGCTGATTGTGCCGGGGGCGCTGATGATTGAGCCCACGGAGAGCGAGTCACTGGAAGAGCTGGACCTGTTTGTGGAGGCGATGCGCTCGATTGCCCGCGAGGTGGAGGAGACGCCGGAGGTGGTGAAGTCGGCACCGCACTCGACGCGGGTGAGCCGGCTGGACGAGGTGACGGCGGCGCGCAAGCCGGTGCTGCGCTGGCGGGCTTAGGGTGAGCGGAGGGGCTTCCGAGGAGGTAGCCTCGTTACCGCTGGTGGCACCATTTGACGCAATTTTTGTTCAAATTGCGCGAATACGGGGTAGAGTGTGGGGAGCACTTCCCACGATGCGCCCGGATGCAACGGAAAAATCCCCGGGGAGGGGACGGATGGACCTCCTGCTGTAGAGCTGCGAACACGGACGGTTGTAAGTCAGGTTTTAGTTGAATTCCATCCAATCAAATCGCATAATAGTGTGCTCAAGGGGAGCTGTATCCATGGCCGGGCAAGGTGTCTGGCGGGCCACACGGGCTGGTTGTATGGAGGCTGGTGGCGGTGCTGAAGGAGTCAGTATGAGGATGCGACAGGACGAACGCGGCCAGATGCTGGTGCTGACGGCGCTTAGCATGATGATTCTGCTGGGCTTTATGGCGCTGGCCATGGATGTGGGCCTGCTGTATCGCGCCAAGCGCAACATGCAGATTGCCGCAGATGCGGCCGCGACCGCAGGCGCTCTTGATTACTACATGACCCAATCCTTAACGTCGGCCAAGGTGATGGCGCAGACGGCTGCTACGAATAACGGCGTTACGAACGGGGTGAGCGGAGCCACGGTGGCTGTGAATATTCCGCCGCTTTACGGGAGCTATCAGGGGAGCGCGGGTTTTGTGGAAGCGATCGTGATCCAGCCCAATCCGACGGTCTTTCTGGGCCTGTTTGGGCTGAGCCCCACGAATGTAGCCACCCGGGCTGTGGCAGGCCAGGTTGTGGGCTCGGCTTGCACCTATCTCATGAATCAAAGCGGAACCGATCTCAGCCTGCAAGGCGCGGCCACGATCACGGCGCCGGGCGGACAGCAGACTTGTGGCGTCTATTCGAATTCGAGTTCAGCAAACTCAGTGACGGTCAACGGACAGGGCAACACCATCAATACCGCCTACGTGGGCACTGTTGGGGGGCTCTCTGCTGGAGGCAAAAGCAACACGACCCCCACGCCGACCACGACGGGTGTGCCGAGCCAGTCGCCTCCTTCCTCGATGCTGAATCTTGCGCCGGACGCGACGGCCATCAGCAAAATGTCGTGTGCCGCTCCGTCCGGTACGACGGTAAAGATCAGCGGGAATCCCGGCAATGGGGCGGGCACTTATATTGAGCCAACTGGGACCCTGAGTCCCGGTTGTTACACGGGGAATGTGATGCTGGGGACGACCACGACATCCGGCTCCTCGCTTACGCTCAGCTCGGGATTGTATGTTTTCCCGACCGGGCAGGTTTATATCGGCAACAACGTGACCGGGAACAGTGTGACTCTTGATATCAACAGCGGGCCTCTTTTTGTAAGTTCCACGAGCAACGCGTATCTGTCTGCGCCCACTGACACCACGAACCCTTACAACGGTGTCTTATTTCTGGCGCCCAACCCCACATCTACGAATGGGATGATCAATACCAGCACATGGACCGTACAGTGGGGTTCATCCAGCGTGAACTGTACGACCACGCCCCCGCCCATTAATTTTGATGGACTGATTGATGCCCCCGGCGTGACTCTGAGTCTGCAGGATCAGGGTGGTTGCGTGATGACAACCGGGTTGATTGTGGGCTCGCTAACACTCCAAACCGGAACTTTGATTCTGGATAACTACAACACGGCCCATGCAACTTCTCCGTTGAGGTCCATCGCGCTGGTGGAGTAAAAGAGGCGGAAATGAGAAACGGAAATCTCCAGCTTCGCAGTTTGCTAAAGGCCCATCCACGCCGGGAATGCGGCCAGGCCCTGATTGAGACCGCGCTCACCTTGCCGCTGTTGATCCTGCTGCTGATTGGATCGGTCGAACTGGTCCGGGTTGTCTACGCGGCGATTGAGGTTTCCAATGCGGCCAAGGCCGCGGTGCAGTTTGGCGCGCAGAATGTGACCACTGCTCAGCAAGGCGCCTCGATCCAGGCTTCTGCCACGAATGATGCCGCCAATCTGACATTGGGCCAGACCACGATTGTGAATTCCTGCGCCTGTGCAAGCGGCGGCGTTACAACCGCGGTAGCCTGCGGGACCACGTGTACGACAGGCTATTCGCTTGAGACGCTGACCGTTACCACGCAGACAACGTTTGATCCGATCATTCACCTGCCCGGGTTGCCCACGACATTCAACCTGTATGGGCATGCCGTTCAGGAGGTGCTGCGGTGACGGTTCGTGAGATCGTGGGCGGCATGGCGGGCAGGTGTATGGGAAGAGTGAGAAGTGTGTTGATCCGCCATTGGCGCAGCGAAGAAGGTGCGACGCTGGTCGAGACGGCGATGGCATCGATTCTGCTGCTGGCCATGCTATTCGGGGTTATCGAAATTTCGATTCTGCTGTATACCTATCACTACATCTCAGAAGCGGCGCGAGAGACCACGCGATATGCCGCGGTGCGCGGTTCGAACTCATGCTCCTCTTCTCCCACCACGCTGACCAGCGGCACACAATGCAACATCGGTCCCGGTTCGTCGGGGAATCCACTGCAGGTGTTTGCGCAGAGCCTGGGATATCCGGGCATCAATCCGAACGACATTACGGTGACTGCGACCTGGTGGACGGCGAGCTATGATTCGTCGGGCAACATCATATGGACGACCCCGTGCACAGGCGGGGCAACATGTAATGACGCCGGCAACGAGGTCAAGGTGGTGGTGAATTATGCTTTTCCGCTGAGCATTCCGTTCTGGCGGGCCACGACGGTGAACATGTCCAGCACCTCCAACATGGTGATTTCAAACTAAGCTATAACCGGGTTGAAGAGAGATGGGCTCCTTGCCTGCGTGAGGGGCCCATCTCTTTTGTCTCCCCGACTGGTGCGTTTGCGGGAATGGCACGTTACGCGCGGGATTCCCACAATAGGCCGCCGGAATTCACAAGAGGTTGCCGGGGTGGAATCGGCCTACACTCAAGTATGGCCTCGATCCCCAATTTGACGCTGGATGCCGGGTTGCCGGCGAACGTAGACGCCGAGAAGACGATTCTGGGCGCGATTCTGCTGGACAATACGTTTCATTCGGAAGCGGCGGAGAAGCTGGAGGCAGACGATTTCTCGCTGGACTCGCACCGGCGCATTTATCTGCGCATGAGCGAGCTGATGGACTCGCAGCGGGCGGTGGACATTGTCACGCTGTCGAACGAGCTGGCCCGCTACAAGGAGATTGAGGCGGTGGGCGGCGTGGCGTATCTGGCGTCGCTGACCGAAGGACTGCCGCTGCAGCCGGTGATCGACGAGTACATCAAGATTGTCAAGGACAAGAGCCTGCTGCGGCGGCTGATGGCGATCTGCTCGGCGGCGATTGCGCGTGCAGCGGACCAGTCCGAGCCGGCGATTGAGGTGCTGGGCATCGCCGAGAGCCAGCTGATGGAGGCCACGCAGAAGGGGCTGACACAGGGGTTCGAGAGCCTGGACCAGATTGTGGCCAGCTCGTTTGGCAGCATTGACAACCTGTACAAGCAGAGCCGCGAGGTTACGGGGCTGGCGACGGACTTTACCGAGCTGGACCGTCTGACAAGCGGACTGCAGAAGGGCGAGCTGATTATTCTGGCGGCGCGGCCCTCGATGGGCAAGACGGCCTTTGCGATCAACATGGCGCAGAATGCGGCGGTGAATCACAGCGCGATTGTGGCCGTGTTCAGCCTGGAAATGAGCAAGGAGTCGCTGCTGCGACGCATGCTGGCCTCGCAGGCGTGGGTGGACCAGCGGAAGCTGCAGACGGGTTTTCTGGGCCGCGAGGATCATGACAAGCTGCAGAATGCGCTGGGGCAGCTGGTGGAGTCGCGGATCTTTATTGACGACACGGCGGGTATCTCACTGGCGGAGATGCGGGCCAAGGCGAGGCGTCTGAAGCAGAACCACGCGGGGCTGGACCTGATTGTGGTGGATTATCTGCAGCTGATGTCGGCCACGCTGCCCTCGGCGGGCGGCAAGCGGTATGAGAACCGCACGCAGGAGGTTTCGGCGATTTCGCGCGGCCTGAAGGCGCTGGCCAAGGAACTGGATGTGCCGGTGATGGCGCTGTCGCAGCTGTCGCGTGCGAGCGAGCGGCGCGGGGATGACAAGCGTCCGCTGCTGAGCGACCTGCGCGAATCGGGCTCGATTGAGCAGGACGCGGACGTGGTGATGTTTATTCATCGCGAGGCCTACTACAACCGCACGGAAGAGATGTCTGAGGCGGATAAGGCCAAGTCGGAGATCATTATTGCGAAGCAGCGTAACGGACCGACGGATACGGTGCTGCTGAACTTCCTCTCGCGGTATACGCGATTCTCGAATCCGGATACGGACCACGATGTGTAAGTGGCGGGTGCTCAGCACTCGTTGAGGATGAGGGCGACGCGGCCGGCGATGAGTTCGCTGGCCGCTTCTGGTTTATCCACTTCAATGAGATCGATGGGGAAGGCGATGTTGAGCGGGCGGAGCACGAGGCGCGCGGAGACCAGCTCGGCATAGCGCAGGGAGAGGTGCGCGCCGGTGCGGACGGCGTAGAGGTTGGGCCGGCTGGGGCGATAGGGCGCGAGCGAGTTGTAGTGGCGGTCGATGACGGCGAGGGCCTCCGGCAGGATGAGCGGGTCCATGGGCATGGCGTCGGCAGAGGGGATGCGCACGACCACGAAGCGCTGCCATGTTTTGCGGGAGGCCGAGGCGCGCGCGCGAAGCGATTGCAGTGCCTGTTGCGGCAGATGCAGCACGGCTTGCACGGCGGATGAGCGAATGTAGGGATCGTTCAATGCCGTGGCATGCGAGACGACGGGTACGGCGCTGTTGTCCTCGAGCGGCGGCAGGTCGATGGCCCTGAGTTTGGTGGGCAGCAGATCCGAGGCGACGAGGTGCTGCGCGGCGAGGATGCGGTCCAACGCCTCAAGTGAGAGCTGGCGCCGCCTGTGCAGAAAGTTCGACAGGTGCGATTGGCCAAAGCCGGTCTGTCGGGCGAGGAGAGAGACGCTGAGTGTTCCCCTTTGTATCCTGCGGAGCAGTTCCAGACGGAGTCGCTCATGCATCTGGGTAAAGTTCATCTGTGGAAAGTCCGCCACCAGCAATGGAGACAAACGGTCTGAATTTTCCCAGAGAAAACCGAATTGTACGGATTGGCCTTCATATTCAGGGTTTGCCGCGCGGATAAAGCGCCGAACTGAGGAAATGTGTCGCCACGCGTTGACGCTGAATAGACACAAATCTAGATTGGCTTTACTTCATCTCGCACTGGTTTGAGGGAAATTTACTGGAAGAAGGCGTACATCGGAATCCCTCTGATGGGTAGGGAAACGCTATCCCGCGGAGGTTGCATGAACAACGAACACGAAAGGCATGTGCACAGCAGAGATACGGCTTCTCTTCGAGCGGCCCGCCAGAGGCAGCCGAAGTGAACCTAAGCGAGAATTCCAGAATCTGCGCGCTAGAAGCATGACAACGAACGAGAGACAGGCACGGACACTCCCCCATCAGGACAACAGAATCCTGAGGTTCCGGGGCTTGTACTCTCTACCCTACTGCATCGCCGCGACAAGGCAGAACCGGTGGGGGACAACGCTGTATTGGAGAATTCGTCATGGAATTGCGCGTGCAATTGAAGGTTTGCGAGGGCTGCGGTTGTCTTTGGTACCGTGCCAGCAATCATGGGAGTGTCTACTGCAAGGAATGTGACACCAAACTGAAGGACTTTCCACTGCCTGAGACCCGGAAGCGGCGCGGTCGTCCGTTGCACAAGCCGCTGGCGAGCCTGTGGGCCGTGGTGGGCACCGCGGGAGGTGCGCAATGAGCGCAGCCCTGCGGTTGCCGTTGATCTGGGGAGCCAGCAGTCCACGCAAGATCTGGTCTGCAGACCCGGGAATAGACAGAGAAAAGGAGATGGCAAGACCCGAGCAGACGGCGCAGGAAAGCGCCAGTGCCGGGAAGCCGGATGCAAGCCTGGCCTTCTATCGCAAGCACACGGAAGGCATGCTGCGGCGTTACCTGTATGCGTCGATGCAGGTGGGGCGGGCGCCCTCGATTCTGGGGGAGCCGATTGCGCGGGGATGGGTTTCCAGCAGGCCGGTCCGCACGTTTGAGGACGCGGTGATCTTTGTTCTGGATGTGGAGCGATGCCTGAATCAGCTGGGCGCGCTGGATCGCCGCATCCTGAGCCGGATTGTGCTGCAGGAGTATACGCAGGCCGAGACCGCTGACCTGCTGGGCATGAGTGCGCGCGCGGTACACAGCCGGCTTCCGCGGGCACTGGATCGACTGACGGAGATCCTGCTGGAGGCAGGGCTGCTGATACTGCCGAAGTAATCCCAAGTACGACGAACCGCGAACGGGGAGCGAACATTGCCGCTCCCCGTTTGTTTTGCGCGGCACGGATGCAAGTGATTCGCGGGGCAGGCGTGGTCTGGTATGGTGAACGGGTCCGGATGCCGCCGGCAGGTACGGTGGCGAAGGGATTTCCCAAGGGAGGATACCGTCGGAATGTCACTGGTATTTCGCTGCACCGCGTCTCTGCTTTTGTTTGCGCCCTCGGCGCTGATGGCCCAACAGGCGGCGCTGAAGCCCACGACGGCGACGGAGGCCCCGATGCGCGACACCAGCTACATTGACGCGCAGGGAACGGCACACGTGACGCGGGTAGTGCCCATTCCGCAGGAACTGAGCCCGGAGGCGCAGCAGTGGCTGAGCCGCGTGGTGCCCGACCAGGGGCCAGCTGTGCCGCTGGCAGAGCGCCGGCGCAGCACGGATGCGTGGGCGGTGCGGGCGGCGGCGGAGTGGAGCAGGCTATGCCCGAATACGCTGGTGAATACGACGATGGCGGGCGTGCCGGTGCGCATTGTGACACCGGAAGGGATGCCGGAAAGCAATCGCGACAAGGTGCTGCTGAACCTGCACGGCGGCGGGTTCGACTCGGACTCGGGGTCCTATACGGAGACGATTCCAATTGCCGGGTACACGAAGATCAAGGTGGTGGCGGTGCTGTACCGGCTGGCGCCGGAGTCTCCGTTTCCTGCGGCCGTGGAGGACTCCGTGGCCGTGTACCGCGAGCTGCTGAAGACGTACAAGCCGGAGCACATCGTGATTTACGGCACGTCGGCGGGGGCAATTCTGACGGGCGAGGTGGCGGTGAAGCTGAAGCAGCTGGGGCTGCCAATGCCTGCGGCGCTGGGCATCTTCAGCGGCATGGGCGACTTTGCGCGCGCGGGAGATTCGCAGGCGATGTACTCGCTTGGCGGGCTGGCAGGGCATCTGGATCCACCTGCGACGGGCGCGCATCTTCCGAAGTATGTGGGCAGGACCGACGCCAGGGATCCGGTGCTTTCGCCAGTCTATGCGGATTTGCACGGGCTGCCGCCGACGCTGTTTGTGACCAGCGGGCGCGACCTGCTGCTGAGCGGGACGGCGAACCTGGAACGCGCTTATCTGCATGCGGGCGTGGATGCGCGCATGGTGTTGTTTGACGCGCTGCCGCATGCCTTCTGGTACGACTCAAAGCTGCCGGAGGCGATTGAAGCGAACCACATGATGGCCGACTTCTTTGTAAAGGAACTGGCGAAGTAGGCGGCTAGTCCGCGGGCAGCGGCGTGACGGGGATGTGCAGCGAGGAGTTGATGCGCGCGAACATCTCAAAGGCCGCTGCGAGGACGGTGAGCTCGACGATCTCTGCGGGGCTGAAGTGCGCCTGGAGGTCGTGGAAGGCCGCGTCGTGGATGGCGTGGCCGGAGGCGTGGAGCAGGCTGGCGTAGCGGAAGCCTGCCTTCTCTTTCTGCGTGAAGGGACCGGTTTCGAAGGCATCGTAGCTGGCCACCTGCTGCGGGGTCGCGCCGCGCTGAAGGGCGAGGTGGCGATGCGCGCTGACGCAGTACTCGCACTGGTTGAGCGAGGCAACGCGGGTGGCGATGAGCTCCTTGTACCAGGCGGGCAGGGCGCCCTCGCCCATGAGGGGCTTGAGCAGGGCGGTGATGCCGAGCGCCAGATCGGGCACGTGGGCGAGGGCCTTGAACATGTTGGGCACGACGCCGCGGGTGGCGAGAAGCTGCTGGTAGAGCACGGCGGCTTCCGGGGTGACCTGATCCTTCTGAAGCAAGGGAACGCGTGGCGGATGCGGGGGCTGTGCGGTCATGGCAGGATCTCCTGGAACGTGCCGGTGAGTGCGATGCGGGCGGTCATGCGGTTTGCGGGGCCTGCAGGTCCGCGCGAACGCGGCGCATGATGCCAAGGTAATAGGCGAGGTTGTGGATGGTGTTGAGCGTGGCCGAAAGCGGCTCGCCGGCCTGCATGAGGTGGCGCAGATAGGCGCGGGAGTAGCGGCGGCAGACCATGCAGTCGCACGCGGGATCGAGCGGAGACTGGTCCTCAGCGTACTGCTTGTTCTTGATGTTGACGCGGCCCTGGCTGGTGAAGAGCAGGCCGTGACGGGCGGCGCGGGTGGGCAGCACGCAGTCCATCATGTCCACGCCCATGCGGGCGTATTGCTCGATCTCGTCGGGGTAGCCGACGCCCATGAGGTAGCGGGGCTTGTCGGCGGGCAGCAGGGGCAGGACCTCGGCAATCATCTCCAGGGTGAGCTGGCGGGGCTCGCCGACGCTGAGGCCGCCGATGGCATAGCCGTCGAAGTCCATCTCGATGAGGCGCTCGGCGCTTTCGCGGCGGAGGTCGAGGTAGGTTCCGCCCTGGACGATGCCGAAGAGGCTCTGGGTGCGGCCGCCGAGCTGGTCGTGCCAGGGAACCCGGTGCTGATGGGCGCGGAAGTGTTCGAGAGAGCGGCGGGCCCAGGCCATAGTAAGGCGCAGGCTCTCCTGAGCGCGCTCGCGAGTGGCGGGATACTCGGTGCACTCGTCGAAGGCCATGGCGATGTCCGCGCCGAGGGCGATCTGGACATCCATGGAGTGCTCGGGAGTGAAGAAGTGGCTGCTGCCGTCGAGGTGGGAGCGGAAGCGCACGCCCTCGTCGGTGACCTTGCGCAGGCTGCTGAGCGAGAAGACCTGGAAGCCGCCGGAGTCTGTGAGCATGGCGCGGGGCCAGCTGATGAAGCGGTGCAGGCCGCCCATGCGGCGGATGGCCTCGTGGCCGGGACGCAGGTAGAGGTGGTAGGTGTTGCCGAGGATGATCTGCGCTCCGAGCGACTCGACCACGTCCTGCGGAACAGCCTTGACAGAACCGGCGGTGCCGACGGGCATGAAGACCGGGGTTTCGACGGTCTGGTGGGGCAGGCCGAGCTGCGCGCGGCGGCCGCCCGCGGAGGTGGCATTGCTGACGTGGAAGTCGAGGCTCACCAGACGATTTTACCGGGCGGCGCTCCATTGGCTGCCGGTGATGGGCTGCACGGCGTTGGCCTGCGGCGGGAGGGCCTGGAGAAGCTGCGCGACGGTGCGGCCGGTGCGCGGGTCGGGGGTGCCGGGGGCGATCTCCGCGAGCGGGACGAGGACGAAGGCGCGCTGGGCGAGGCGCGGATGGGGGATCTGGAGGTCGGCTTCGTGCAGGACCAGGTCGTCCATGAGCAGGATGTCGAGGTCGAGCGTGCGGGGGCCGTTGGGAATGCCATGAGCACGATCGCGGCCGAAGTCGCGCTCCAGGGCGAGCAGGCGCTGGAGCAGGGTGTGCGGCGCAAGGCCGGTGCGCAGCGCGATGACGGCGTTGAGGAAGCGGGGCTGGTCCGCAAAGCCGACGGGCTGGGTGGAGTAGAGCGAAGAACGCGCGATGATTTGACCGAGCGAGGCCAGGTGTTCGGCTGCCGCAGCCAGCGTGGCCTGTGGCGGGCCGGCGTGGCTGGGGATGTTTGCCCCGACGCCGATGTAGGCGATGTGCATTGCTTTCAGGGTATCGCGTTGGGGATGCGGGCGCAGTGGAACGCTGGAGGGGAGGATTCTGGTAGCATCCATTTCGGAGAACTTTTCAGGATGGATTCCCTTGCCAATGCGGGCCCTGGCGCCCGCCGCAATGAAGATATCGCGCTTGACCTGCTGAAGTTTGTGGCCGGAACGGCCGGCGTGGGCCGGGCAGCTGTTCCCTCGACGGGATTCAGCGGCGCCTCCGGACCGAAGACCGAGGAGCAGGTGAGCCAGTTGCTGGAGCTGTATGGCCGCTGCCTGAAGGCGGTGCAGGGCCAGGAGTCATAGCCATCGCCGGCGAAGCCATTTTGCGGGTAGCCGTGGCCGGGGCGGGAGCCTTCGGGCGCAACCATCTGCGCGTGTATCGCGAGCTGGAGACGGCGGGGCAGGGCGTTGCCCTTGCCGCAGCCGTGGAGCCGGACGCGGGCCGCGCGGCAGAGGTGGCGGAGAAGTACGCGGTTCCGGTGTTTGCCACCGTGGACGAGCTGCTGGCCGCGGATCTGCGCCTGCATGCCGCGACAGTTGCGGTGCCCACGGTTCGGCACCACGCGGTTGCCTCGGCGCTGCTGCAGGCGGGCGTGGATGTGCTGGTGGAGAAGCCGATTGCCGCCAGCCTTGCGGAAGCCGACGAACTGATTGCGCTGGCGGAACGCAAGGGGCGCATTCTGCAGCCGGGCCACCTGGAGCGCTTTAACCCCGCCGTGCTGGCGGTGCAGCCGCAACTGCACCGGCCCATGTTCTTTGAGGCGCATCGCCTGTCGGTGTTCACGCCGCGCGCGCTGGACGTGGACGTGGTGCTGGACCTGATGATTCACGATCTGGACATTGTGCTGACCTTTGCCAACTCGCCGGTGCGCGAGGTGCGCGCGGTGGGTCTGCCGATTCTGTCGCCGCGGGTGGATATTGCGAATGTCCGGGTGGAGTTCGAGTCAGGCTGCGTCGCGAACTTTACAGCCTCGCGGGTTTCGACGGAGCGGGTACGGAAGCTAAGGTTCTTTCAGCCGCGGCAGTATGTCTCGATCGACTATGCGCGGCAGGATCTGCTGGTCATCCGGCTGGATGGGAGCGTGCCGGCGGAGATTGCGGCGGCGATTGCCGGGGGCAGGGTGGACCCGGCGATGCTGGCGCAACTGGCCGCCGCAGGGCATACGGGCGGACCGGGGCCGGGATTGTCGTTTGCCAAGCCGCCGGTGACGCCGGGCGAACCGCTGCGGCTGGAGATTGAGTCGTTTGTGGATGCGGTGCGCACGCGCCGCGAGCCGCGCGTGACCGCCCGCCAGGGCCGGGATGCGCTGGCGCTGGCGCTGGAGATTCAGACGCAGATGGCGAACCACGCGGTGCGCGCCGGGCTTGGGGACTTCTTTGAGCCGAGTGCCTGAGGCACCGGGAATCCCTTCTGTTTCGTAACGCTGGAATGACCTGCCGAGGGCGGAAACGCGCTCCGTGTGCGCGAAACCAGCGCTTGCGGGATAAAGCGATTTTTATAAGGGTAATTTGCCGGTCTTTCTCTTGACATGACATGTTCCGGGGCATTAGGGTTGGCAACCGGAAGGCAGGCTAACGTTTTCTCGGCGCCAACGGTCGGGGCCGATTTTCCTGCCTGTGAGGTGCTGGATGAATTGCCTGGGACAGCGATGGATAGCGGCAGGGTTGGCCTGCCTGGGAATGGCGTGCGCGGCGTGGGGCCAGAGTGCCGAGAAGCCCGCATACCTTAACACGGAACTCTCTGCAGAGCAGCGCGCGGTGGACCTGGTGCACCGGATGACGCTGGAAGAGAAGGCCAGCCAGTTGGTGAATCAGGCGCGGGCCATTCCCCGGCTCGGCGTGCCCAGCTATGACTGGTGGAGCGAGTCGCTGCACGGCGTGGCGGTGAATGGAACGACGGAGTTTCCGGAGCCGATCGGCCTGGGCGCGACGTTTGACCCGGCGGCGATCCACCACATGGGCGTGGATATCAGCACCGAGGCGCGCATCAAGAATGCGCAGGCGGTGCGGGCCAACGGCGGACACAGCAACATTTTTCAGGGGTTGGACTTCTGGGCGCCGAACCTGAACATCTTCCGTGATCCGCGGTGGGGCCGCGGGCAGGAGACCTACGGCGAGGATCCGTACCTGACCGGGCGGATGGGCGTGGCGTTTGTGACGGGCATGCAGGGCGACGATCCGCGCTACTATCGCGTGATTGCGACGCCGAAGCACTTTGCCGTGCACAGCGGGCCGGAGCCGACACGGCACAAGGCGAACGTGGACGTGAGCAAGCATGACGAGGTGGATACGTATCTGCCGGCGTTCCGCGCGGCCGTGGTGGAGGGCAAGGCGGACTCCGTGATGTGCGCGTACAACAGCATCAACGGGCAGCCGGCGTGCGCGAACGAGTTTCTGCTGGAGCACCAGCTGCGCAACAAGTGGGGCTTCCAGGGCTACGTTGTGTCGGACTGCGGCGCGGTGATTGACATCTTCAGCGGGCATCACTTCAAGCCGACGCAGGCGCAGGCCTCGGGCATCAGCCTGCAGCGGGGCATGGACAACGAGTGCGCGGACTTCTTTGCCAAGGTGAAGGACGACCACGACTACAAGCCGTATGTAGATGCCGTGAAGCAAGGCTACGCGAAGGAGAGCGATATCGACACGGCGCTGGTGCGGCTGTTTACGGCGCGGATCAAGCTGGGCATGTTTGACCCGCCGAGCATGGTGCCGTTCTCGAAGATCCAGGAGAGCGAGCTGAACAGCCCTGCGCACAAGGCTCTGGCATTGAAGCTGGCGAACGAGTCGATGGTGCTGCTGAAGAACGATGGCGCGCTGCCGATCAAGTCGTCGAACATCCGCATTGCGGTGATTGGGCCGCTGGCCAACCAGACGCGATTCCTGCTGGGCAACTATACGGGCATTCCGTACCACACGATCTCGATACTGGATGGAATGAAGCAGGAGTTTGCGAATGACACGATCGACTACGAGGAAGGCACGCAGTTCCTAGGCAAGCAGGCATCGCCGGTTCCGGCGGAGTTGCTGACGACGAACGGCAAGCCGGGCGTGATGGCGAGCTACTCCACGATGCCGCCGATCGGGCTTTCTCCTGACGCGGCCAAGCCGCCGGTGCTGGCCACGCGCGTGGAGCGCGGGATTGATGCCGCCGCGCAGCCGTTGCCCTCTGAGGCTGCGGATGTAAAGCCGCTGGGCATCCACTGGGAGGCGACGCTGACGCCGAAGGAGAGCGGCGAGTACAACCTGGGCTTGAAGGCCAATGGGTTCTTCCGCGTGAAGCTGGACGGCAACGACGTGGCCAGCGCATGGAACTCGCACGGCGCGGAGGTGAAGACGGGCCGTGTGGAGCTGAAGGCGGGCAAGGCCTACAAGCTGGACGTGGAGTACGGCCAGAGCGAGGAGCGCGAGATCAGCGCCCGGCTGGTGTGGTCCAAGGTGGACATGACGCCGCAGCCGGCCGCGATTGAGGCCGCGAAGAAGGCGGACGTGGTGGTGGTCGTGGTGGGCATTACCAGCGAGCTGGAAGGCGAGGAGATGAAGGTGGACGTGCCCGGATTCAAGGGCGGCGACCGCACGGAGATCACCCTGCCCAAGCCGGAGGAGGATCTGCTGGAGGCGCTGAGCAAGACCGGCAAGCCGCTGGTGGTGGTGCTGACCAACGGCAGCGCGCTGGCCGTGAACTGGGCCAAGGAGCATGCAAACGCGATTCTGGATGCATGGTATCCGGGCGAGGAGGGCGGGCTTGCCGTGGCGCAGACACTCTCTGGCACGAACAACCCCGGAGGCAAGCTGCCGGTGACATTCTACACGGGCATTGACCAGCTGCCGCCGTTTGAAGACTATGCGATGAAGGGACGCACGTATCGCTATTTTGAAGGGACGCCGCTGTATCCGTTCGGCTATGGGCTGAGCTACACGAGCTTTGCCTTCAGCGACCTGACAATCGACAGCAAGGACGTGCGCGCGGGAGATCCGTTTACGGCCGCGGTGACGGTGAAGAACACGGGCGAAAGCGCGGGCGATGAGGTTGCCGAGCTTTACCTGAGCTTCCCGAAGGTGGCGGGAGCACCGCTGCGCGCACTGCGTGGCTTCCGGCGCGTGCATCTGGAGCCGGGAGCGTCGCAGCGGGTGCAGTTCCTGCTGAATCCGCGCGATATGAGCATGGTGACGGAGGCAGGCGAGCCGGTGGTGGCTGAGGGCGATTACACGGTCTCAGTGGGAGGCGGCCAGCCGAATACCGGCGCGCCGGTGGTGACGGGCAGCTTCCACGTGAGCGGAACGAAGACGCTTCCGGAGTAGCGGAAGCGGCCAGCCAGGGCATGCAGAAACGAAGGGTGCATCCCGCGGCGGGATGCACCCTTCTTGTTTGTGGATTGCGCGTGCCTACTGCACGGGCTGCGTTGCCGGTTCGGCGAGGACTTCGCGCATCTTGAGATAGCTGGCGTTGGTCCAGCCGAAGCCGATCTGGTTGACGGAGTAGCCGGCGCTGACCTTGACGTTGGCGTTGCCGGAGACGACGTTGTACTTTTCGCGCAGCGTGCCGTCCTGCGCGAATCCGGCGTCGATGGTGGCGTTCCATTTGCGCGCAATGCGCTGCGCCGCGTCGCGGAAGCCGCTGGCATCGAGGCCGGCGACGGAGATCCAGTTGGTGGGCGCCCATCCGAAGGGCTCGTCCCACTGCATGCCGCTGTTGTAGTTGCTCATGGAGAGGCCGCCGGCGCGCTCGAACAGGTTGAGCTTGGCCACGATTTTGGCGGCCTGTTCGCGGGTGGCCACGCCGGCCCACAGCGGGTAGAGCGAGCTGATGTAGGCGTAGGTGGACGGCTTATGGAGGACGAAATCGTAGTCGGCGAAGACGCCGGATTTGGGCTGCCACAGATAGCGCTGGATAGCGGCGCTGCGCAATTTGGCGCGGTGATCCCAGCGGACGACATCCGCGGGCTTGTCGAGCAGGAAGGCGAAGTGTTGCATGTCGCGCTCGTAGCGGTAGAGCAGGCTGTTGAGGCAGACGGGCGCGTAGTGATGCGTGGCGCCGTTAAAGGGGCCGAAGCGGAAGGCGGGATCGAAGCCGGACTCGCGCATGGCGCGGTCGCCGAGATAGTAGTCGCGCGTGAGCCGGTAGCCACCATACCAGGCGCGCAGGCAGACGACGCTGGCGTGGACGTCGCAGCTGGTCTGCTTGAGGCGAGCGGCCTCGGCTGCTTCAGGGTGCTCGGATGCTTTGAGCAGGAAGCTGCTGCCGCCGGCGTGCGGATGGTCGACGAGCCAGTGGATGACATCGACGTAGTAGTTGCTGTCGTCGGCCATCTCCGGCACGGGGCCTGAGCCGTAGTCGTAGTAGCGGGCAAGACCGGTGCGGGCAATGGCGTGCTCGGGACGGGTCCAGGTGGAGTAATCCTTCTCCGCGAGCGTGAAGGCTCGCTCCAGCCATGCGTGCGCCTGCTCGCGGCCCTCGGGCGTGGCGGGGAAGCTGACGGGATTCTCGTAGACGGCGCGAATCATGGAGGTGAGGAAGGGCGGCTGCGAGCGCGTGAGGTAGTAGGTGCGATTTGCATTCAGTACGGCGCCGTAGTGCTCAATCTCAAAGAGGAAGTTGTCGACCATGTCCCTGGCGAGGGCTTCGCGGTGATCGGCCTCGAGGCCGAGGACGATGAAGTAGCTGTCCCAGCCGTACATCTCGTTGAAGCGGCCGCCGGGGACGACGTAGGGATTGGGCAGGTAGAGCAGGCCCTCGGCGGGCAGTTCCTCGGGGCGCACGTCGGCGATCTTTTCGATGCGGCGCGGCAACGAGACCACGCGGACGTGGCACTTTTCTTCGAGCGCCTTGACCTCAGGCGGCGCGGGCATCTCCGCGGGCAGGTAGAGAACGGGGGTGGCGGTGATCTTGATATCGACGAGGGAGTGGCACTCGGTCATGGAGCGGGTAAGGGTGTCCCATGCGGAGTGGATGTAGGCGAGGGTGGCGGCGGAGTCCGGCGCATGGCTGGGCGCGGGGGCGTTGGTCTGCGCCTGCGCTACGGGGACGGTGATGGCGGCTGCTGCGAAAGCAAACAAGTGAAACAGTCTCATGGCATCTCCGGTGTCTTTTGACCGTGAATGCTTTGGAGTGTATCGCACGAAATGTGCAGTTGGCGCTCTGCTTCAGGAATTGCCGGCCTGCAGTTTTTCGCGGGTGAGGTCGTTCCAGGCGGCGATGGCCTCGGGCATGGGCGGGCAGAGGATGCCGGGGGAGGCGTGCTCGAGTGCGCGCTGGGGCTCCACATTGCCCTGGGCATCGCGCAGGATGCCCTTGACCCAGCCGATGGCGGCCAGGCCTTCGCGGCTGGTGAAGATCTGCTCAATGTAAAACCAGCGGTCATCCCAGCAGACGAAGCGGGACGCGACGGTGAAGGCGGCGAAGAGCGGCAGGGAGCGGCGATAGGTCATCCAGACGGCGCCGACGAGAGGTTGCCAGCGGGCGCGGATGATGTGCGAGAGCAGGCGGGTGCGCGCGAGCAGGTGGGTGCGGGCGTAGTCCATGATGCTGAGATAGCGGCCGTTGTTCATGTGCATGTTGAAGTCGATGTCATTGGGCCACACGCGCATGCGGACGCAGTCCTCCTGGAGAACGCCGAGCGGTGGCAGGGGCCGCAAGTGCTGGCGGATGGCGAGAGCGGGGATACGAACGAAGTTGATGTAGTGCGCCATGCCGTGATCCTTCGCGACCAGTGTAGAGGAAGCGCGCGGGTGGCGCAGAGTGCGCCCCATCGGCGACAATCGCAGATGCCATGGGAAATCACTCACGCCGGGAATTTATGAAAGCTGTTTCTGCCGCCACTGTTGCTACTGCTGTTGCGCCCAGCCTTGCCGCTGAGGGCCGTCAGCGCGTGTTTGTCGCCTCAGGAACCGAGAATGGAATCCTGGCGTATGACTGGGATTCGACGAGCGGCACGCTGACGCCGGCGGGCGTGGCGGCGAAGATCAGCACGGTGGACTGGATCACCTTTTCGCCGGGGCGCGAGTACCTGTTTGCTGCCTGCGAGCTGGACAGCTTTAACGGCAAGCCGACGGGCGAAGTGGCCAGCTTCCACGTGAACAATGGCGAACTGCATCCGCTGTCTGCGCAGAACTCGGCTGCGAAAGGCACATGCCATGTGGCGCTGGACCCGACGGGGCGCGTGCTGCTCTCAGCCGATTACGGCGGCGGCAGCGCGGCGAGCTTCCGGGTGCGGGACGGCAAGCTGAGCCCGGCGGTGTGGAAAGAGCACTACACGGTGCACGGGCCGAACAAGGAGCGGCAGGAGAGCGCGCATGCGCACTTCTGCTCCTACTCGCCGGATCACCGGTTTGCCTATGTGAATGACCTGGGCGGCGACATGATTCACATCTACCGCCTGGATGCGGAGACGGCGCAACTGACGGGCGCTGGCGCGTATCATGGGCTGCCGGGCTCTGGGCCGCGCACGCTGCACTTTCATCCGAACGGCCACACGGCGTACTGCATCTACGAGCTGGCCTCGACGGTGGAGGTGCTGGAGTGGCACAAGGCGGACGGCAGCCTGACGCTAAAGGCGCGTATTGATCTGCTGCCGAAGGGCTTTACGGGCATCAGCCGCGCATGCGACACGGTGATTACGCGGGACGGACGGTTTGTGTATTTTGCCAACCGCGACAATGACTTCCTGTACAGCTTCAAGGCTGACGCGAAGACCGGGGCGTTGACGCCCATGAAGCGCTCGAACTGCGGCGGGAAGATTCCGCGCAACTTTACGCTGGACCCCACAGAGCGCTGGATGCTGGTGGCGAATCAGGACTCGAACCTGCTGAGCGTGTTTGCGCGCAATCCTGAGACGGGCGAGCTGGCGAACGAAGGCAAGAGCTTTGCCGCAGCTACGCCGATGTGCATTCTGTTCCTGTAAGCGAAGCAGGCGGGAAATTGCGTCTGGATCAGGCGCTTTGCAGGGCGGGATCGGTGAGGCTGAGCGCGGGCAGGGATGCGCCGTTCGCCGGTTGCGTTCGGGTGACAGGAACGCGGGCCAGCTCCCAGGCGGAGCGGTCTTTGAGCAGACGCGAGACGAGCGCAGTGTGCATGGCGTGACCGGCTCGCTCGGCTACGACGTGGCCCTCGATGCGGCGTCCGGCGAGGGCGAGGTCGCCGATGAGGTCGAGCACCTTGTGGCGAACGTACTCGTCGGGGAAGCGCAGCGGGCCGTTCTCAGGGCCCTGGGGTCCGAGCACAATGGCGTTTTCCGGACCGGCTCCGCGGATGAGGCCCATATCGCGCAGGCGCTGCTCATCGGCCTTATAGCCGAAGGTGCGGGCGGCCGAGATGAAGGAGCCGTAGGTCTCCGCGGCGAGATCGACGCTGGTCTTCTGGCGGCCGATGGGCGCGGGGAAGTCGATGGTGTAGTCGATGCGGTAGCCGCGGCCGGGATAGACGCCGATGAACTTGTTGCCTTCGCGCACCTCAACCGGCTTGAGCACGCGGAGATACTCGCGGCGGCGGCGCTGGGCGCGGATGCCGGTGGCGAGGATGGCCTGCACGTAAGGCTTTGCGCTGCCGTCGAGGATGGGCAGCTCCAGGTTGTCCAGCTCGACGATGACGTTGTCGATGCCCATGCCGATGAAGGCGGAGAGCAGATGCTCCGTGGTGGAGATGAGGACGCCCTGACGCATGAGGCTGGTGGCGTAGCTGACTTTGGCCACGTTGCGGCCGATGGCGGGAATCTCGAAGTTGTCGAGGTCGGTGCGGCGGAAGACGATGCCGGAGCCGGCGGGGGCCGGCAGCAGCCGCATGGTAACCGGAGCGCCGGAATGGAGGCCTACCCCGGTGAACTCAAGGGGCTCGGCAATGGTCTGCTCCATGTGCGCGGATGACGACAAATCTACATCTCCAAGGCAGAACGGCAATAACAACCGTTTAGATTAGACGCCAAGTGGGAAAAACGCATGTGGTAGTTTTGCCACACTTTGGGCGTTGGAATCCGCCTGGGAAACAGGGAAGACGTGCTGGATATTCGGCTAAAGAGCGTAGAATCAGAGCGTCTTGCCGGCGGGGTTGGGATAGGCCTTTGCCGGGGAAAGGATTGCCGAATGATGGAAAGAGTGGAGATGCCGGTGCCGATGCGCGCCCTGCTGGCCGGCGCCCGGCGCAAGGAGCAGGCGCTGCTGGACCTGACACGGAAGCTGGTGCTGGCGGAGTCGCCTTCGGACGACAAGGCGGCGGTGGATGCCTGCGTCGAGCTGGCGGCGGCCCGGGCCGGGGAGCTGGGCGGGCGAGTTAAGGTCCACAAACAGAAGCAGTTTGGCAATGTGCTGGAGGCGCGGTTTGGTCCGCGTGGCGGGACGGGGCGGGTGCTGCTGCTGGGACATCTGGACACGGTGTGGCCGCTGGGCACGCTGAAGTCGATGCCGTGCCGTGTGGGCGATGGCCGGCTATGGGGTCCGGGCGTGCTGGACATGAAGGCGGGGGCGGCGATGGCGCTGACCGCGCTGGAGATGCTGACCGAGGCCGGTCTGCTGGAGCGCGAGGTGGTGCTGCTGCTGAACAGCGAGGAGGAGGTGGGCAGTCCGGTTTCGCGGCCGATTACGGAACGGCTGGCGGGGGAGTGCTCGGCCGTGTATGTGCTGGAGCCAGCGCAGGGGCTGGCCTGCAAGACGGCGCGCAAGGGGACGGGCAACTGGCGGATTGATATCCGGGGAGTGGCTGCGCACGCGGGAGTGGATTTCGAGAAGGGTGCGAGCGCGATTCGAGAGCTGGCCCGCGTGGTGGAGACGGTGAGCGGCTGGACGGACCTGAAGCGCGGCCTGACGGTGACGGTGGGCGTGGCCGGAGGCGGAAGCAAGACGAATGTGATTCCTGCCAGCGCATGGGCCGAGGTGGATGTGCGCATTGCGCGCAAGGCGGATGGGCCGCGGATGGAGCGCCGATTTGCCGCGCTGAAGGCGGCGGACAAACGCTGCTCGCTGACGGTGGCGGGGGGCATCAATCGCCCGCCGATGGAGCGGACACGCGGGACGGTGGAGCTGTATCGCAGGGCGAGGGCGCTGGCTGCGGAGCTGGGCTTTGTGCTGGATGAGGCAGCGACGGGAGGCGCCTCTGACGGCAACTTTACCGCGGCGCTGGGCGTGGCCACGCTGGACGGGCTGGGCGCGGTGGGCGAAGGAGCGCACGCGAGCCATGAGTCCGTTGTGCTGGAATATCTGGCTCCGCGGACGGCGCTGCTGGCGGGTTTGCTGGCGGGATGATAACGCGACGGCTGGACCTGCGTTATGGGTGCTGGAGCAGGTTCTGGGCGAAGAAGTAGGCTGCGGTGAGGAAGCCGATGAGGGCGACGGTCCAGCGCATGACGCGCTGGTCGACCCGGCGGCTGTAGTGCGCGCCGAGGTATCCGCCGAGTGCGGCGAGCAGGGCCATGGGAAGGCAGAAGCGCCACTCCACGCGGCGGACAAGGATGAAGGTGAAGGTGGGGATGCCGATGGAGACGGCGGCGGTGAGCACCTTGAGGGCGTTCATCTCGTGGATGTCGTGCACGCCGCAGAAGCCAAAGAGCGCCATGGCGAGAAAGCCTCCGCCGGCGCCGAAGTAGCCGACATAGACGCTGACGACGATCATACCGAGGACGAGCGCGGTGCGGTGTCGGCGGCCACCATGCAGCGCCTGGAGCCTGCGGCCGAGCGGAAAGCTGAGCACGAACATGACGGCGGCAAAGAGCAGCAGCCACGGCAGCAGCTGGCGGAAGAGCCGGTTGCCGGTGTGGAGCAGCAGCCAGCCGCCGATCTCGCCACCGGCGGCGGAGGCGATGCTGATGGGGACGAGGCTCCAGCCGTATTGGCGCAGCAGCTGGCGATAGGCGATGAGCGAGGTGAGTTGCCCCGGCCAGAGGGCGACGGTGTTGGTGGCCTGCGCGGTGACGGCCCCGACGCCGATGGCCGTGGTGCTGGCGAGAAGCGGCGGCAGCGAGACAAATGAGCCGCCGCCGGCGACAGTGTTGAGCATGCCAGCCACGAAGGAAGCGGCGGAGAGCCAAAGACTATGGAGTGAAAGGAGATCGGTGGCCATTTGGTATGCAGCAAGGCTTGCGGCGAGAGCGCGGCGACGGGTCTTCCATGCATCCGGGAGCGGGGACTGCAGATGTGAGATGGATCACTCTCGGACGGTTCGGATGCCTGATACACTCCCGATGAAAGCCAAACTGGAGTAATACCACGGAATGAAGCAATCGTATGTGATTCTTTTTCTGGCGGCTGCCGTGAGTGTGGCGGGAGCTCAGACCGCGGCGAAGAAGCCTGCGACAACCAAGCCCGCCACGGTGCATGGAGCGGCGAGCGGCGCCAAGCAGCCGGGTGGAATCCCAGCGGTGCGGGGCGTGATCAAGACCGCATTTGCACTGCGGTACGAGGACATCAAGCTCGGCACGGGAGCGCCGGCGGAGCCGAACAAGGTGTACCGGGTGCACTACACGGGCTGGCTGGCGACGACGGGGCAGAAGTTCGACTCCTCGTATGACCATCCGGTGACGGTGACGGACAAGGACGGCATGCCGGTGATGGGTCCGAACGGGCTGCCGAAGACAGGCCCGCCGCAGCCGATTAACTTTCCGCAGGGCTTTGGGCGCGTGATTCCCGGGTTTGACCAGGGCTTCCATGGGATGCGGGTCGGCGGCAAGCGGCGGCTGTTCATTCCGTGGCAGCTTGGATATGGCGAGCGCGAGCATCCGGGGATTCCGCCGCGGTCGGATCTGATCTTTGATGTGGAGCTGGTGGACGTGGTGGACATGAAGATGCCCGCGAATCATCCGGCGGTGACCTCGGGCGCGAGCAACCCGATCCACTCGGGCGCTTCGTTGCCTGCGGGACATATCCCGGTGACGCCGGTGGCTCCGTCGGGGTCGAGCAAGTAAGGCAGCAGGCGAAAGAATAGGGGGCCGGGCACGCGGAGCATTTCGCCGTTCCTCACAGGATGGCGGGAAGCTCCGGCGTGGCGGCAAGAAGTTGGCGGGTATAGGCCTCGCGGGGCTGTGCGCAGAGCTGCTCGGCCTCGCCGGTTTCCACCAGCCTGCCCCGCTCCATGACGGCGATGCGCGTGCTGAGGTAGCGCACGAGCGGCATGGAGTGCGAGATGAAGAGATAGGTGAGCGCGTGCTCGCGCTGCAGACTGCGCAGCAGATTCACGATCTGCGCGCCAACACTGACATCGAGTGCGGAGACGGGCTCGTCGAGGATGAGGAGCCGGGGGCGCAGCGCAAGGGCGCGGGCGATGTTGATGCGCTGCCGCTGACCGCCGGAGAACTCGTGCGGATGACGCGCGAGCGCGGACTCGTCGAGGCCGACAGACTTGAGGAGTTCTGCTGCGCGCGCGTGCAGCGCGGCGCGGCTACGGGGCAGGCCAGTGTCGCGGTGGTGGATGATCCAGGGCTCGGTGACGATGTCGAGGACCTTCATGCGCGGATTGAGGGCGGCAAAGGGGTCCTGAAAGACGGGCTGCATCTGGCGGCGGAGCCGGCGCATCTCCGCCTGCGAGGCGTGGGCGAGGTCGATGCCATCGACGCGCACGGAGCCGCGGGTGGGCGCAATGAGGCCCAGGATCATGCGCGCGACGGTGGTTTTGCCGGAGCCGGACTCGCCGACGAGGCCGAGGGTTTCGCCGGGTTCGATGGAGAACGAGACATCCTGCACGACGGTGCGCAGCTCAGTGCGCAGGCCCGTGCGCCGGGGATAACTCTTCCAGACTGCGTTGACTTCCACCAGCGCCATGCCCAAATGGTACACGGGCCAAAAGGCATGCGGGCGAAGAGGACGAGGATCGCGTCAGGTGGTGAGGCGGTCGGGCGAGATGGCCGTGAGCTCGCATTGCGTGATGCTGCCGCTGCCGCCTGCGTCGAGGGTGATTTCGAGCTCGGTGTTGCCGGGTTGCAGCGTGTAGCAACGGCTGGTGAGTGCCTGCGCGGAGCCGAGGAAGGCTTCGATCACGGAGGCATCCAGGAAGAGGCGGAGCGCGGGCGCGTCAGCAGCGAGCGCGGGGAGCGGCATGGAGCGGCCTCCGCTGCGGGCCGTGTGAGCGGCGTAGTCGAGATGCAGCTCCCAGGCGGGCTTGCCGGCGGCAAGGAGCCGGACGGTGGCAGCGCTGGTTTGCGGAGCGAGGCGCAGCTCGAACTCCTGGCGCAGGCTGGAGAAATGGATGGACTTCGAGCCGGGGTTGAGCGCCTGCTGAATCTGCACCTGGCGGAGCAGTCCGACTTCTGCGGCGACGGTCATGGTGAGGTTGCCGTGGACGTCGACGTCGAGCACGCGCGGCAGCGACATGGCGCCGGCCCAGCCGGCAGCGGCGTACTCGGCCTGCGTACGGGTCTCCTGAATCCAGCCCCAAAGAATGCGGCGACCGTCGGGCGCGAGGAAGCTTTTGGGAGCGTAGTAAGCGCCGTGGTCAAGCACGCCCTGCTGGCGTGGCGTGTAGCGATGCGTGTTGCGGTCGTAGTCGCCGATGGTCCAGAAGACCGCTCCCGAAGTGGAGTAGAGAAGGCAATGGTGTTTGCCGAGGGGGAAGAAGTCAGGGCACTCCCACATTTCGCCGGTGGCAACGGGGTTGGGGCCGGCGTGTCCGCTGGCCCGGCCTTCGACGAGGGGATGGAGGTACTCCCAGTGGCGCAGGTCGGGCGAGTGATAGAGCAGGACGGCGCCGCCGACTCCGCGCTGGCCTGAACCGACGGCGAGATACCAGCCATCGTTCTCCTGCCAGGGGCAGGGATCGCGAAAGCCGGAGACGTTCATGCCCGGGGGCGGCGCGGCGATGACGGGCGCGGCCTGCTTCCTCCAGTGGAGCAGGTTGTCGTCGAGCGCGGTGGCGAGGAGCTGGGTTTCGCGATAGGTGGGTTTGCCCTCGCGGATGGTGGACTGGGCGGGGGGAGCCTGCCGGATGCCGGTGTAGAGCACGGTGGGAACGCCGTGATAGACAACGGCGGAACCACTGAAGCAGCCGTCGCTGTCGGGGCCGCCGGGGGTGGGCGCAAGGGCGATGGGCTGGTGGCTCCAGTGGACCATGTCCGGGCTGACGGCATGACCCCAGTGCATGTCTCCCCAGACGGCGGCGTGAGGATTCATCTGGTAGAAGAGGTGGAATTTGCCCTTCCACCAGATGGGCCCATTGGGGTCGTTCATCCAGTTGTGCGGGGGCAGAAGGTGATACTGCGGCCGCAGTGGATCCTGCGCGATGTTGGGGCCCGCTGCGGGCGTGGTTGCCAGGCCCAGGGCCCGATGCGAGATGGCAGGCAGCACGGATGCGGCGAGGCTGGCGCGAGTGCAGGCAGAAAGGAAGGCGCGACGGCTGACTGGACGAGGCAGAGTACGCATGGGCGGCGGGCCTCCGAAGAAGAGTTATCAGCGGCAACTATACCCGATGCGATGGCTGCTGCGGGAGCAGGCGCGTGCCCGGCCGCAGGGTGGCAAGGGCCGGGCACGCGCGCTGGACGCGGCTAGAAGCGCAGAACGAGGCCAGTGGAGATGCGTCCGTTGGAGTTGACGATCTGCTGCACCGTGACGTCGCTGGACTGGAAGTTGGTGTTGTAGTAGTCGCCCGTGATGCGCCATGCGAGCGCGCGGGAGAAACCGATATCGAGGCCGCCGCCGACGGCCGTGGCAAGGGTGGTGTTGGACTTGAGGCTGGGGATGGCGGTGTCATTCAGGTGCGAGCTGCCGACGAGCCCGTGCGCGAAGACCGTGGAGCGGCCCAGATGAACCGAGACCTGCGGGCCGAGCAGGAAAAAGTAAGCATGCGGGTTGAAGTTGGGCGCGTCGTTGCGATAAGTGCCGGAGACGTCTCCCTTGATGCCGAGCCAGGAGGGGAAGATGGGGAAGGGGACACGGAGCGAGGCATCCCAGCCGTTCATGCCGCCGCTGAAGGGATTGGTCTGGGTGGAGTCGTAGGCGCGGAAGACGTAGGAGTATCCGCCGTACAACTCGTAGTTGGGCGCGGAGCGGTGGAAGGGAGCAGATTGCGCCAGCAGACCGGCTGGGGCGGCGAGCGGAATGGCGGACAGGAGCACAACGAAGAGCTTTCGGATCATCCAATCACCTCAGGAACTTGCTGAAGATAAACCGAGGCAACTGGAAGAGAGTGTGCAGCCCGTTCGCGCTTTTCCGGCGGGCCGGATTTGCGTCTCGCGGTTGGACGGGCTGCACGCCCGGGGGTAAGCGGTGGGCGGCGGTTATTTTGCCGCGGGAGTTAACTTGAGCACGTAGGCGTACTTGCAGGCTGCGCCGGCGGGCAGGGTGACGGTGAGCGCGTCGGCGCCCTGCGTCCAGGTGACTTTCTGCGTGGAGCCGAGCAGCGCGATGGACGCAATAGGCAGCGTGCCGCCCTCATGCGCCCAGCCCAGGGAATGGATGGTCGCCTTGCCATCCGCGGGGCAGGCCATGCCGATGGCGTAGACGGTGTTGCCCTTGGCCGTGAAGCGAAAATCCTCGGCGGTGTAGGGCTTGGTGTCGGTGTCGTGGAAGGCTCCGGCCTTGACCTGCGTTGGGCCTTCGCCGAAGGTCTTCCACGGCGTGGTGCCGTAAATGGCATCGCCGTTGACCTTGAGCCACGCGCCCATGGCGAGCAGGCGGTCGCGGATCTCGTCGGGGATGGTGCCGTCAGAGCGCGGGCCGAAGTTGAGCAGCAGGTTGCCGTTCTTGCTGACGATGTCGATGAGCTGATGGATGAGGAACTCAGACGACTTGAAGGTGTCGTGCTCGATGTAGCCCCAGCTCCGGTCGCTGATGGAGGTGTCAGTCTGCCAGTGGTCGGCAACGATGTGATCCTGCTGGCCGCGCTCGAAGTCGCGCACGCCTGCCTTCCAGTTCAGGGAGTAGTCCTTGAAGTCGATGACGCCGGTGTAGCCGTGGGCCACGGCGAAGTTGTAGTAGAAGGCCGCGAACTGGGCCACGGTGTTGCGGAAGCTGGGCTGACCGATCCACCAGTCGAAGTAGACGATCTCAGGGTGATACTTCTCGACGAGTTCGGTGTCGCGCGCGAGCCAGTCGCGAGTCCATGCGGGGCTGACGTAGGTCCAGTCGTTGGTCAGGCCGCCGGGTTCGCTGATCCACTGATGCGCGGGACCGTAGAGAGAGGCGTTCTTCGGGTCGTTCACGTCTGAGCGGATGGCGCGGCCTCCGTCATAGAAGAAGTTATGCTCGGCGCGATGGGAGCTGAGGCCGAAGTGGAGGCCTTCGGCGCGGATGGCTTTGGCCAGTTCGCCGAGCGTGTCGCGCCTGGGCCCCATCTTCACGACGGTCCAGTCGCTGAGGCCGGAGTCGTACATGGAGAAGCCGTCGTGGTGCTCGGCCACGGGAACGACGTATTGCGCGCCGGACTCCTTGAAGAGCTTGGCCCAGACGTCGGCGTCGAAGTGCTCGGCGCGGAAGAGAGGGATGAGATCCTTGTAGCCGCGCGAGGGGTCGCCGTTGGCGTAGTGGTCGCGGAAGTTCTTGTAGGCGCCTTCATCGGGGCGATACATGTTGCGGGGATACCACTCGTTCTCCGCTGCGGGCACGGAGTAGACGCCCCAGTGGATGAAGATGCCGAACTTGGCGTCCTTGTACCACTGCGGCTGCTGATACTTCATCAGCGAGGCCCAGTCCGCGCGGAAGGGGCCATCATTCTCCTGTTTCTTTTCCTCGGCGAGCAGGCGGTTGCGTTCGGCGTCGTATTTGCTGACGGACTGTTGCCACTCCTGATCGATCGCAGCGGCGGACTTGACGCCGAGCGTGGGAGCGAGGGGATCAGAAGGGGATGCCGCAGGGGTTTGAGCCAAGGCCAGGGGCGCTGACAGGAGCAACAGGGAAAGGCAGCGGGGCAGATTTTTCATAGGGCCGCATGGTAAATGCATTTGTCACGGCTGCGCAATCCATGAGATGCATTGATAAAAAGCACAGCCGCCGAGGAGGTTGCATCCTCGGCGGCTGTGTTGGTTGGGCTACTGTTCGTTTGCCGATGCGTGAACCAGCTTTTCTGCGCGGGCCATGGCATCAGTGCGGCTCTTCTTCAGGGCATCCATGTCGAGAGAGCCGGCGACCCATCGCTGCGGGGAGTAGCGCCGGATGTTCTCTTCGAGATGCGCAGGAAAGGTGGAGTTGATGCTTTCGACGGCGGCTTGCGCCTGCGGCAGGACCTGGCGCAGATGGGCAAGCTCCTGCTGGATGCGCTCGGGGTGATAGCCGATGCGGTCTCCGGTCTGCATGGCATCGACGAGCGCGTCCGGCGGATTGGCGACGGGCTGGGTCTGGTTCATGGCGTCATAGGCGCCACGCAGCCGAGTCATGGTTCCGGCGAAGCCGTCGAGCTCGCTGCGGCGAGCGGTAAGCCCGGTGGCGCGCTGCACAACGATGGTGACCTTGTCGCGGACGCTGTGGCGGTCGACGGGGATGATGGTGGTGAGGGTGTTGCCCTGGAAGCTCCAGCCACCCTTGCCGAGCGGGCCAGCCTGACGGACAGGCGCGCCGTTGATGGTGACGGAGGCAGGAGGCCAGTCGGCGGGCAGGTGAAGCTCGTAGCCGCGGGTTGTGAGCATGCCGGGGAAGCTGCCCTGCACGGGGCCAATCTCCACGGTGAGGGTGTCGCCGGTTTGCGCGGCGTGGATGGGCAGCCGCGTGAAGACGCCGCGCTGGTACTCGACGGAGACGCCGGAGTCCTCATAGACGGAGTAGCTGGAGGTGGCGCCGGGCTGCAGCGGCCATACGTTGACGATGAGCGGGTCGATGGGCTTTTGGCCGGTGTACTGCATGGGCGGCTGCATGGGAACGATGGCGCCCGCCTTGACGTAGACCGGAGTCTGGTCGATGGAGAAGCTGCGCTGCGCGGTTGTGGGGCCTGTGAAGTGCTTGCCGGTGGGCCACTCGATCCAGTCGCCCCTGGGCAGCCAGAGGGATTCGGTGGCGAGGCCGGAGACCTTGTCGGCAGGAGCGACGACGGGGTTGACGAGCATCTCGTCCCCATAGAGGTACTCGTTCCTGCTGGTGTAGGCCTGGTTGGCTTCGGGATAGTCGTAGTAGAGCGGGCGGAAGAAGGCTACGCCGGTGTCGTAGGTGCGGCGCGCCTCAGTGTAGATGTAGGGCTGCATGGAGTAGCGCAGCTGGAAGGCGGAGCGCAGGATGGACGAGTAGGGCTCAGGATAGGCCCAGATGCGGCGCTCGGACTCGGGGTTCTTGGTGGTGTGGGTGCGCAGGATGGGGCTGAAGGCTCCGAACTGAACCCAGCGCGTGTATAGTTCCGGTTCCACCACGCCGGGCATGTGGCCGCCGATGTCGTGGCTCCAGTAGGCATAACCGACGTTGGCGGCGGTGGCGGTGAACCACGGCTGGAAGGCCAGCGAAGGCCAGACGGAGATGGTGTCGCCGGAGAATCCGATCTGGTAGCGATGGTTGCCGAGGCCGCCCCAGCGATGGAAGAGCAGCGGGCGCTTGCCCTCGCGCTGCTGATCGGTGAAGTGGAGGTAGTTGAGCCACCAGGTATTGTTGACGCCGGGGAGCTTGGTGTCGAGTTCCTGCTGCCAGTCGAGCCACCAGAAGTTGATGCCCTCCTTCTCCAGCGGATGAAGGACGATGTTGAAGTAGCTGGTTGCCCACTTCTTGTTGGTGGGGTCGAAGGGCACGTACTTTTTGGTGGCGGGGTCGATGCCCATGGCGCGGGCCATGGCGGGGTAGTCAGCCTCCCAGGGCTGGATGCCGGAGGCCGGATGCAGATTCAGGCTGGTGTTCAGGCCGTCGGCGTGGAGCTTGTCGAGGAAGAGGGACGGGTCAGGGAAGAGCAGTTTGTTCCAGGTATAGCCGCTCCAGCCGAGGGAGTGGCCGGACTGATCAAGGTTGGAATCCGGGCCGACGCCCTGGCCCATGGCTTTGAGCTGATCGTTGCTGATGTGCCAGCCCATGTCGATGACGAAGACGTCGAGGGGGGTGTCGTTCTCGCGGAAGCCGCGGATGATCTCCTCGATCTCCTGATCGGTGTAGTCCCAGTAGCGAGACCACCAGGCGCCGAAGGCGAAGCGCGGTGGCAGGGGAATGCGGCCGGCGACGCGGACGTAGTCGCCGAGGGCTTTGCGGTAGTCGTGGCCGTAGCCGAAGAAGTAGAGGTCCTGGCGGTCGCCGGCGGGGCGCTCCATAACCCAGGGCCAGGGGCTTTTTTCGCCTTCGCGGAAGTTGAAGTCGGCGGAGTCAAAGAGCGGGCGGGTGGAGTCGTCCACCAGTGCCCATCCGGAGCGGGAGACGAGGCCCTCCCCGATGGGCTCCTTCGTTTTGTCGCCGAGCGCGCCATCAAGGGTGCGGGTGGTGCCCTCCAGGTTTTCGGGATCCTGCAGGCCGGGATGCCAGGTCACGGGCTTGCCGTCCACGGTGAGCGCGATGGTGAGATCGTCCGGGGTGAACTTGCCGTCGCCGGTTGGCGCGTAGTTGAGCGTAAGGGCGCTGGTCTTGAGGGTGAGATGCTGCGCGCCGTTGAGCGTCTTTTGGAACTGGGGCACGGGCAGGCGGCGGTTCAGGAAGACAAAAGATGCGTGGTCCTCGAACTTGCCGTCGGCGGCCCACTCCATGCGGATGAGCTGCGGGGTGAGCACGGTGAAGCGCGCCTTGCCCATGGTAACCACAGCGCGCGGATCGGCGACGGGAGAGGACGCGGGCTCCGCGGCTGCCTGCATGGCAGGCCTGGCGGCGCCGGCGGGTTGGGCCGGGACGGGTCTGGCACTGGTCTGTGCGGGGGCCACGAGGGTGGATGCGGCTATGAGTGAGATTGCGGCAAAGTGAAACAAGGGATTGCGCACTGCTTCCTCCTGTTTTTGTACTTCAGAGGGAAGGCTACCACCGCGGGGATGTTCGTTGCAGTGCGAAGCAGGGGATTACGTTGACCGGGCCTTGCGAGGAGCCAATTGCGGGGCGGTACTGCCCTGGTGCGTTGAGGCGTGCGTGGAGGCGTGCGAGGCGGCGGGTGCTTCCATGGCAGACAGCAGAACCGTGCCGTCCGGGGAACCCTGCCCCGTACACGGGTCCCAGCCAGCAGTTGCGGAATAGGCTCCGTTATTGCCTGTCACGATGTCGCGGAAGGCCTTGGTTTGACCGAGGCTGTAGAGCGCGGGATTGAGAAAGCCGAGCCGGCGGTTCAACTTCTGGTTGAGCAGCGCAACGAGGCCAGCCCAAAGCGGAGCTACCGCGCTGGTGCCGCCGATGATGAACTTCTGTCCGTCGATGAGGACTTCGTAGCCGGTCTGCGGGTCAGCATTGCCCGCCACATCGGGAATGCCGCGGCCGGCATTGGAGACGAGCTTCGATTGCCAGGAAGGCTGCGCGAACTCCGTGCTGAATCCGCCGCCCGTTGCACCGCCCTGTGCGCCGTCATTCCACACGGTCTCGCTCTGGATGGCGCCATTGGTGACAACGAGGCGCGTACCGCCGGTTGCCAGTACATGCGGGGAGGAGGCGGGAAAATCCACGTGGGTTTTGCCATCGTCGATGCCGTCGCTGGACCCGCTGTCTCCGGTGGCGACAGGGATGGTGATGCCGAGGAGAGCAGCCTCCTGCGCAACCTGGTCAAAGTTGGTCATGGACTGGGCGGCCCAGCCTGCCTCCGGTCCTCCCCAGCTGATCGAGATGATGCTGGGACGGTGGACCTGATCGTGGACCGCAGTGCTCAGGGCATCCTGGAATCCCCGCTCGGTGTTGGGAGCAAAGTACACCACGATGGATGCTCCGGGGGCGACGGTTCCAGCAACCTCGATATCCAGCATGACTTCGCCGTCGGCGCTTTGCGCGGTGGAGGGATTATTGATGGCGTTGTCTACGAGGACGGCTGTGACCGAAGGCGGATTGAGCCCGAGGGAGGCGAAGTAATCGCGGATATCGTTTGTACGAAAGCCGCCGCCAAACTCAAGGATGCCGATGGTCTGGCCTGCGCCGGTCCCATCTGAAGGGAAGCTGTAGGCCGCGGCAACCTGCTGCGCGGTGTATGAGAGCTGGACAGCATGCGGAGAAAGCACCGAGTTCATGGCGCGGAAGCGAAGGTGCGGGCGGACCACAGGACGGTCGTCCAGCCCGAAGACACCGCTGACGAGCGGAGCGTATTCCTTTGGCATGTGGATGGTGCCGATACGCCCGCGATAGGTGCCGTCGGGGTGATCGAATCTGCGCAGTTGGACCGAGAAGGCCTTTTCCATGGCGGCCGCGGTTCCGGCCAGCGTGACAGTACGACGCTGGATGGCATCGTCGCGTTCGAGTACTTCAAGACCGTATTCGCGGGCGAACTGCCGCAGTCGTTCCACGTGCGCAGGGTCTGCTCCGTATTGGCTGGCAAACTCCGCGTGGCTCAGGTGTCTCTCCAGCGTGGCCACGTAGGGTAGGGGTTGACGATGCCGGAGAACCAGGGAGATTTCGATGCGCTGGTTAGGATCCGTGGGTGCGATGGCGCGCGCACCGGGAAGCGGGTGATGCTGTGTGCCGTGGATGGAAAGGCTATGGGGAATCGACATGGGCGTCTCCTTTGGGGGCAAGGGCAGGTCTGTCGAATCGAGCAGGTCCGGGAAGGCTCGCCAGCGGCAGCGGAGAATCTGCATGCACGAAGCTGGTGCAGGGACCCATGGCAACTCGCCTGGGGTTGATACATAGCATCGATTGCGGCCGTGGAACAAGATACCGGCAGGGAGATGTACTTCCAGCGGCGCCACGTATACCGGCTGCTCCGATCCCACAGCGTAGGATGAGCCGGGCCTGGCGGGGGTTGTGAGGGGGACTATCCCTGGCGGGGAATGGCCAGGGAGAAATTGAAGCGAACCGCAACCGGATGAGTCTGCACAGTCCAAAGCCGACCCGGACGCCCGCGATTCAGCAGACGGGAGACGGCTGGTGTGGTGTTCTGGAGCGGCAGGGCACTAAATGCCGACGGGCAACAGCGGGATTCCGCCCTGCGCTTTGGCCTCTGCCACTACGGCGTCCAGGTGCTCCAGCACCTCGGGCACGCTCATGGTGTAGACCTCGCGGCGGGCGTCGTAGCCCTCCTCAATCAACTGCTTGAGGTATCGCCCGGCGATCTGGGCGGCAAGCGGGTCGGTGATGACCATGCCGGTGCGGTTCTTCTGCTCCACCCAGGCCTGGCAGGGGAGAGCGATCCACATGGGACGTCCGTTGACTTCAAACCGTACATCCACAGCATCAGCGTGACGCGTGGCGATGGCAACCATGGTGCCCTTCCAGCGGCAGTGCAGGTCTTCGCCACTCCAGCGGTCGGTTACGTGGAATTCCTCGTACATGCTTTTAGCGTAACGTCCCGGCCCGAGGACGGCAAGCGCAGGGGCGAAAGTAATGCGGGGCGGGGCTGGTGGACGCTCGCAATCGCGCGCTGGTAGACTAATTGGGTTGCAGTCGTTGTGCCCCCGCCTGTAAGGACCCGCCTGCAAGTCTCTCGACGAAGGACTAGGAAATCCAGTGGATACACAAACACGTCACGCCCTGAAGAAGGACAAATTTGCTGAAGCCACGGCCACGAGTGTGAATTGGCTGAGCGGCCACCGCGCGGGAGTTGTGCGCTGGGCAGTTTCGATTGCGGTTGTTGTGGTGGTGGGGGTGAGCGTGCTGATTTTCTGGAACGTCCGCTCCTCTTCCGCCGATGCGGCGCTGGGCGCGGCGCTGGATGTTTACACGGCCCCGCTGGCCGAGCCGGGCGCTCCGGCGATGGATGGTGTGTACGCCACATCGCAGGACCGGGCCAAGGCCGCGAACCAGAAGTTTCTGGCGGTGGCCGATCAGTACGGGTCCATGCCGCAGAGCTCCAAGGCGCACTACTTTGCCGGCGTGACCTATGAGGAACTGGGACAGAACGGCCCGGCAGAGACGGAGCTGAAGACCGCCGCGGATAGCTGGAATCACGACCTTGCGAACCTGGCCAAGCTGGCCCTTGCGGGGCTCTACCAGCAGACGGGGCGCAGCGCGCAGGCCGTCGATCTGTACAACGCGATTGTCGCCAAGCCCTCCAAGACGGTGACCGCCAGCGTGGCCCAGCTTGACCTTGCTGATCTGTACGCGGCAACCGGCAAGCCGGACCAGGCGCGCGCGCTGTGGGCCAAGGTGAAGGACGCGGACAAGCAGGGCGCCGCTGGCGCGATTGCCGCGCAGAAGCTGGGCACAGGCCAATAAGCCGCCTGCGAGCCCCGAAGACTGACACCCCCGGCAGACCTCGTCGAACACGATGAGCAGTCTGCCGGGGCTTTGCGTCTGGTAAGGTATGAGCGCCAGCCAGACGATATTCCCGGGTTGGATGGAGATGGCCCACTTCACCGTGCGTGAGGGTATCCGCGAGCACGCAGAAGAGGCAGCGCTTGCGGCGCTGGTGGATGAGTACGCCGCGACGCTCTACCGGGTCGCTTTCTCTGTTCTTCGCAACACAGCTGACGCCGAGGACGCCGTGCAGGAGGCATTTCTGCGTGTGCTGCGCCATCGCGATTCGCTGGGCGAAGTGCGCGATCCGCGTGTGTGGCTGATCCGCATTGTGTGGAACATTGTTCTGGATCGCAAGCGTCGGGCAAAGACACGTCCGGAGACGGATGACGTGACGGAGCTGGCTCGCGTGTTGCCGGCCGGGGGACTGAGCGCGGAGGAACGAGCCGCGGCGGCGCAACACCATGTCCATGTGCTGGCCTGCGTGGAGCAGCTGCCCGCCAAGGAGCGCGAGGTGATGATGCTGTCCGCGTTTGAGGAGCTCTCCAGCGTGGAGATTGCCGCCGTGCTTGGCATTACGGAGTCGAGCGTACGGTCGCGGCTTTTCCGCGCGCGCAACCTGATGGCCGAACTGCTCCAATACTCCAGGAGTCTGCGATGAATACGCCATTCTCAAGTGTTCCGGGCCCGCGCACGAACTCGGCCGTGGAAGAAGCAGAGGCTGCGCTGCGGCATATCGCGAGCCTGGCGGCGCCGGAGGGGCTGGAAGACCGCGTGAAGGCAAGGCTGAAGGCCGGCCCGCCGAAGGGGCGGGTGCTGGCGTGGCCGACGAGTGGCAGCTCCGGGGAGAGCTGGGCTCGGAGCACGGTGGCGCGAGGCGCGGCGGCAGCCGCAATCGTGCTGGCAGTGGCAGGCGGCAGCTGGGGCGTGTATTCGCGCGTTCAGCCGGCGGAGCAGCCGCAGCGAGTGGTGATGCCGAGGGTGGTGGCTCCGGGCGGATTCTCCGGGGCGGGTGCCGTGCGTACCCCTCAGACGCTGAAGGGACCGGTGCTGAAGCATCCGGTGGAGGCGCGTGGGCAGGCGAGCACCCACAAGAAAAGCCCGGCCGCTACGGCAAAGGACCGGAAGCCGATGGGAAAGCCGTCCGCGAGCCAGGCCGCGCAGCCGAGCGAGCCAGCTGCGACGTCAAAGTAAGGACGAAAGCATCCACCACGGTGGAGATGCCCGGGTGGTGGAAGTGCGCTACTTTTTGATGATGGCCCGGATGAGCAGGCCAAGCAGAGACAGTATGATGCCTCCCCAGAATGCCGGTCCGAATCCGCTTACATAAAAGCCATCCACAAACTTGGACGCCATCAGGATCATGACGGCGTTGATGAAAAGAAGGAAGATGCCGAAGGTGATGATGGTTAAGGGAAAGGTGATCACCTTGAGCACGAGTCCGAAGGTCGCGTTCAGAAATCCGATGACCAGTGCGGCGATCATGGCCGGCCAGAGGCCCTGTACATAAAATCCCGGGACGATCTGGGAGACGATCATGAGGGCAACCGCGCTCAGCAACCACTGAATCACCAATTGGAACATGCCTGGTTTCTCCTCGCTCCGGCAGGCCCGTCGGCCGTGCGACCTTCTGGGCCATGTCTCCCAGATATACCATGGAGTCACTGCGGAAACGAGCTAATTTTCCAGTGACTTACGAATGTAGGACGTAGCCTGCGGGATGGTGCAAAGGAGTCAGCATGGTTTGGAGGGGAGACCGTAGAGTGCCTGTTGCGGCAAGAAGCCGGATGACCGGTTGCGGGTGTGCGGGCATGGTCGGCGCTCTGCTGGGCTTGCTGGCAGGCTGCGCGGCGTGGGCACAGACGGCGCCGGGCGCTCCGCTGCCGGATGTGCGCCAGCTGATGCACGAGGTGCAGGAGCACCAGCGGCAACTGGATAAAGTACGCGAGTCCTACACTTACACCTCGCTGGAGACGACGCAGGATATCGATGCGAACGGGCAGGTGAAGTCCACCAAGACGGAGGAGCACGAAGACTTCTTCGTCAACAGCCACCTGATCGAGCGAACGGTGGGGCGCAACGGCAAACCGCTGGACGACCATGAGCAGCAGAAAGAGACCGAGCGGGTGACGAAGCTGGTGGAAAAGGCGCAGAACACGGCGCCGGGCCAGCCGCTGGAAGGCCAGGCGGTGAGCATCGGCCGCCTGCTGGACATTATGGATGTGCGGAACGAGCGGCGAGAGAGCTTCCGGGGGCGGCCGGCGATCGTGTTCGATTTTGTGGGGCGCAAGGATGCCAAGACCCACGGGCTGGTCGAGGACATCTCAAAGAAACTGCAGGGCACGCTGTGGGTGGACGAGGCCGACCGGCAGGTGGCGCACGTTGAGGTGAGATTTATCGACAACTTCCGGATTGCCGGCGGGTTGTTTGCCAGCATTGCGAAGGGTTCGAGCTTTCGCTTTGAGCAGGCCCCGGTGGCAGAGGGTCTGTGGCTGCCGACCGGGGCGGAGGGAACCGTGCAGGCGCGGGTGCTGCTGCTGAAGAACATGCGCCAGCACTTTACCGAGCGGGACTACGACTACAAGCGCTTCAGGGTAGAGACGCTGGCACAGCCGCCCGCGCATTAAGACGGGGTGGTTCCGTTTAGAGTGGAGATATGTTCGTTCGCAGGCTTTCAGTGCAGCGCGTTGACCCGGAGGGCGGGCACCATGCCTGCCCGGTGCGCTGGATTGACAACTTTGCCATGCGCAACTTTACCAACGACGCTGTTTTTGACGATACCCTGCCCGCCGGAGACGGCCTGCTGGAGGCCGGTCTTCGCGTTCCCTTGGACCGGTTGCAGCCCGCCATGGAGGATTGGTTCCGGCGCAAGGGATATCTGAAGCCGGAAGAGCGGCTTGAGGTTCTGGAGCAGCACTCGGCCGGGTTCGGCGAAGAGCGCCAGGGCTAGGCTGCGCGCTGCCCGTTGGGAGGGGTATCGCTCCAGAGTGCCAGCTCGGCCTGGCGGCGGGTCCTGAGGCCGGCGAGCTCGTGGTCGCCGGAGTGATCCCAGCGCAGGAGCTCCGAGGCGGCGAGATCGAAGTAGCCTGCATTCAAGTCTTTGAGCAGGGTGGAACCGGCCAGGCGGGCTTCTCCGAGATTGAAGACAAAGTCGACCAGCGCGTCGAACTGGCCCTGGGTGAGCGGGATACGGACGAGCCGCAGCACTGCCTGCTCGGCCTGGGAGACGTCGGCGATGAGGATGGCCTCGGCCTGGGCTTCGCTGATGCCGTTGGGAAAACACTCGGGGTGGACGAGGCGGTGGCCGTAGCCGATGGTGGGATAGCCGGCGGCGTCCAGGTAGGTGCGGCTGCGGAAGCCTTCAGATTGCTTGATCAATGCGAGTCCTGCTGCGCTTAAACGCATGTGTCATTCCTCTGCTTTCGGGTGGATTGGGGCGGCGGGAGGATTGCCCTAACTTCCACGCTAGCAAGAAGCGACATAATTATTCGCAAATTGGAGGCAGGAAAATTTTGTCCCGGGATGGGAAGGCAAACGGCGGACTCACCCAAAAGTTGGTGCGCGGCGGCAGAATTTTCGTGCTACGCTCGTTGGACTATCTGTTACGGCGTTCGCTCTTCCCCCAAGAGAGCGGTGATGGAAGCAGTATGCATTTCTCCCCCTTGGCTTGAACGACGGAGTTTTGCACTGAATCTGGTGCAAATCGTAAGTTGAACACAGGCAATAGCTTACTAGTTTGTTATGGCAAAGACCGCCGGTTTTTGCGCGAAAAACCTGTTGCATCTCTTGTAAATGCTTGAGGATGCAGGTGCTGAACTAGTAAAATAAGAGGATGCGAATGCGACGAAAAATCTTGCATCTGAACGAGAAAGCGCCCGTGCAGTTTTGGTTGTTGGTGGGTGCTTCCTGCGTTGCGCTGACAGGGGCGGTGCTGACTATGAGCACCCGGCCCGTGCTGGCGAATGCACCATTGTCGAGGTTGACGGGGAGTTCTCCCGTTGCCTCTCCCGCCGCAAGCTCAACACCGGTGACCCCGGCAGCAGACAAGGCTGGCAAGCAGCCGGAGGAAATGCTGCATGGGATTGCCTCCTGGTACGGAACGGTGTTCAACGGCCGCCGCACGGCAAGCGGTGAGCGGTTTGATATGTATGCCATGACAGCTTGTCATCCGACCCTGCCTTTCGGCACCCGGGTGCGCGTAATAGACGAGGAGAACCACCGCTCGGTGGTGGTGCGCATTACGGATCGCGGAGAGCTGATGAAGGGACGGATTATCGACCTGTCCTATGGGGCGGCCAGGAAGTTGGCCATGACCAAGGATGGTTTGGCAAAGGTTCGTCTTGAGGTGCTTTCGCTGGGACATTCCCAGGCCCAGCCCGTCGAGTAGCTCGACCAGCAAGAAACAATCCTGAAGAAAGGAAAACGGCCAGCCGGGGAGGCTGGCCGTTTGCATTGCGCGCAACCGGAGCGTGGCTTACTGGTTGTCAGGCCGCTTGTAGGGCTTTTGCAGGTAGAGGCGAGCCTCGTTGATGGCTCCCTGGGTATTGTCGTTGGTCTGGATGGCGAGCCGGTACTCGTTGACGGCGCGATCGCGCTGGCCGGTGATATCAAAGATCTTACCGATCTGGATGTGGCTCCAGACCTCAGTCCAGGCGGGCTCGTCGTCGCCGCGCAGGGCGTCGCGATAGGCGTTGACGCTGGCCTGGTAGTTGCGCTGGGTGAAGAGCACCTCGCCGATGCGATAGCTGGCGAGGGAGCTTTGCGGATTGGCCTTGAGGGCCTTCTGGTACTCGGCCAGCGCGCCGGTGAGGTCACCCTGGGCTACGAGCTGCTGGCCCTTGAGGATGGCGATGCGCACCTGCAGGTCGGGGGTGGTCTTGAGGACCCAGTCGCCGGGGTCGATGCTGATGCGGCGGGGTCGGCCGAAGGTATCGACGATGTATTGGGAGTCAGTGCCGACGACATCGATCTTTTGATGGACGGTCTTGCCATCCGTCTCCACGCGAATCTCCACCGGCATGCTGAAGAGGTCGAGGTCCTGCGTGATGTCGCCGATGGTGCGGAAGCCCTTGCCGTTGCCGAGGCGGTAGACGGTGTATTTGTTGTTGAACATGGGTGCGCCGGTGCCGTCGACCCACTGGGCGAAGAAGGCGGTCAACTGCTGCTGGCTCTGAGCTTCGGCCACCTTGACCAGGTCACTGGAGCGGACAGAAGCATCTGTGAACTGGCTGAGGACGCCCTTGAGGGTGGCCAGGAAGGGCTTGTCGCCGAGCTCGCCGCGCAGCATGTGGAAGATCATGGCGCCTTTTTCGAGGGTCATGGACTGGAACTGGGGCGAGAAGGGATCGAGGCGGGACGCGCTGGAGAGGGGGATGGTGTCATAGGCGAGCGCGCCGGCGGAGACATCCTGCAGGGCGGTCTTGAGGGCGGCCTGGCCGCTCTCGTTCTCCAGGTACATGAGCTCGGCGTAGCGGGACATGCCGTTGGTGATCCAGGCGTCATTGAGGGTGCGGGGGCTGACCTCAGAGCCCCACCACTGGCGGGCGATGGTGTTGGAGAGGAGGCGCACGCCGGACTTGTCACCGATGCGGGAGCCCATGATGGCCGCCAGCTCGGGCGCCCAGGCCACGGGCAGGGTGTCATCCGGCAGCTCGACGACGTTGAGGTGGCTGGTTTCCGGCTCGCCAAAGCTGTCGGTGAAGAAATCGAACTGGCGGGAGGCCGTTTGCGCGATCTGGTTGCCGAGCGACTGATGGCTGACGGTGAGGTACACCTTGACGTTGCCCGCTCCCACGGTGAAGGGGCCGAGGAAGCGTCCTGCGATCACGGTGCCGGGAAAGCCGGGCTTGCTCCAGTCAAAGTCGAACTGGTCACCGGGCTTGCCGTTTGCCAGCGTGACGGGATGGGAGGCGCCTTTGCTGCCGCTGGCGAAGACCTGCATGCCCTGCGGCACGCGGATGTGGATCTGGGCCGTGAAACGGTCGGTCATGTAGCCGGTCATGGGGAACCAGCGGGCCGGGTACAGGAGATAGGTGATGGGCTCCTGGATGGCGGCGAGCTTGAGGCCCTCGACGGGTCCGTCTTCGTTGCCGGTGATGTTGCCGTCGTAGGTAAAGGTCCAGTGCGAGACCTGCCCCCTGGTGAAGGGGGTGGCGGGCGCGACGCGGATGGTGCCGTCGGCCAGCCGCTCACCGGTGAGCACCTTGCCGGTATCGTCGGTGATCTTGCTGACCTTGAGGGCAGGGTGAAAGCCGAAGCTGACCTGCTCGGCGTTTTCCGGCGCGGTGAACTGCACCTGGGCCGTGGCGGCGAGGTGATGCGCGGCCGTATCGATCTCGGCGTCAATCACGTAGCCGGTGATGTCGAGCGCCGGGCGGGAGGTTTGCGCGGCGAGGGGCGCAGCCAGAAGCAGGGAAACGGCAAGCAGGCCAAGGCCGCGGGAGAAAAGCTGTCGCAGTTCGGATTGAGTCTTCATGATGGGCTTTCTCGAACGCATCGCAGTCGTTATTTCACGGTGCCTGGTCTTCCGGCTCGTGCTCCCGGCCCGCAAGGACAGGGATGAGCCATCCGGCACTCTATCCGATTCAGGATTGCACGGATTCCGCAACCGGGGAAGGCTGGGCAAGCAACTGGAGCGCGATGGTCGCCACCCGGTCGATTGCGCCACTGTTGCCGCCCTGAGCTTCAGGGTGGGGGTTGAGGAGGCCGCGAATCCTGGTCAGTTCCTCCATCATGGACTGCCGGAGGGGGCCATCGGGTAGCAGCGGCTCAAG
>JAJXWS010000024.1 GCA_021781495.1 Acidobacteriota bacterium | reverse complement strand
GACGTGGACTCAAACGAAATGTCGTTCAAGATGGCGGGCCGCCTTGCTTTCCGCAAGTGCATGGAACTGGCCAAGCCCTGCCTGCTAGAGCCGGTCATGAAGGTCGAAATCGAGGCTCCTGACGAGTTTGCCGGGACCCTGATGGGCGACCTGAACGGCCGCCGCGGCCGCGTGCAGGGCATGGAGTCCAAGGGCCGCACCACGGTCATTAACGCGGAGGTGCCCATGGCCGAGATGCTCACCTACGGCACCCAGCTCACCTCCATGACGCAGGGTAAAGGCAGCTACCACATGGAGATGGACCACTACGACGTCGTGCCGCAGGCGGTTGCCGAGAAGATTCTGGCCAACGCCAAGCGCCCGGTGGAAGAGGAAGAGGAGTAATCGACGGGTACGGCTCCCGGCGCATCCAAGGCGGAGGTGCCGGGAGATCCGATGTCTCTTTACACGCCTCTGTTATCAATGGCGGCAAAACCCGAGTTGGTAATGGGCTTTTCCGCCGTCAGCCATTCGCTGGGAAGAAAGGCAAAGATCGCTTCCACGCGGCCGAACTTGAAGCCGGGGTCGCTGGTGGGCAAGGACGGCGTGTGCTTGTCCGGGTTTGCGGTCAGGCGGAACCGTCCGTCAAATTTGCGCTTCAGAAACCAGCCCTTTTCCACGCCGCATTTAATCTTGATGGCATCCAGCGCGTAGCGGCCGCCGTACTTGGGGTTCTTGAGCTTGAAGGTGATCAGGTGGATGTGGTTGAAGTAGTTGAAGGAGCTTTCCTGCTTGTTCGTCCGCTTGGCCTGCCCTTCGCCGAGCACTTCAGAAGAGCCCGGGGTCAGATACCAGCTCGCCGGATCATTCAGTTTGTGATCAAATCCTGCGCTAGTGATCTCTTCAGTGGTCGCGGCAAGATACCGCGTACCGCTGATATCGGCTGTCATCATTGGGGAAGATCTCCGGGGATGGATTGAAGTTCGCTCTTGCCAGTCTGTACCAGGTTCCCCTCGTCTGCAATGAAATTTCGCTCCGGGTAGCCCTGGCATTGAATCCAGGCATCTGCAGCGGGCCTAAACTGCTCACTCGCAGGCACTTGCGGCGTCCAAACCAAAGTACCCTGCCACTCCCTGCGCTCGGAAGCCAACGCCGCAGGCACTAGAATGAAGGCAGTGGTGCCAGCTTCCCCGCTTACGGTGGCGAAACGCGTGAGCCGGTTCTGCGAAACGGAGAGAGTTTTATGCCTTTGATGAAGACGTCCAATCCCGCTCTTGGGGAAAATACCTTCCGCGACTTTGCGGGCAGCCGCTTTGGCGGAGCCATTGACGCGACCGCGCGCATGACCCTGAGCGGGACGGTCAACAAGACGGGAATCCTGCTGCTCTGCGCCTTTGTTACCGCGGCCTGGGTGTGGAACCTGTTCGTCAAGTCCGGCGATATGGCGGCCGTTGCCCCGCTGCTGCTGGTGGGCGGCATTGGCGGCTTTATCGTCGCCATGGTCACCGTCTTCAAGAAGGAGTGGTCACCAGTGACTGCTCCGATGTATGCCCTGCTGGAGGGACTGGTGCTCGGCGGCATGTCGGCCGTCTTTGACCTGCGCTATCCGGGCATTGCCATCCAGGCCGTCGGGCTTACCTTCGGCACGCTGCTGGCGCTGTTGCTGGCTTACAGCTCGCGGCTTATCCGCGTGACGCAGAAGTTCCGGCTGGGCGTGGTGGCGGCCACGGGCGGCATCATGCTCTTCTACGTGCTCCAGATGATCCTCGGCTTCTTCGGCTTCCACTTCACCTCAGTCAACGGCGCGGGGCCCATCGGCATCGGCTTCAGCCTGATTGTGGTGGGCATCGCCGCCCTGAACCTGGTGCTCGACTTCGACTTTGTGGAGCAGGGCGTGAACTACGGCGCACCCAAGTACATGGAGTGGTACGGCGCCTTCGGCATCATGGTCACGCTCGTCTGGCTGTACCTCGAGATGCTGCGCCTGCTCTCAAAGATGCGCAGCCGGGACTGATCCTCACCGGCACGTGTGGCGGCGCTCCGGAACTTGTTCGAGCGCCGCCCGCCGGGGATGCAAATCCTGCCCAGCACGAGCTTTTCCTCAGCCTGAGCGCACTTCCTGCCTGAATTTCGCCTTCTCCCCGGAATCTTTAGCCCGATTGCATCATCTGAGAGAATGATGGCAGTGAAGCGAGAGGGATATTGTGTCTTCCGGCGCGCGCAGGCACCGGTGCTGTTTGCGATTCTGGCCCTTGCCAGTTCGGGTGTGGCAGCGCATGCGCAGGCAGGCAACCCCTCCTCTGCCGCGAATCCATTCTGGGGCAGCGTGACCCGGCTCGGCGTGACCGACCAGACGATTCGCCTTTCGCTGGACGACGCTGTGCGCCGCGGCCTGGAGAACAACCTGGGCCTCAAGCAGGCAGAGTACGCGGAAAAGTCCATTCAGGGCGAAAAGAACCAGGCGCTGCAGGAGTTCCTGCCGGACATCTCGCTCAGCGGCGGCACGGGGGTCTTCCAGCACAACCTTGCAGCCGTGGGATTCGGCCCCGGCGTGCTGAGCAAGTTCGCCAGCCAGTATCCGGGGGGTGTGCTGCCCAGCGGCTTCTCGCCCATTACGCGCGACGACCTGACGCAGGGGCAGATCAACTTTCATCAGACACTCTTCTCCGGGCCGGTGATCGCCGGCTGGCGCGCGGCTAGCGCGGCGGAGAAGTCCGTATATTTCGCCAAAATGTCCGCACGCGGCGAGGTCGTGCAGCAGGTGGCCGACGCTTATCTGCTGGCCATTGCCGCCTCCAGCGAGGTGGACAACGCCACGGCGCAGGTGGCAGCGGACCAGGTGCTGTTTGATCAGGCAAAGGCCTCGCACGAGGCCGGCGTGGTATCGAACCTGGATGAGCTGCGCGCCCATGTGCAGTTGCAGGCGCAGCAGCAGCAACTGATTGCCGCGCAGAACGAACTGGAGAAGAACCTGATCCTGCTGAAGCGCGAGATCGGCATTGACCCCGGCCAGAAGATTCAGCTGACGGACCCGGTACCCTACAGCGACCTGGCCTCGCGCACGCCGGAGGAGGTGCGCGCCGAGGCCTACAAGTATCGCCAGGATTACCAGAACCTGCAGAATCAGCTTGTGGAGTATCGGGCCGTGCACTCGGCCTATCGCAGCGAGCGGTTGCCCACCCTGAGCTTTGGCGGCTACTGGGGCGTGGACACCGTGAACGGCGCGGGGACCCACGGCAACTTTGCCGCGGTGGGAACGCTCAGCGTGCCGCTCTTTCGCGAGGCAAAACTGCGCGGCGACGAAGATGCCTCGGCGGCGCAACTGGCCGCCATCACCGCGCAACTGGCGGACCTGCGCAATCACATTGACCAGCAGGTGCGCTCTGCGCTGCTGGATGTGAACGCCACGGCAAAGCTGGTGGATGTGGCCCGCTCCAACGTGGATCTGGCCAAGCGTGCGCTGAGCGATGAGACCGACCGCGTAAACGCCGGGGTGGATGACAATCTGCCGCTGGTGAATGCGCAGGCCACGCTGGCCACGGCGGAAAGCAACCTGGTGCAGAGCCTCTACCAGTACAACGTGGCCAAGCTGCAACTGGCTCGCTCCGCCGGAGTGCTGGAAACCCAGTATCGCGATTACCTGGGCCGCTAAGCGGCTTCACAAACACACCAAAGACGGGGCAGGCGCGGAACCAAGTCCACGCCTGCCCTGTTGCATTTCTCCAATTTTGCGCTTACTTCGCCGGAGCAACCTGTCCGGTCAGCGTCAGGTCGATATCCACCTGCTTGGCTACCTTGAGGATGAAGATGCTGGGATCTTTGAGGCCCCACTTCACATAGGGAACGGTGAAGTGCGTCTTGGCCGTCAGGCTCGACCCCTCGATGTGAATCTGCATGGGCACGGTAAGGTCGTGCGGGGTTCCGTGAAGTGTAAAGACACCGGTGACCTGGATGGTGGAATCGCCGGAAGTGGCGATGGTTCCCTGATAACTCTGCGGAGCAAAGGTGACCTGGGCAAACTGGGCAGCATCCAGCACCTCGGTGGTCATCTTGTGGTCGCGGCTCTTGTTGCCGGTGTCGCCGCTGCCCGCGGCCACCACAATCATGCCGGACATCCTGGGGGCGCTGCGATCAAAGTCCACAGTGCCGCTCTGCACATGGAAGGTGCCCCGCGTGCCATGATCGGACCCGCCGAGAAAGAACGACACCTGGCTCGCATCCGGCGTCACGGTAAACGCCTGGCGCTGGGCAAATGCACCGGGGACAAGGGCGAACGGCAGCATAAAAGCAATGGAACGAACAAAGGACTTCATGGTCTGTCTCCTGTATGGATAGGGTTGCGATTGGCACTCATCGGCTGATCCATCCGCTGCATCAGCCACAAACTCAGGGAAGCAATCTGGACATCGCCCAGGTACTCATGGCCGGGCATATCCGTTCCGGGCAAGCCGAACCTGGTAATCTGCGCCAGCCGGACGAGGCGCATGTTCCGCATCTCTGCCGGAGGAAGATAAAAGTAAGGACCACGCGCTAAATCCGGCGGAAGCCGCTTGAAGCTCGTCTTCCATTGGATGCGCGTGCGTCCATCCGCGTCGTGGCAGGTGGCGCAAAAGCGCGCGTAGAGCTGCGCGCCGTCCGCGCTGCCGGCCTGTGCCCAGGACGCTGGCGCGGGCTCCCAGTTCTCCTCTTCGGTGATATGTTTCTGCGCGTCCGGTCCCTGCAGGCTGGCCAGATATGCCACCAGGTCGGCGCCGCGCTCGTCGCGAAACAGAAAGGCGAACGAGGGCATGATTGAGGCTCCGCTCACTTGCCGCGGATCGTAAAAATGCGCCTTGAGCCACAGCGGGGAGCGCCGCACGCCTACCTCCGCAAGGTCCGGGCCCTGCCTGCGATTGCCGATCAGGGGAGGCTGTTCGCTGCGCACGGCGGCCACGCTCTGCGCGGGTCCCCAGAGCAGCTCGTCGCGCGTGCCCGGACGCACGTACTGCGAGTGGCAGTGGATGCAGCCCTCGGAGATGTATACCTGCCGGCCCCGCTCCACCGCAGTGGAGGCGGCCACGCTGTGCGCTGCGGGCATGGCGCGATAGGCCGCATAGCCCACGCAGAGAAGTACTGCCGTCAGCGCGATCTCTCGCCGCCGCTCGCGCAGCATGCCAAGCAGCCACGGCGACAGCACCACGGCCCCCGCGCAGGCCACAAACGCCGGCGGAACATGACCAAGGTTCTGCCCCATGCCGATGCCCAGCGCAGAGGCCACCCAGCCCGCAAGCGCGTAGATCCAGCCCGCCTGCCGGCCCCGCTCCGCAGCGGACGCAGCCGGAGCGAGCAGCGAAGGGTACGCGACCAGCGCCACCGAGTAGAGTGACACGCCGACCGGATACAGCACCGAGGCAGGCAGCGCATGCGCCGGTTCGAGCAGTAGCAGGCAGGCGCACGCCAGCACCACAAAGGCTGCGGAGAGCACAAAGCCCAGGCCACGGCGCGTGAGCAGCCACGCGCTGGCCAGCGCCGCGCTCCAGTGCAGCACAGCATTAACCCACAGATGCGCCGTGCCCTGCCACGTGCCGGCCTTGAGCAACGGCGTGTTTTGAATGATGAAGAACGCGGCAGAGTCCAGCCACACCAGCGCGGCAAAGCAGGCCACCACCAGCGGAAACGGCAGCGAGCGGCGCGGCGCGGCGATGGCCTCCGCAGGCTGCTCGGCCGCATCGAGCGGCACGATCCCGATGCCCGCAGCGCAAAGCAGACCGGCCGCCACTGCATGCACCTGCGCGCTTGCGGCAAAGAACGGCGGAATGTTGCAGAGCAGATAGCCCGTGCCCGTGCCCAGCGCCACCTTAAAGAGCGGATGGCTGCCCGACCACTGGCGCAGATGCGTGACCAGCGTGACTGTCAGCAGGCCGAGTCCCGCGCCGATAAGCAGCGCCACTCCAAAGCCAGCCGCGGTGCCGAGCGGCAGCAGCGCGAGAAATGCAGCAGCAGCGCAAACCGCAAGCCCCACGCGCACCCGCAGGCGCGGCGATGCCCAGCGCTGCGTGCGCGGAGCCAGCAGGCTAAGGCCCACGCCGCCCAGCGCCATCGCCGCCATCACGGCCTTGAGATGCGTTCCCGTAATACCGAGTGCGTCCAGCCGGTGCAGAAAAGCAAACTGCGCAAAGATGAGAAAGTAGACGTACGTGATGGCGACCAGGCTCGCGCCCTGCCATCCAGTGCCCTGCTCTCTATCCCTCCACATGCAGCAGCCAGCCTTTGCGCAGGCCCACGGCCTGGATGAGTGCGCATGCGCAGTCAAACACGCCTACCGTGCTCCAGCCCACGTCCAGCGCTCTGGAGAGCACGCTGGTAAACACGAATGCCGCCACGGATATGCGCACGATGGCCGTGAGCAGCCAGATGGTTTCCACCTTTGAGATGCAGCCGCAGCGCCACACCAGCATGGCGCCGTACAGATAGCACAGGCCAACCGCCAGCACAAAAGAGCCGATGTAGGCAATAAATGGCATCGCATCGGCGGGCGCCCGCAGGCCCATCCACTGGAGCGCCAGCGCCGGTTCCGCTACGAGCAGCGCGCCGGTCAGCGCATCTGCGCCGCCCGCCGCCACCTGATATCCCAGCAGGATGAAACGTTTCATGCTGTCTTCTCCCGCACCGCAAATTGCTGCGCCGCTTGCTGCTGACGCAGCACCTCAGTGGCTGCCGCAAACCACTCCAGTGAGGCAACCAGCATCATGATGCCACTCATCAGGCGCAGCGTATAGAGCGCGTTGCGCGCGACGCCGGGCACGATGGTAAACGCAGGATCATTGCCCTCAAGCCAGCCCGCCAGCATCATCAACGCCACGTAGCCCAGCACGCTCCAGTTCCACAGGTGGAATGACCAGCTCCGCGTGAAGATCCAGCCGTCCTCGCCCATCAGTTGCACCAGCACGAAGATCAGAAGCGCGGAGGTAAATCCAGCCATGGCCACAAACGAGTGGCCCACAAGGCCGTCTGTAAATTTGAAGTTGTCCAGCACGCCGGGCAGGAACATGACCCATCCGCTCACCAGCAGCAGCACCCACCACGCGAGCATGGCCTTGCGCCACCCGCGGGTGTTAGCGTTCCACGCAAAGGCTGCATAATACGCAGGCGTGAGCGGCACCCACACCAGCAGGCATCCCAGGCTGAGAAACTGCGCCGGGCTGTGATGGCTCACATCCGCGCGGCCCATGGCCACGCACAGCAACGACTCGGCGCCAAGTGCGAGCCATGCATACGGAATCACGTGCCGCCGCTGCGGCTTTTGCTGCGTGAGGCCGAAGGGAAGCATCAGCAGAATCGCGACCGCCATCAGCGAAGACTCAAGCTGGCTGGCAGCCGTTGGCCCGCCCGTGTCTGGATTGATGGGCGGATAGAGGCCGGGGCTCGATGCGATGTAGATGGTAAACGGCACCGCCAGCAGCAGCGCCAGGCCCAGCAGCTTTGCCGCGCGCGCGGCTCTCGACGCATGGCTGTCCGCTGCCCGCACGCGCACAAACGCAGCCGCCAGCAACGCCCACACCGCGCCAATGGCCAGCGGAAACAGCACACGCGCATAGCCGGACCAGTCCAGAAAGAGCTTGCCGCTCGACTGGCCCGAGAGCCATGTGAGCGCTCCGACGCCAAGCGCAGCAGACCACGCCCACAGCACCGGCCTGCACCACGGCGCCAGCGGTCCGCGGTCGGCTCCGTACACGACCAGCAGAAAGCCTACGAGCGGCAGGCTGCTCCAGCCGTAGAGCATCACGTTCATGTGGACCATGATCCAGCGGCCATAGGTCCACTCGCCCAGCCACGCATTCCATGCGGGCATCAACAGCAGCAGGGCAACCATGCAGCCGATGGCGTTGCCGATCACCAGCCACAGCAGGCTGTGCCACGCCGCGCTCGCCAGCCCCGGCGAGGATGCAGGCGCGCTATGCGCGCCGGGGCTCATGGATCCTCCCGTCGTGCATCTCCAGCAGGCGGTCGCAGCGCTCGGCGAGGCCGCGGTCGTGCGTGGCCATCAGCAGCGTTACGCCTTCGTTGGCTGCCACATCCAGCAGCAGATCAAAGACCGTGGCGCTGGTCTTCTCATCCAGCGACCCGGTTGGCTCATCGGCCAGCAGAATCTTCGGCCGGTTCATCAGCGCGCGGCACAGCGCTGTCCGCTGGCGCTCGCCGCCGGAGAGCTTCTGGATGCGATGGCCCAGCCGATGCTCCAGCCCGGTGCGCTCCGCCAGCTCGTGCAACCGCTCCCGCGCGACGTGCTTATCCGTTCCCGCGGCAACTGCTGGAATCATGCAGTTCTCTTCGAGCGTCAGATCGGGAATCAGGTTATGCAGCTGGAAAACGAAGCCTATCTCGTGGCGCAACAGTCGCAGCAGGTTACGGTGGCGATTCACCGCAACGTTGTTCACGCTCACATGGCCGCGGTCCGGCTCGTCAAGCCCGCCGAACAGGTGCAGCAACGTGCTTTTGCCGCAGCCGGATGGGCCGCAGAGCGCCACCGTCTCGCCCGCGCGCGCTTCAAAATCCACGCCGCGCAGCACGGCGATTGCGCCATCGTCGTAGCTCTTCCACACATCCTGAGCGCGCAGCACCACCGCGCCGCTGTTCTTGATTGCGATGCCGGGCGACGTCATTCGAATCGCAGCGCCTCCACCGCACGGATGCGCATGGCATAGAGCGCCGGATACAGCGCTCCGGCCACGCCGGTCAGAAATGCAAGCACCACCACGATCAGCAGAATCAGCGGCCGCAGCGTGGCGTCCACGTAGCCATCCAGCGCCGGTACATGTTTCAGCGCGAACAGTATCCCGATGCCGATCCCGAGACCGACAAACGCGCCGAAGACCGACACAATGGAAGACTCGCCAAAAATCATTGCGGCAATCTGCGTGTTTGAGAATCCATTCACGCGCAGAATCGCAATCTCGCGGATGCGCGTGAAGACGGACATGATCATCGTGTTTGCCACGCCCAGGCCGCCGAGCAGCAGTCCGCAGCCGCCCACCGCCCACGCCGTAGCCTTGAGAATCTTGAACTGCGAGTAGGAGCGCGAGAACTCCGCATCCTCCAGCGCAATCAGGCTGGGATAGTGCTCGCGCACCATCTGCTTGAAGGCTGCGGTGTCGTCCTTGCTGCGCAGCTTCACGGTAATCACCGAGGAGCCGTCCTTGTGAAAGAAGCTTTGCGCAGCCACGATGGGCATGAACACGCCGCCGTCTTCAAATCCATTGGCGGTCTTCAAGATGCCGATGACGTGAAATACGCCGTGCCCGATGGGCACATCGCTGCCCACGCCCGCGTTCAGGAACTCCGCCGCGCGCGCGCCCAGCACCACGTCGTCCGGGTGCTGCGCAAAGCTGCCGCGATCGCCGGCGAGCCACGTTGCCTTGCGGATGCGCGCATCCTCGGCCGTCACGCCAAAGCACGTAATGATGGGATGGTCGGCGCTGGACACGATGCCGAACAGCACCGGATCAGCGTGCTGCACCATCGGCCACTGGGCCACCTGAGCGGACACCGAGGGCGGAACGTTGCTGAAGAACAGGTCGGAGACGTTGCGCTCAAACACAATGATCTGGCTGTCGCTCGAAAGGATGTTCGAGAACATGCCGATCGCGCCCTGCAGGATGGTGACCACCGTCAACATGGCTGCCACGCTGAACGCGATGCCCGCAACGCTGATGAAGGACCGGATGCGGTGCCGCCGAAGATTTGTAACGATCAGCTTGAGGAAGATCATGCCATTGCGCTCGCGCTCAATTCCGCAGCGTTCGCCGTCACCCGGCTCAGCTCTCCCTGCAGGTCCTGGCGCAGCCTGCCCAGAAACTCCAGCCCGGGGTTCCGTGCCAGCAGCCGCCGCAGAGTTGTATCGCCGACGCGCATCAGCCGGGTCAGCCGCTCCACCGCGCCCTCCACGCCGATGGCCGCAGCCACGTTGGGCCGGTCGAGCAGCACGTCGCGCGCTGCCGTCTTGCCGGTCTCATCCGCGCTTTGCAGCACGTCCTTCAGGTCGTCCACCATCTGATAGCTCAACCCCCAGCAGGTGGAGATGCGCTCCAGCAACTGCACCTCGCGCAGCGGCGCGCCCGCCAGCAGCGCCGGCAGCACCAGGGTAAGCCGGATGAGCGAAACCGTCTTGCCCATCGCAATGCGCTCTGTGGTGGCCCGCGTGTGCGGCAGCGCGGAGTAGTGCAGGTCAAGGCTCTGCCCATTCAGCAGACCTTCCACGCCCAGACGCCGCTCCAGATACTCCATGCCGAGTGACTGGCGCTGCTGCGGACAGGCGGCCAGCGCCTTCCACGTGAGGGCATAGGCGCGATTGATCAGCGCCAGTGCGGTCAGGATCGCCGTGGTCTCGCCAAAGGCAACATGCGTGCATGGCGCGCCGCGGCGATGCGTCGCGTTGTCCATGCAGGGCAGGTCGTCAAAGATCAGCGATGCGGTATGAAAATATTCGAGCGCAATGGCCAGATGATTGGCCGCTGTCTCTTCCAGCGCGTAGGTCGCCGCCACCTGTAGCACCATGCGCGGCCGCACCAGGCTGCCGGGATTCTGCAGCACGTGGCACAGCGCCGCCTGAAAGTGCTGCTCAAGTTGCCCCGGCAGCGGCATGGACACACGAAACATGTCCTGCAACTGCACGGCGCTCTGCTCGCCCTGGCCGGAATACGGTTTCACTTGCTGCCTGATCTTCCTGGGTTGGTTTGAGTTCGGAACTACAGGGGAAGACACGACCGCCGCTCTGCGGCCGTGAGCCGAAACGCTACTGGATAAGACGCAAAGGTGGGGCCGCGGGAAAGCGCCGCACGCGGGCAGATTCGATGACAATTTGTTCATTTTCCATGCGGCCGAGCGATGAATTCTGCGGGGATTGGCCTTTCATTCCAGCATATTGAAGACAGATGACAGCCGTTCGACTCTCCCATGACAAATTCTTCATTCAAGCGGCCGGCGCGCTCCGCCGTGGCCGGCAAAGCGCGGCCTGTGGCGCTGCGCCTGCTCGCCGATTGCACTAATATCCAATCATGCGGCTTCTTCTTGTCGAGGACGAACACGATATTCAGGCATTTCTGCGCCACTCGCTGGCCGAGGCCGGCTACCAGGTGGACGTGGCCGCCGATGGAAAGACGGCGGAGAAGCTTGCCCTGGAAGCGACCTACGACATCCTCGTCGTGGACCTCGGCCTGCCCGACCAGGACGGCATCAGCCTCATCCTGCGCCTGCGCCAGATCGGCGTGAGCGCGCCGGTGCTGATTCTCTCCGCGCGCCGCTCAGTGGATGACCGCGTGCGCGGCCTGGAGCAGGGCGGCGACGACTACCTGACCAAACCGTTTGCGCTGGCCGAGCTGCTGGCGCGGCTGCGCAACCTGCTCAAGCGCAACACACCCGCCAGCGCTGAGGCCACGCGCCTGCGCGTGCTCGATCTTGAACTCGACCTGCTGCGGCGCGAGGCGCGGCGTTCCGGCCAGCTGCTGCAACTGACGCCGCAGGAGTTCGTCCTGCTGGAGTACCTGGTGCGCAATGCGGGCCGCGTCGTCACCCGCTCCATGATTCTGGACAAGGTGTGGGGCATGCGCATTCAGCCGGACACAAACGTTGTGGATGTCCATATTTACCGCCTGCGCGGCAAGGTGGACGGCAAGTCGCAGCAGCCCCTGATTCGCACGCTGCGGGGAGTGGGCTATGTCCTCAAGGACCGCTAATCCCGTGGTGCGCAGCGCGGCCTGGCGCATCTCGCTGTGGCCCACACTGGCCTTTGCCTGCGGCACGCTGCTCGTCTTTCTCTTTCTGCACCGCTTTGTGGCCAGTGACATCCAGCGCCGCAGCGATGCATGGCTCGCCGGCGAGGTGGAAGTGCTGGGCGACGTGGCCGAGCATACGCCCAAGAACGCCCTCTACGATCGCGTGGTGGGCGAGGTGGCCGAGCTGGCCGGCAAGGAAGTGCCGAACCGCTTCATGTCCGACAGCAGGTCGAACGACTCCGTCTTCTTTCTGCAGACCGGCGCGGACGGCTCACTGCGCCTGTGGGTGGGCGCCGGCGACAGCGCTCCCTATCTGCAGGCCATTCAGCAGGGGCACATCCTGCCCGACCACCCCACGGACGTGCACGTGCCCGGCTACGGCGTGCCTTTTCGCGTGGCCTCCATGCGGATTGAGGATGGGAGCCTCATCTACCTGGGCCTCTCAGAGCGCGACCAGCTGAGGGTTCTGCGCCATCTTCGCTATCGCTTCATCCTGCTGTGGCTGCTGCTGGTGTTGCTGGGCTTCTTGATCGTCTTCTACACCACGCGCCGCATGCTCAGCCACGTCCGCCAGATTACCGAGGCGGCGTCGCGCATCGGCCACTCCGACCTGGACGCGCGCGTCCCCACCAGCGACCGCAACGATGAGGTGGGACACCTGGCGCGCACGCTCAATCGCATGCTTGACCGCATCCAGAGCTCAGTGCATCAGCTCCACACCATAACAGACTCACTGGCGCACGACCTGCGCAGTCCGCTGACCGCCATTCGCGGCAAGCTGGAGATGTCCCTCTCCGCGGCCACGCACGGCGAGCAGGCCGAGCCCATCGTTGCCGCCATTGAGGAGCTCGACCGGCTGACCGAGTTCCTGAACACCTCGCTTGACGTGGCCGAGGCCCGCGCCGACGCGCTGCGCCTGTCGCGCAGCGAACTCGACCTGGACGAGCTGCTCCGCGCCATGATCGACCTCTACGAACCCTCGATGTTCGAGCGCGGCCTGCGCGTGCAGCTCCACAGCACAGGCACGCTCCGGATCCGCGCCGATGAAGCCCTCATCCACCGCATGGTCGCCAACCTGTTCGACAACGAGATGAAGCATCTGCCCGCTTCCTGCACCGTGACGGTAAGCCTGCGCACCGCGAACGACGAGGCCGTGCTGACGGTGGAGGACGATGGCCCCGGCTTTGCGCCGGAGGTTCGCGAGCACCTGTTTGAGCGCCGCGTGAAGGGCAGGGAGTCCAGCGGGCACGGCCTTGGCCTTGCCTTTGTGGATGCGGTGGTCCGCGCGCATGGGGGCACCGTCTCCGCCACAAATCGCGAGAACGGCGGCGCGCGCATCGAGCTCACCCTGCCGCTGAGCACGCCGTCCAGCGAAGCTGCGGCGCAGGAGCCAGCCCTGGCTCGGGTCCGGCACAACGGCGCATAACCGCGGCGGCAGCCATGTAACGTAGAAAGCAGAACATTGCACAAGGGAGCGAACTCCATGCCCAGCAAGCTCAGAATCGACTACCACGTTGTGCAGGATGCCGATGCGCTGGCCCGCCGCGCCGCGGAGCACTTCACCCAGGTCACGGAAGCCGCGGTGGCCCGCCGCGGCCGCGCCCGCATCGCCATCAGCGGCGGCTCCACGCCCAAGGCAGCCTTTCGCCTGCTGGCCGACCCCGGCCAGCCCTGGCGCGCGCGCATGCCGTGGCACGCCATGGACCTCTACTGGGTGGATGAGCGCTGCGTGCCGCCCGGCGACCCGGACAGCAACTACCACATGACCCGTGAAGCCATGCTCGACGAGGTGCCGCTGCCCTCCGAGCGCATCCACCGCATGGAGGGCGAACTGGCCCCGGACGTGGCCGCCGCCCGCTACGAGTCACTGTTGCGCAACACCTTTCGTCTGGAAGGCGCCGAGAGCCCGCGCTTTGACCTGATCGCGCTGGGCATGGGCCCCGACGGCCACACTGCCTCGCTGTTTCCCTACACCGAGGCCATCCATGAGATGGGCCGCCTGGTGACCGCCAATCACGTTCCGCAGAAGGATACCTGGCGCATTACCCTCACCTGGCCGGTCATCAACCATGCCAGCTCGGTCTTTTTCCTCATTGGCGGGGCAGACAAGGCGCAGGTGGTCCATGAGGTCTTCACCGGCGCCCGCGACCCGGAGCGTTTGCCCAGTCAACTGATATGGCCCTCAGGCGGTATACTCACACTGATTCTGGATAAGGCTGCTGCCGCGCTTCTGCCCGCGACGAATGGCGAAGGCTGTGGGGTTTTGGAGAGGGAACGATGATTCTTGCAGGCGACGTCGGGGGCACCAAAGTCCACCTGGCGCTGTATGACTTCAGCAACGGAAAGCTGCAAATTACACGGGATGAACGCTTTGCGGCCAAGGAGTACGGCGGGCTGGAAGAGATAGTCCGCCAGTTTCTGAGCACGGAAGAGGTCACCGCAGCCTGCTTTGGCGTGCCCGGCCCCGTGCGCGATGGCCGCCTCCGCCTGACCAACCTGCCCTGGACACTCGACAGCCGCGAGCTCTCCACCGGCCTCGGCATCCAGCACGTCTTTCTTATCAACGACCTTGAGGCCAACGGCTATGGCATCAGCGAGCTTGCAGGCGACCAGGTCTACACCCTGAGCGAGGGCGACCCCAGCCAGATTGGCAACCGCGCCCTGGTCTCCGCCGGAACCGGCTTGGGCGAGGCCTTCCTGGCATGGAACGGGCGCAGCCACCAGCCCTACCCCTCCGAGGGCGGCCACGTGGACTTTGCCCCGCGCAACGAGGACGAGATTGACCTGCTCCGCTTCCTGAAGCAGAAGTACAACGGACGCATCAGCTTTGAGCGCGTGGTGAGCGGCATGGGCCTCACCAACATCTACGAGTTCCTGCGCGAGGTGCGCGGGCTGGAAGAGCCCGCCTGGCTGGCCGAGCGCATGGCCAAGGAAGATCCCAACGCCGTGATTACGGAGCTGGCGCTGGCCGCCAAAAGCGAAATCTGCGAGAAGACGCTGGATATGTTTGTCTCAGCCTACGGGGCCGAGGCCGGCAACATGGCGCTCAAGATTCTCTCCGTGGGCGGCTTGTACATCGGCGGCGGCATCGCGCCGCGCATTCTTGAAAAGCTGAAGGACGGCACCTTCATGCGCGCGTTTACAGACAAGGGCCGCCTGAGCCAGTTGCTCATCAACATGCCGGTGCGCGTGATTCTGGAAAGCCGCGCCGCGCTGATGGGCGCCGCCGCCTACGCCGAGGCCCGCGCCGCGGAGCTCAGCGGCATCTCGCCGCGCGCCGCCTCCATTCACGCTTAGCTGCTGCGCAAAGCCACAAAGCGACAGGCCAGCCACCGCGGCTGGCCCAATGCGTTTGCGTTCGGAAATCGTCCGCTATCTTCTCAGGGAAAAGAAAATCTCAATCGTCGTAAACGTTTCGACAGGCTTGCCGCCCAGCAAGTAAGGTTTGTACTCCCAGTGCGAAACCGCCTTGACTGCCGAATCGGTCAGTAGTGGAGAAGGTGACGAAATCACCTCAATGTCGCGCACCTTCCCATCTGTCCCGATAAGTACGGACAGAAGTACTGCACCCTGTAGATTTTCCATTTTGGCCGGCAGTGGATATTCCGGCTTTGTCTTTTGAACGATTGCTCCTCTGGTAACCGCTTCAGAAAGAGCCACTCTGGGAACATCCGCTACCAGGGAATCCTTGGGAGGCTCAAGATTCGGATCCGTAGGGCTTATCCCCTCAACCTCCTTGACCGTGGCCGAGAACCTCTTTTGCTCCCCACCGAATATCGTGATCATGAACGGAAGGTAGCGGCCCTGCACCTTCTTGATCTCGCTGAATTCGGTTGTGATTACGCCATAGGAATATTTCACCAGCAGCGCGTTAGATCGTTCGTCGAAGCAGTAGGTGGTGGCAAAGATCGCTTGTACATCTGGTGCGATCATCCGCCCGGCATTGTCCGGACCCTGCGCAATGCACGGCAGAACGAATTTGCCGACATTGATTGTCTTGAAGGTCAACGCCATCTTGATGGAATCAGGCGTGATCGTTTGGGGAAGCGGTGAAATAAGGTCCGAAGCGAGATTCTTCTCAAAAAAGCTCAGTCGTTCGCCACTGCTCTTCGTTGCATGCATGCCATTTGCTGTGTGCCACCGGCTGAGTGTCGCTCCTGGACGCGTCCACGTACTGCGATAGACCTTGGGCGAGGCCCACCAGTATTCGAAGGTCCCCTGCTCGGACGGCTTGCCCTCTTCGTCATAGAGTTCATAGCTTATCTTCAGATGCCATGGCTTCAACTCGGGTGACGAGAAGTCATAGAAGGGAGAGGCCTTCGCCAGCAGTGCGTTAGGGTCCTCCTGTGGCTTCTTTGAAGCCCCATACGCAACTGGCCCAGATGCCATGAGCCACGCTGTCAGGACGAGAAACAGCAGCATAGTAACCCGCATCGTGCTCAAAGGCTAACACGAGCATTTATGAACTAGGCGACGAAACAAACTTATGGCCAGAAGTATGCACGCGGGTTGCACGCATTAATCTGGCAACGCCGCGTCACCTTCAGGACCCGTCGCAAACCAACGTCTCTGCATCCACTGCGCCACCTGCACCAGCAGAATCAGCGCGGGCACCTCGACCAGTGGGCCAATCACTGCGGCAAACGCCGCGCCGGAGTTGAGCCCGAAGACAGCCACGGCCACCGCAATGGCCAGTTCGAAGTTGTTGCTGGCGGCGGTAAAGGAGAGGGTTGCGGTCTTGGAGTAATCCGCGCCCACCTTGCGCCCCATCCAGAAGCTCACGAAGAACATCACCACAAAGTAGATGAGCAGCGGAACGGCGATGCGCAGCACGTCCAGCGGAAGCTGCACAATCAGGTTGCCCTTCAGGCTGAACATGACCACGATGGTGAACAGCAGCGCCGTGAGCGTGAGCGGGCTGATGGCGGGCACAAACCGCGTCTGGTACCAGTCGCGCCCCTTGGCGCGCAGCAGCACAAGGCGCGTGAGCATGCCTGCCAGGAAGGGAATGCCCAGGTAGATAAACACGCTCTCCGCAATCTGGCTCATGCGGATATCGACCACCACGCTCTTCAGGCCCACCAGCGGCGGCAGCACGGCCAGAAAGAACCACGCATACACGCTGTAAAACAGCACCTGAAAGACGCTGTTGAAGGCCACCAGGCCGGCCGCGTAGTCGGTGTCTCCGCGCGCCAGCTCATTCCACACAATCACCATGGCAATGCAGCGCGCCAGTCCGATCAGGATCAGACCCGTCCTGTACTCCGGGTAGTTGTGCAGAAACACCACCGCCAGCACGAACATCACCAGCGGCCCAATCACCCAGTTCTGCACCAGGGAGAGCCCCAGCACGCGCCGGTTGCGGAAGACATCGCCCAGCCGCTCATACTGCACCTTGGCCAGCGGCGGATACATCATCAGGATCAGTCCCACGGCGATGGGCAGGTTGGTGGTGCCCGCCTGGAAGCGTTGCAGCAGGGCCGGCACAGCGGGCACAAAGCGCCCCAGCGCCACACCCGCAGCCATGGCAAGAAAGATCCACAGTGTCAGGTAGCGATCCAAAAAAGAGAGCCTTGCCGCACGCTGCGTGGCAGATGGATCGCAGCACGCCTGGGGAGTCAACGTCATAGCTGCTCCTCACTCGGAACGCGGCCAATGGCGCGCATGCGGTCTTCCACAGCTATGCGCTCCATGGTCTCCAGCGGCAGGCTGAGGAACAGCTCCACGCGGCGGCGAATCTGCCCCAGCGTGCGCTTGAAGGCGGCGCGCTTCTCTGCGTCGCTGCCCTGCACGGCCGCCGGGTCGGGAAATCCCCAGTGCGCCGTGACGGGCCTGCCCGGCCACACCGGGCACACCTCGCCCGCGGCGTTGTCGCACACGGTGACGATGAAGTCCATCTGCGGCGAGCCAGGCTGCGCAAACTCATCCCAGCTCTTGCTGCGCAGCGCCTCCACGGGATAGCCCATCTCCGCCAGCAGCTCCAGCGCAAACGGATTCACCCGGCCGGCGGGATGGCTGCCCGCGCTGTAGGCCTGAAAGCGGCCTGCGCCCAGCATGTTGAACAGCGCCTCGCCCAGAATGCTGCGCGCGGAGTTGCCCGTGCACAGCACCAGCACGTTGAATGGTCGTTGCATCCGCTTTGTCCTCGTCCGCTTTTTAGTTGCAGCAGCAGCTGGACCCGCAGCACGCGGCTCCCGGCTTGGTGGCGCGCACAAAGGCGCTCATCAGCGAGCCCGCGGCCTGCGCGGCTACCGCGTCCACATCCACGCCTGCCTCTTCCAGAAACTGCCGCGCATCCTCAATGTCGTACACGCGCGTCGGCTCCACGGAGATGCCGGCAAAGCCTGCATCGGCGAGCTTCGCCGTGTACTCCTGCTCTTCCAGCGCGCCGGCAATGCAGCCCACCCACATCGCCATGCTCTTGCGCACCTCGGCGGGAACCTCGCCCCGCGCCACCACGTCTGACACGGCGAAGCGGCCGCCCGGCTTGAGTACGCGGAATGCCTCGCGCAGCACAAGGCTCTTGTCCGAAGATAGATTGATGACGCAGTTGGAGATCACCACGTCCACGGAGGCGTCCGGAAGCGGAATATGCTCGATCTCGCCCTTCAGGAACTCCACGTTCTCCACGCCAGCCTGCCGCTGATTTTCGCGCGCCAGCGCCAGCATGTCGTCGGTCATATCCAGGCCATAGGCCTTGCCCGAAGGCCCTACGCGCTTGGCAGAGAGCAGCACATCAATGCCGCCGCCCGAGCCCAGGTCCAGCACCGTCTCACCCTGCTTCAGATCAATCAGCGCCGTGGGATTGCCGCAGCCCAGCGAGGCCAGCACCGCGTTTGCGGGCAGTCCGCGCTTCTCTGATTCGCTGTAAAGATTGATCGTGATCGGGTCGCAGCAACTGAAGGACGGGTTGCAACACGCCGCCTCGCTGCTCTGCTGCACCTGGCGCGCCGCCGCGCCATACTTTTCCTTCACTTGTTCCCTGACCGAGCCTGCTGTTTCCATGCGGACACCTCACATTCGCTTACACAAATATATTTTGCGTCCACACATATGTCAACGCGCATATAATATCCCCATGAGCCGTTCCCCAAAATCGCCCGACATGGCCGGGCTGTTTGCCGCACTGGCCGACCCCACGCGCCTGCGCCTGCTCAACCTCATTGCCGGCCGCGAGGTCTGCGTCTGCTACCTGGTGGAGATCCTGCGACAGAGCCAGCCCAAGATTTCCCGCCACCTGGCTTATCTGCGCCGGGCTGGTCTGGTGGCGGCGCGCCGCGAGGGCAAGTGGATCCACTACAGCCTGAGCCAGCCCAGCGACGCGGGAGCCACCGAAATCCTTGCCGCCGTGCTCAGCACACTGCGCAATGACAAGCTGATGCAGGCGGATCTGACGCGCCTGAGCCGAGCCTGCTGCGCGCCGAGCCGTCTCATCCTGCCGGAGGGGGCGCCGCGCCCGGCAGCGGTTCCCGCGTAGCTCGCGCATCGCCGCCGGCATCCGGTACGCTATTGCCAAAGGCATGGCCATTCCTGACACGCACGTTCCTGTCTGCCCCGTTTTCGAACCCGCGAAGGGCCGCCGCGCATGATCGCGCGCTGGCTGCGTTGGAGCATCCTCGCGCTCGTCGCTGGCTTTGTGCTGGTGTACGCAGGCGACTGGGCGGTCTTTCTGCTGCGCGGCTCGCCCGCCAGCCACATCACCGTGAACCGCTACGTCACGGTTCCGCTCAAGGGCAACAAGCGCGAGTTTGATCCGCTGGGCGCTGCGGATGTGCCCTGCTCCATCTCGCTCTTTTCGCAGGGCGGGCTGAATCCCTGCTGGCAGGTACGCCGCGATGCCGTGCGCGAAGCCAGCATGGAGCCATAGCAAGCTGGATCACTTCTCGAACCACATCCTCACAGAACTCCGTGACGCGCGTCACGTTCGGGAGATTTCATACGTGGGTACTATCGAAAAATCTTTCTCGTGGTAACGAGGGACCATGTACAAACGCAGCCAGAACGACAACGGCACCTACAACACGCAATGCCTCCACTGCTTTATAACGGTTGCCTCGGCCGTGCAGACTCCCGAGGAGCTGGAGTGGGTGGAGAAACACCACCTGTGTCCGGAGAAGGCACTGTCGAACCTGCTGATTCAGGAGAATGCGCGCGCGCCGCACTCCCATCACCACAGATAAACAGCTCTCGTTCGTCCTGCTCCGGCGCGTTGCCCGCGAGCTCGGTCTTTCACTGCATGCGGGCCAGGTCGCGTAGCTGCCGCGCCACCACTTCCAGATAAGTCTCCGCACTGGCACCGGCGGGCGGTTCCACGCCGCACTTCGCCTGGATCGCATCCGCAATGCGCCGCGCCAGCGACTCGCGCGTGGCCACGGACAGGTCCAGCCGCCGCGCAAAGAATCCCTCCATCACCTCCAGGTCGGCGGCCGAGAGCCGCGCGATGCCATGCGCGGGCAGCACAAAGGCGGGCGGCGGCTCCGGCATGGGCGCATGGGCCGAGAATGCCGTAAGGCTGCGCGCGCCTCCGTCGCTCCACAGCGGCGTCTCCTGCTCGCGGTCGCGCACCACCAGCGTTCCCGCGGCCAGGTCGCCCAGCCGCTGATGCTGCCGCGTGGCAAACACCGCAATCACCCCGACGGCGTAGAAGAAGGGAATCTGGTCCACATAGCGAATGAGGTTGCGTGCCATGGATTCGATCAGTCCGATGGCGCGCCCGGAGCTTTGAATCACCCGGATGCCCGCGACGCGCTTGCCCGGCGTGCGCCCGTTCCAGAAAGCCTCAAACAACGTGAAGTAACCCCAGTTGATGGCGAACAGCAGAAACACATGGATGGCCACCGCCCACTGCGCGGAGCGCCGCGAGAACGCCAGGATGCCCGGCAGCAGAAGGTAGAGGATGAGCCACAGCACCAGCACGACGGCCAGCCAGATGAGGGTATCGACGAGCACCGCGATAAATCGGCTGCCGATGCCCGCCAGCGGCATCTGGATGGGAACGAGTTCCGGCGTTTCAATGCTAAGCTGGTCTGAATTCTGCTCCATGGCGCACATTCTATCCAATCAATGGATCCGGAAGCGGCGGCCACACTGGGAGAGGCTGGCTAACCTGCTGGCGCAGTCGGACCAGGGCGGGCTCGGACAGCTCTCGCGCGCGGAACTGCAGGAGCTGGCGCTGCTCTATCGCCAGGCCGCGGCTGACCTCTCTGTGCTGCGCCGCGACGCAACAGCGCGCACCTACGCCGACCACGTAAACCAGTTGCTGGCGCGCGCGCATCCCATCGTCTACTCCGGACGCAAGGCCAGCCTCCGCACGCTTCTCCGCTTTCTGCGCGATGAGTACCCGGCCATCTTCCAGGAGAATCTGCCCTACGTGGTCGCGTCGCTGCTGATCTCGGTTGCCTGGGGCCTGTTTGGCGCGGTGCTCACCAGCGCGCGGCCGGAGTTCATGCGTCACTTCATCGGTCCGCAGATGGTGGCCACCATGGAGCGCCACGAGATGTGGACCCGGTCCGTGGTCTCCATGGCTCCGATGGCCTCCAGCCAGATCATGACCAACAATCTGACGGTGAGCTTTGTGACGTTTGCAGGCGGCATTCTGTTTGGCATTGGCACGTTCTACTACCTCTACGTGAACGGCATGATGCTGGGCGTGATTGGCGCGGCCTGCCACCAGTACGGCATGTCTGTGGCGCTGTGGAGCTTTGTGGCGCCGCATGGCTCGCTGGAGCTGCCCTCGATCCTTATCGCCGGGGCAGCGGGCTTTCGCCTGGGCCATGCCATGCTCTTCCCCGGCAGCCTGCGCTGGCGCGACTCGGTTGCGCGGGGCGGGATTCAGGCCACGCGCCTTGTTTCCGGGATCATTCCCATGCTCATCGTGGCGGGCACACTGGAGGGATTCTTCTCGCCTTCGCACGCTCCGGTATGGCTCAAGTTCACCGTGGGAGGCCTGCTGTTTGCGCTGCTTCTGCTGTGGCTCCTCCGCCCCATCAAGCCCGTGGCAACCGAGCCCTGAGCGTTACTATGCCATCCACTTCCCTGCTTACGCCCGCTATTCTTGCCGCAGCGCTGCTCAGCCTGCTGCCCATGCTTGGCGCGGCGTTTCTGCCGGAGCGCTTTGCAGCCGCGGCGCAGCGCATGCCGCCCGCAGCCCGCTTTGCCGCGCCCGCGCTGCTGTGCCTGCCCTATGCGCTGGTGGCGCTTACTGCCGGAGGCTTCCGCTGGCACTGGTTCGTCTTGTATGCGCTGCTGCCGGTGGCCATTGCGCTGCTGATGCACACGGCACGCATCGTCGACCCCGGACAGCGCGGCAACTGGCGCGACTTCCTGCTGCTGGCCACGCTGGGTCTGGCCGTGGACCTGCGCCTGTTCGAGCCCGCATGGCCGCAGGGGCTGGCCGCGCTTGGCAAGATGCTTCTGGTGGACGCGGGGCTGTACGCCTTTCTTTCCGTGCGCCAGCTCGGCGACGTCGGCTTTGATCTTCGGCTGCGGCTGGGCGACATCCGCATCGGCCTGCGCGAGTTCAGCATCTACGCACCCGTGGCCATTGCGCTGGGCCTCTCGCTCGGCTTTCTGCATGTGCATGCGGGCTGGCCCTCGCCGCTGCGTGCCGTTGCGGCCTATCTGTTCACGTTTTTCTTCATCGCTGTTCCTGAGGAGCTGTTCTTTCGCGGCTGGCTGCAGAACCTGCTGGAGCGCCGCGTTGGTTCGCGCGCCGCGCTGCTTGTGACCGCGTTGCTGTTTGGGTTGGCCCACTGGAACAAGCACACGGCGGGCTTCAACTGGCGCTATGTGCTGCTGGCGGCCCTGGCGGGCATCTTCTATGGGCGCGCCTGGAGGGCTGAGCGCCGCGTTGCCGCCTCTGCCGTCACCCATGCCACGGTGGATACAGTCTGGTCGCTCTGGCTGCGCTGAAGCGCCGCCGGCGGCCGATAGCGGTAGTACCCCAGCCCTACACGCATGTGGTGCAGTGCCGCTTGCGGAATCGTAATGGACACGGTAATTCCCAGGATGGCGTGGGCCACCGCCAGCGGATACAGGTTGCGAAAGCGCACAAACACCGTGCACGCCACCAGCCCCCACACCAGCGTGACCCCGGTCAGAACCGGGTTGGGCAGATGCGCCAGCGTAAACATGCCCGTGGCGGCCAGCGCGGCCCAACGCGCTTTGGGCAGCAGCCGCAACAGGCGCAGCAGAAAATAGCCCTGCAGCAGATATTCCTGCACCATGGCCCAGATGGCGTAGCCGCCGAACATTGCGCCCCACTGCGCCAAAGTGTGCGGCATGCGCAGCGTGTGCTGCTGCCCGGCCACGGTTACCGCCGCAACCGCTGCCGCCACGGCCGCTACCACCACCCACAGCGACGGCCACAGTCCCTTGACGCGCATGCCCAGCGCGCTCCACCCCGGAAACGACCGCACCGACGAGAACACAATCCACGCCAGCGCGGCCAGGTACAGCCAGCGCTGCGCCGGGCGCGGCGTCCAGATGACCAGCAGAATGAGCGCGTAGCCGATCCCCAGCTCCGTCAGATCGCGCCGTCTGGACTGCGCTGCCACCACGCGGCTCTCCTTACACCTTCAGGAAGATCTTCTTCCGGTACAGGATCCACACGGGAATGAAGCATACCGCCGTAAATGTGACCGAGTACGAGAAGGCCGCCCAGCCTGGGTTGGGAATGTGCGCGAACACATGCGCAAAGATGTAGGTGATCCCGGTCTCGTGCTTTCCGTTGGAGACAAGGTGGATATTCCATAGCGCGCTCGGCAGCAGTTCGCTGAACATGTACGCTCCGATTGCGTTGGAGCCGAAGACGATCCACACGTAGGTCCAGCCCTTGCGCCAGCCCTTCTGCTCCACAGCCCAGTAGCAGAGCGTGAGCAGCAGCAGCGAGTAGCCGCCCGCTACCAGCACAAACGAGCTGGTCCACATGTTCTTGTTCAGCGGGAACTCCAGCGACCACAGATAGCCCAGCGCCAGGCTTACAATCGCAGCACCGGCCAGCCCGGCCGTCTTTTCGGCAATTGTCTTTTGCGTGCGCAGCCACAGTCCGGCCAGGATGCCCATGAGCGCCGTGCCGATGGCCGGCAGATCGCTGAGCAGTCCTTCCGGGTCGCGCACGTTGTGATCCGGCGCGTTCAGATACAGGTGATAAGGGAAGACGTGGCGGTCAATCCACGACACCAGGTTCTGCGTCATGTCCATGAAGGGAACATCGCGCCCCGGCAGGCCCACGCCCGGAATCGGCACCCAGCGCACCAGCACCCAGTAGCCCACCAGCGACACCGCCAGCGCCGCTACCTTGGTCCACGCGCGCTGGTCCCACAGATAGAACAGGCCGACCACCAGGTAGCACACGGCGATGCGCTGCAGCACGCCGTAAAAGCGCATGTGCGGCAGCTCAAACAGCGGAAAGCTGTTGACCACGATGCCCAGCAGGACCAGGACCGCCGCGCGCTGCACTGTGTGCCGTGCCAGCTCGGCCCGTGTTGCGCCGCGGGCCAGGCGAGCCTCAAACGCGAACACCACGGAGACGCCCACCACAAACACAAAGGTGGGAAAGACCAGGTCTGTCGGCGTCAGGCCATTCCAGACGGCGTGGTTCATGAAGTGCCACGAGCCCGGGCCGCCGTTGTTGTTCACCATAATCATGAATGCGATCGTGATGCCGCGTACCACGTCCAGCGAGAGAAGACGCTGGACAGGCGAGGGCGTTTGTGCCGGATTTTGCATGCTGATTTGGATTCTCCATCCAACCGGATGTGTTGGCTGAACCCTACCCTACGCGCTTGAGGCCATCTTCGCCAAGTGCTCCATCTACGCCCTGGCGCACACACAAAAAGCCCGGACCGCAAAGGCCCGGGCTCTCTGGCTTTCTGCAACTTCGGGTTACTGCACTGTGAGCGCCACCGTTGTGCTCTGCGTTACGCCGCCACCTGAGCCGGTAACCGTGATGGTGAAGCTTCCGGTTGCCGCCTTGCGGTTGGCCGATATCTTCATCGTCGAGCTGCCCGTGCCCACGATCGAGGTGGGGTTGAAGCTCACGCTGGTGCCCTTGCCCATGCCTGAGGCCGACAGGCTGATCGACGAGTTGAAGCCGCCGGAAGCCGCGGTGGAGATGGTTAAGTTGCCCGAGCTGCCACGCTTGACCGTGATGGACGTCGGCGAGGCGCTTATCGTGAACGTGGCGCTGGTTGAGGTCACGGTCAACGTGACCGTGGTGGTCTGCGTCAGGCCGCCGCCGGTGCCCGTCACCGTGATGGGGTACGTTCCGGCCGTAACCGTGGACCCCACTACGACCGACATTGTCGAGCTGCCGTTGCCGGTAATCGACGTCGGGCTGAAGCTGACCGTCACGCCCGTGGGCGCACCCGAAGCCGCGAGGGAAACCGCCGAGCTGAAGCCGCCCGTCACTGCGCTGGTAATCGTCGTGCTGCCCGAGTTGCCCTGCAGAATCGACAGCGAACTTGGCGAGGCCGACAGGCTGAAGCCCGCCGTGGCCGTGGTGCCCGCCAGCGAGTTGATGAGCGCTGCGCCGTTCGGGCTGCCCCAGCCGGTAGCCAGGTCATAGCCCGTCACCGCCGAGTAGCCGTTGCTGCCGCTGGTTATATCGTGGAAGTTCGTGTCAAAGCTCGAGCCCATGCCGATGGTGTATAGGGTGGGGTTAATAAAGCCCAGCGGCGTGGAGCCGTTGGCCACCGCCTGCTGGTTGGCCAGCGCCAGGTAGCCGGCCCACATCGGCGCGGCAAAGCTCGTGCCACCGTATGAGTTCGCCGTGCAGGTCGTCTGGTCGGCGCAAACGTAGAACGTGTAGTTTGCGTTGGCCGCCACGTCAGGCGCATTGCGGTAGGTCTGCGAGCAGGTGGAACAGCTGCTGGCGGTCGACGTCTGCCACGACGGAATCGCAATCTTGTCCGGCGAGACACCGCCGCCGCCATTGGACCACGCGCTCTCCGCGCTCCACGGTCCGCCTGCGGAGCCGGTCGACAGATCGGTTCCGCCCACGGCCGTCACGAATGCGTCTTCCGCGGGGTAGTAGTAGGGCTTGGAGGGCGTAGGCCACGCGCCATAGTCGCCCGCTGCCACAAAGAAGTTCTGCCCCTGTGCCGCAAACTCCTTGTAGTACGGATCGTCTGTGCCCGGATCCGCCGGCGTCCATGCCCAGGAGCAGGACAGCTGCGCGTCCACCTTGCCGGTATACGGGCTCTTCCGCGTCGCCATGGAATTCAGAATCGACGCGTCCGTGGAACCCACATACATTGTCAGCTCGGCCAGTCCCGGCGCCATGCCCAGCGCCTGGGTCATGTCCAGGGTCTGCTCGGTGTCATCGCAGCCGCTCGAGTAGAGGCAACTGGTGCTGGTGCCGTCGGTCGAGAGCAGCGTGACTGGCACGTTATTCGTCTGGCCCACGTTCTTGTAATAGGTGCTCAGGTCGGTCAGGTCCGTGCCGTAAAACTCCAGCAGGCCCAGCGTCTGCCCGCTGCCCGTGAGCGACCCCGTGCCGTAGTAGGCCGCGCGCATATCGCTGCCCAGGAACGAGGCCGAAGGCCCCGAACCGACGGTGGCGTTGGACTGCTGCGTGCTCGGCCGCCTGTCCAGCCCCGCCGGGCGCGGAATCGAGAAGTTGTCCAGTCCGGAGATATGCCATAGCTGGAAGGGCAGGTCCAGCGTGGGCTCCTTGTCCGGTGCATAGAAGGTCCGGTTCTCCGTGGGATGCTGGTAGAGACCCATCTTCACGTGCAGGGCGCTCTCCACGGCGGCCGCTGTTCCCACTACCTCCACGTTCAGCCGGTTCGGGGAGACGCTGGAGACCGTGAACCCGTGGGTGCGGGCAAAGTCCACCAGCGTGCTGACGTCATCCTGCGTCGGCCCGAACTCCGCCGTGAACTGCTCCACGGTGAGAAAATGCCGGTACGACGGGCTGTTCGGGTTGTACACATCCTGCAGGAAGCGGTCCAGCGCGTCCTCATTGCGCAGCGGCAAGGTCAGCACAAGATGCATCGTCTGGCCGGCGGCCATTTGTCCCACCAGCCGCGCGCTGCCGTCGCGAGTGGCCTGACGCACGTGGTGTGTCATCACCGTCTCTGCCCGGCTGGTGGCGGTTAATGCCAGCGCCAAGGCAACCAAGGCAAACAAAGTCTTGCTCAGTCTATGAATCACGGCCTCACCTCTAAGTTCCCTTGTTTCTGTTGATCCTGTCGTGAGCGGCAATAGACATTGCCGTTTTCGGATTTTCAACGAACTCCGCCCGTGCTGTCCATCGAAAAACCGTCTTCGTCCGCTTAGTTTCCTGGTACTTCCGTGCTATATGGGCGTGCGGTTCCCGAGATACACCCTGCACTGTCCGGCTCGCCCGAAGTGAGCCGCCGCACTGGGATTCCCCTGCCCTGCGCTGTTACACTCGCCATTTCAGCAGTTCTTGCAATTCTGCCTGTACGCACTGGGAGGCCTTCCTTGCCCGAGTTTCAGCCCTTCGTTTCACCCTCTGAGAACCGTCCCGAGTTCACCCTCCGCGCCATCCTGCTTGGCTCGCTCTTCGGCATCATCTTTGGCGCTGTCACGGTCTACGTGGGCCTGCGCGCCGGGCTCACCGTGGCGGCCTCCATCCCCATTGCGGTGCTCTCCATCAGCATCCTGCGCGTGCTCGGCCGCGCCTCCATCCTGGAGAACAACATCGTGCAGACCACCGGCAACGCGGGCCAGTCCATCGCCGCCGGAGTCATCTTCACCCTGCCCGCGCTCATCTTTCTCGGCTTCGATCTCGAGTACTCCCGCATCTTTCTGCTGGCTCTTATCGGCGGCTGGCTGGGCGTCCTGTTCATGATCCCGTTGCGCCGCCAGCTCATCGTGGAGGAGCACGGCAACCTGACCTATCCCGAAGGCACCGCCTGCGCGGACGTTCTGATGGCCGGTGAGCGCGGCGGCTCTCTTGCCAGCCGCGTCTTCTTTGGGCTCGGCCTGGGGTCTCTCTACACCTTCTTCCAGAACGAGAATCTCTTCAAAGCCTGGCCCGGCACACCGGAGTACCAGCCCGACTTCGGCCCGCAGCACATCCTGAAAGGAGCGTCCATCAAGGCAGAGGCCACGCCGGAGTACCTCGGCGTGGGCTACATCATCGGCCCCCGCGTTGCGGGAACCATCTTTGCCGGCGGCGTTCTCTCCTGGCTGGTCATCATGCCGCTCATCTACTTCTTCGGCAAGGAGCTGCCCAGCCCCATCTACCCCGGCACCGTTCCCATTGCGCAGATGGGTCCCAGCCAGCTGTGGGCCACTTACATCCGCCCCATGGGCGCTGGAGCCGTGGCCGCCGCAGGCCTGATCGCCCTCATCAAGACACTGCCCACCATCTTCAGCGCGCTCGGCTCCGGCTTTCGCACCATGCGGTCCAACTCCGCCGCAGCCGCCAAACCGCTGCGCACGGAGAATGACCTCTCCATGCGCGTGGTCGTCCTGGGCTCCATCGTGCTTGTGGCCTGCATGTTCATTTTCCTGCAGTTCAAGCCCGTCCCCGGAGCCTATGTGGGCGCATGGGCCAACCTGGCCGCCTCGCTGCTGGTGGTCTTCTTCGGATTCCTCTTTGTTACGGTCAGCTCGCGCATCGTCGGCCTTATCGGCAGCTCGGCCAATCCCATCTCCGGCATGACGATCGCCACGCTGATGGCCACCTCGGCCATTTTCCTGGTCAAGGGGTGGACCAACCCCGCCTTCGGCGCTCTGGCCATCACCATCGGAGGCGTCGTCTGCATTGCCGCGGCCAACGCGGGAGACACCTCGCAGGACCTGAAGACCGGCTACATCGTCGGCTCCACGCCGCGGCTGCAGCAGATCGCCCTGATGATCGGCGTCGTTGTCTCCACCATCGCCATCGGCTTCACGCTGAACCTGATGAACACCGGCCTGCAGTCGTTCCGCGCAGCGTCGCAGCCGTGGAACCTGAACGCGCCCCACCCCGGCGTCGCCATCCAGCAGGACATGAGCCACCTGCCCGACCAGTTCCCCGTGGACCAGGCCGATAAGACCCAGGTGGTCCACCACCGGAGCGAGTACCGGATACTGAACGCGCTGGGCTCGGCCGAGCTGGCCGACGGCAAATATCTCTACTCGCCCGCCACCGGCCGCATTGAGGTGCAGTGGATCCAGGGCATCGGCAGCGAGAAGGCCGCCGCCCCGCAGGCCCGCCTGATGGCCACCGTGATCAATGGCATCCTGAGCCGCAAGCTGCCCTGGGGACTGGTGATGCTCGGCGTCTTTCTGGTGATTGCCGTGGAGTTGCTCGGCATCCGGTCGCTGTCGTTCGCCGTGGGAGCGTATCTCTCGATCGGCACCACACTCGCCATCTTTGTGGGCGGCATGGTGCGCTGGTTCATCGATCAGGCCGCAAAGAAATCCGGCGAGGGCGCCACGGAGAGCGAGATCTCTCCCGGCTCGCTGTACGCTTCGGGGCTCATCGCCGCAGGCGGCATCGTGGGCCTGTGCGGAGTGGCCCTGAAAGGCTACGAAACCACGGCGGACAAAGGCGACATCCTGAACTTCCCGGCCCACAACTTGCTGGATCACACGTGGGTTTCGGTTCTGGCCTTCGCCCTGCTCGCCTTCTCGCTCTACTACTTTGCCCGCAAGCCGCTGAACAAGTAGCCCCGGCTGGATGTTCCATCCCACCACGCAAATGCGTCCCCGGGTCTCGCTCTTGAGGCCCGGGATGTACCCGGCGCGCCTTGCCGCCCGGCGACGGGATGAATCCATTCTGTCACTCCCATACCCTGCATTCAGGGCTGTACCTTTCTCCGACTCGGTCTAATATCGACTCGTATCTCCTCGACATCCCCCAGCAAGTCCGGTTGTCGATTGCGCATTCTGTTCGATGGGGGCCATTCCCCCGCAACCATCGCTGGCAACGGTAGAGAACGAGCGCCAGACAAACTTCGCCGGGGCCGTACGATACAGATTCAATCGCCGGAGCCCCGCCATTCAACCGCATCTGCAGAGGAGCTTGCACCCATGAAGAAGCAGAACTGGCTTACGACTCTTGGCGTGGCCGCGCTGGCAGCCGCCGGACTCAACCTTGCCGGTTGCGGCGGCGGTGGCGGCGGCAGCAATACAACGACCACCCCGACGCCACAGATCCAGAACATCAACAGCTCCACCACGCCGACCAGCCCGGTGAGCCTGCCCATTGAGATCAACGGCAGCGGCTTTCAGGCTGCGCCGGGCAAGGTCACCTTTGCGCAGGGCAGCCTCTCGGTCGATGTAACTCCGGCGGCGTCCGCGTGGTCTGACACCGGAATTGTGGCCAACGTGCCCACCGGGAACGGCACCACGAACTTCACCACGCCGGGCACCGTCAAGGTCACGGTCACCACCTCCGGCGGGACCAGCAATGCGATCAGCGTCAACCTGGTGGCCACGCTCAGCTTCAATCCCAGCGCGATGAGCTGGAGCAAGACCATGGCACTGCCCAAGGCCGTCACCGGCCTGCGCGGAGTGGCCGTGCCCGGAATGTCCGTGACCAGCGCCTTCGTGGTCCTCACGGGCGGTTATGACGGCACCGGCAACACAACCAACGTCTGGGCCAATAACCTCAATCAGGATGGCACGGTAGGCAGCCTCGCCAATACATCGTGGTCGACCATCGCCACCAATCCGCTGCCCACCACCCTGGCGCATCACGCCATGGCAGAGGCGGACGACACCAACTCGCTGGCTCCCATCGGCAAGCGATTTATCTACGTGATCGGCGGACAGGTGAACTCCACCGACACGGGCGGATCGAACAAGGTGTACATGGCCTCGGTGGACTCCACCAGCGGCGCCGTGAGCACCTGGACATCGCTTACCAGCCTGTTGCCGCAGCCCCTGCTGGGCCTTTCCGCCACGGTGCATAACGGCTATCTCTACGTGGCCGGGGGCATCAGCGTGACCGGCGCTACCGTGGCTACGGTCTACTCCGCGCCGGTGAATATCGACGGCACACTGGGCACATGGACAACGGCGACCAACGCGCTGCCCACCGCCCGAGCCTTCGGCAGCATGTTCGTCTTCGGAGGCGTTATCTACTACATCGACGGCGATCCGGACTCTTCCATCCCGCCCAACAATCAGAACGTGGGAGACACCACCGTCTACTATGCCAGCGCCATCCGCGGCACGGTGGGAAGCTGGACGCAGAACGGCAACTCCACCATCCATGACCGCGCCAAGGGCGTCCTCTTCAATGCGTTCGGGCAGGTGATCAGCGGTGAGGGCGTCTACACGGGCAGCGTCGGCTCCGGCGAAATGGAGACCACCACCATCAACGCCAGCAACACGACCAACGACGCACTGAACTCCTGGAACGGCCTGACGGGATCATCTGCTCAGGTGCCCAAGGCGAATGTGTACAACGCGGCGGGAATCACCAGCCCACTGATCTCGCCCACCGGCGCGCCGCGCTTCCTGCTGCTCGGCGGACAGGCCCTGACCGGCACCACGGGGCCAGGCGGAGCGCTGAGCAACTACGTGTACTACAACAACCTGCCCTGAGCGGGATTTCCCTCCCCCAGCCAAAGACCCGGGTGCCATGTGCCCGGGTCTTACTTTTTGAGGCTGGAAAGATGAGGAGACTTTTCTACGGCCGGCCCGGCTGGCACAGCGGCTCTGCAGTCACCGTGCTTCCGTTCAGCAGGAAGCATGTGGCGCCGCCGACGTCTGTGGAGTACGTGCGCACATGCGCCGCCTGCAGTCTGGCCAGCGTTTCCTCGCGCGGATGCCCGTAACGGTTGTGCAGCCCGCAGGAGATGGCCGCCCACTGCGGAGCCACGCGCGCGAGAAACTCCGCCCCGGTGGAGGTGTCGCTGCCGTGGTGGCCCACCTTCAGCAGGTTGCTCCTCAGGCCCCTCTCGGCCAGCATGGCGCGCTCCTCGGGAGCCTCCGCGTCGCCCTCCAGCAGCACGGAGGTTGCGCCGTAGGCCACGCGCAGCACCAGCGAGTCGTCATTCTCGGGCTCCGCGCCGGGCTGGTAATCCGGCATTGGCGCCAGCACGCTCACCTGCGTATCGCCCAGGGTGAGCGCATCGCCCGCGCGCAGGCTGCGCACGCGCACCTGTAGATCGTCCGCCAGCCGCAGCAGCGCGGTGTAGTCGGCCACCGGCGGATTGTTGCCCACCCACAGCTCGCGGGGATGAAAATTCCGGAGTACCGCGGGCAGGCCGCCCATGTGGTCCGAGTGCGCATGGCTGAGCGCCACCACATCCAGCCGCCGGATGCCCCGCGCCCACAGCGCCGCCGACACCACCTCCTCGCCGATATCGAACTGCTGCGCGCCCTGCGGCACGCCTCCGGCCGGCCCGCCGCCATCCACCAGCATCGTGCGCCCGTCCGGGGCAATCAGGAGCAGAGAGTCGCCCTGGCCCACGTCGATGGCCTCCACGAGCAGCGCGTTTGCCGGGTGTTCCACCGTGCGGGGAGCCACCGCTGCCAGCGCCGCCAGCACCATGGCCACCCAGGCTGCGCGCCACGGCCAGCGCGCGCCGGTGGCCTGCGCGCGCAGTGCAAGAGCGATGGCCGCGGCCAGCAGAGCACAAAACACGGCGCTCTGCCACGCCGCCGGAGTGGCTACCCGCAGGTCGCTCCACTGCAGCCGGCCGAACAGATGCACCAGGCCCACGCCGCTGTGCAGCAGCAGGGCCACCAGCAGGGCGGGAGCCAGCGCCGCCCATGGCCACGCCACCAGCAGCGCCAGCAGCAGCAGCGCAGCGGGCATGAGCACCACCAGCAGCGGCACAACCAGCAGGTTCACCGGCAGCGCAAACAGCGTGATGCGATGAAAGTAGAGGGCCATGGGGAGCGTCATGGCCAGTTCCACCACCAGCGTGACCACCACCAGTTCCACGCAGCGTAGAGCGAACCGCACCGTCCACGGAAAGACGCGCCAGCCGATGCGTGCTCCTGCCGTCCGCTGCAGCCGCAGCGCCGCCATGCGCAGCACCACGCGAAACTGCGCCAAACGCGGTGGCAGGTGAACATCAATCGCCACCAACCCCAGGTCGCGCATGGCTCCGAGATAGACATGCACTGTGCCCTTCAGCAGCGGCGCGGCAACACCCGCGATGGCCACCACGGCCAGCAGCGTCATCTGCAGCCCGGCGTCGAACAGGCTGCGCGGACTGGCCGCCAGCAGGCACAGGGCCGCAAAGCCAATCGCGTTCAGCCCGTTGCGCTGGCGATACACGAGCCGCCCCAGCAGGTATACCGCAATCATCCACAGCGAGCGCTGCACGGGCGCGGCAAAGCCGGTAAACAGCGCATAGGCCAGCGACGCCGCCAGCGTGACCATGGTGGCCGGCATCTCCGGAATGCGCAGCCGCCGCGCCATCCAGAACAGGCATCCGGCCACGATGGCCAGGTGCAGGCCCGACACCACGAGCATGTGAAACGAGCCCGTGCGCTCAAAGCCCAGTCGCAGCGGATGCGTCAGGTAGGTGCGATCGCCGGTGGTCATCGCCGCCAGCATCGCCACGTCATCCTCGTCCAGCCGCAGCGGCGTGGGCCAGCGATGCATGGCCGCGGGCAGTGCCATCAGGCGTGCGCTGGCGGCGTGCTGCAGCTCGGCGATGCGGCAGGGGACATTGACGCCCGGCGCCGGGCCAAGGTCCACGATCCGCTGGATGCGCACCGAGCCGGTGGCAGTGATGCCCTGATCCAGCAGGTAGTCGGCCCGGCTCCACACGCCTGCATCGCGATACACCTGCGGTGGCAGCAGGCGCACGTCGGCACGGACACGCTCGCCACAGCGGAAGGCGGTTGCCGCGCTGTCCTGCGGCCAGTGGACGATCAGCCGCACTCCGCCGGTTACGGGCTGCTGCACGTCTTCGGCGTCGTTCACCACCTCCATACTGGACACACGCAGGTCGATGCGCTGCGTGGTCTCGTCGGTTGCGGGACGGTCGTCGGATTGCACCGTCTCGCGGCGCACGGCTCCGGCATCCAGCACCGTGCCTTCCACGCTGCGCAGCAGATTGTCAGAGAGTGCGGCAACACCCGCTGCGGGCGCTGGTTGCGGCTGCATCTCAGCACACCATGCGCCCAGCAGGCACCACAGCACCGCCAGTGGCAGCCACGCCACACGCGGGGCGCGCACCGCCGCCATCCAGCACAGCACCGCCACGGGAACCAGCGCCAACAGCAGCCAGGCGGGCTGCAACCAGTGCAGGCGCGCAAGCAGGATGCCCAGCGCAAACAACCACGCCGCATGAAACAGCGGCACCAGGCTCATGCCGGCAGAGGCAGAACCGGCGTGCGAGGGCCCGGGCATGGATTGGTTCGCCTGCATGCTGCGCGCGGAGAGAAAGTGTCTATGGGCCTAAAGCCTATCAGGCGCGCCGCAGCCGGACCACCGTCTCCAGGTGGAAGGTCTGCGGAAACAGGTCGGCCAGCGTGACGGACTCCAGCGCATAGCCGCCGTCGCACAGAGCGCGCAGGTCCCGCGCCAGCGTCGCCGGATCGCAGGAGACGTAGACCATGGCCGACGCGCCGGTTGCGACCAGCAGCGCGGTCGTCTCCGCGCCAAGCCCGTTGCGCGGCGGGTCTACCACGATCAGGTCAGGGCGCTGTCCGCTGGCCTTGCGGCGCAAAAACGCGAGCGTCTCTGCCCGCACGCACTCGCCGGCCGTGCCGCGCAGATTGTGCTCGAGCGCGGCGGTTGCCGACGGGGCAGACTCCACCGCAACCACGCGACGGAAGCCCTGCGTGAGCCGCCGCGCAAACAAGCCCACACCCGCAAACAGGTCCCAGGCCAGTTCGCCGCCGTGGCCCGCGGTCACGCTCTCCACCAGCGCATCCACCAGCCAGCGGTTCACCTGGAAGAACGCGCCGTGGTCCACGCGATAGTCAAAGCCCGCGGCGCTGTAGGTGAGCGACGACGCGCCCCAGCGCGCCACGGTTCGCGCGAGCTGCCGGCCGTGGCCTTCCACCACAAGCTCCAAGCCACGCAGGGCCGGGACCCGCGCCTGCACTGCCGTGGCCAGTGCCTCCAGCCGCACCTTTGCCGCGCTGGCCGTGAACACCGTGGCCAGCACCGCTGTCTCGGCCGCGTCGCAGAACAGCGCAAGCTCGGCCATGCGCATCGCGGGGGCCGTGCGGCGAGCCGCCTCGGCAAACGCCTGCGCGGCCTCCACCAGCACCGGCGCGGCGATGGGGCACTGGCGGATGGGCACCACCGCGTGCGAGCGCCTGCCGCGATAGCCGAGATTTCCATGCGCATCGAATGCCAGCCGGATGCGGTTGCGATAGCCCCACGGAGCCGCCGCCAGCCGCGCCATGGCGCCGGGCACATCCACGCCGGCGCGCTCCAGCGTCTCCTGCAGCACGGACTGCTTGAGCGCGAGCTGCGCGTCATAGCCGGCATGCTGATAGTGGCATCCTCCGCAGGCGCCAAAGTGCGGGCAGGCTGCGGCAACGCGCTCCGGCGAGGCCGCAACGATCTCCTCCACCTCGGCTGTCGCGTAGCTGCGCTTGTCCTCCACCACGCGCACGCGCGTCTGCTCGCCCGGCAGCGTGAGCGGCACAAAGACGGCTTTGCCCTCCACGCGCGCCAGGCACGCGCCGCCGTAGACGGCTTTTTCCATCTGCACGAGTTGGGTCGCGGACTGGGTCATTGCTGGCTCATGTAGAACAGGCTCAGGCGCGGCAAATCATAGTGCGCCAGCAGTTGCTTCTGCACAAACTGCCGCTCCACCTGACGCAGTTGCACCGCGCCCATGCGGCTGCGGTAGGGCGCCAGCTCTCGCGCAGCGTGCTCCTTCAGGCCCACCAGCAGATCCTCAGGGGCGGCGGCGGTGAGGGTGGCAAACAGCTTCTCTTCCAGCACGGTCAGCGTCCGCTCCAGCGCCTCAAGGTCCTGCACCGCGGCGTCGACGGAGTTCGCGTCGCGCAGTTCGCGGGCCAGATCCCGGAGTCGCGTGGCGGTTGCGGCGCAGGCCTTGGGCGCAATGCTGGTGGACTCCAGCGCAGCGGCTGTTGCCTCAAGATGCGTGGCCACGCGCTCGTGCTCAAAGCCGGACTCGCGGCTCTCCGCCGGCGGAGCCGCGCCGGCAGCGGCCTCGCGCAGCTCCTCGGCCGCTTCCATGACCGCCTGCGCGCACCAGGCCAGGCCATTCACGCGGCGCATGCGCGCGCGCTTCTGGCGTGCCTCATACTTGTCGAAGGCCGCATCAATGCCGCGCAGCACCGCCTGCAGCGGAATGCCCGCCTCCTGCCATGTCTCAATCAGCGCCCAGTCGAGCGTGCTGAGCAGGAGCAGCGAGCCGCGCCGCTGCTGGAAGCGCTCTTCAATCTCAGTAAAGTAGTTGATGTAGTTGCGCACGGCAGCGCTCTCAGTGCGCGCGATTGCGCGGGCGGGCGGCGCGGTTCCGCTCAAACAGAATCAGCAGGCCGTCGAGCGTGAGCATGTCGTCAATCTCGCCGATGTAGCGCGAGTCCGTGGAGATTTGCCGCGCCAGCCCGCCGGTGGCAATGACCTGCGGCCGGGTTCCAAGCTCGGCCGTCATCCGCTCCAGAATGCCGTCCACGAGGCCGATGTAGCCGTAGTAGAGCCCGCTCTGCAGATGCGAAACGGTGTTGGATCCGATCACCTTGGCCGGCCGCTTGATGTCCACCCGGCCCAGCCGCGCCGCGCGCGAGAAGAGCGCGTCCGCGCTGATGCCCAGCCCCGGCGCAATGGCACCTCCCAGGTACTCGCCGCGAGCCGAGATCACGTCAAAGGTGGTCGCCGTGCCGAAGTCCACCACGATGCAGGGGCCGCCGTAGCGCTCAAATGCGGCGATGGCGTTCACCAGCCGGTCCGCGCCAAGCTCGGCGGGATTATCGACCAGCACCGGCATGCCGGTCTTGATGCCCGGCTCCACAAACAGCGGCTGCAGGTGGAAGTAAGTCTCGCACATCTGCCGCAGCGTGGACTCGACCGGCGGCACCACGGAGGAGATGATGATGTGCGTCACCTGGCTGGGCGTCATGCCGTTCATCTCAAACAGCTTGACCAGAAAGACGCCGTACTCATCCACGGTTTGCGCGCGGTGCGTGGTAATGCGCCAGTGCACGGCCAGCTTGGGTGGATCCTCGTCGAGCCGGTAGAGCCCGAGCACCGTATTCGTGTTGCCCACATCCAGAGCCAGCAGCATCGTCTTCAGCCTACCTCCGCGGCGCGAATGCCGCCCGTCTGCACGGTGACCACTCCGGCAGGCGTGCGCACCCGCAAAAATCCATACTCGTCCAGGCCGTCGGTCACACCCGCGCAGGCCTGCGGTCCGTGCACGACAACCTGCCGCCCGCGCATCCACGTGGAGGCCTGCTCCACGCGCGCGGGAATGGCACGCAACCGCGCCTCGTCCTCGAGTCCCAGCGCCTCGCGCTCCAGCGATTTTAGCAGGGCGGCAAGCAGCGCCTGGCGCTCGACCCTGCGCCCCGCCTCGTTGTCGAGCGAGGTTGCCGGAGTGGCCAGCCCGGGGTCGAACTCGCGCTGATGCACGTTGATTCCGATGCCGACGACGGCAAACGCCACGGCTGCGCCCTCGGTTTTGGACTCGGCCAGGATGCCGCCGCACTTGCGCTCGCCCAGCAGCAAGTCGTTGGGCCAGCGCAGATCAACCTTCAGCCCACTGGCCTCGCGAATCGCCGCTGCCGCAGCCAGACCCGCAGCCAGCGGCAGCAGAGGCAGGTGGACCGCCGCCATGGCCGGACGCAGCAGCACGCTCACGTACAGCCCCTGGCCCGCGACGGAGTGCCACGCATGCCGGCCGCGGCCACGCCCGGCCCGCTGCTCGTCCGCAAAATAAACCGAGCCATGAGGAGCACCGCTGCGCGCCGCCTCGGTCGCATCCGTGTTGGTGGAGCCGGTGACGGCGGAAAAATGCAGCTTGCCCGCAAACACTGTGCCGGAGAGCTCAGCCTCCAGCGCCACTACATCCAGCATCGCCTAGTTCGGCTCCGCCGTAATGGTCATGGAGATGTCGGCAGCCTTGGCCGAGTGGGTGAGAGCGCCGACGCTGATGAAGTCCACGCCGGCCTCGGCATAGGCGCGAATGTTCTCAAGCACAATGCCACCGGAGGCCTCGACGGGGATCCAGCGCTTCTCGATACGGATGCGATCCACGCATTCTTTCACCTGCGCGGGCGTCATGTTGTCCAGCAGGATTGCCTCCGCACCGATCTCCAGCGCGTCGTTCAGCTCCGCCATGGTGCGGACCTCGATCTGCACGCGCTGGCCCTTCTGCCGCCGTTCCAGCGCGTGGGTGAGCGCCGCGCGCAGGCCACCGCCCAGCGAGATGTGATTGTTCTTGATGAGAATGCCGGAGGCCAGATCGAGCCGGTGGTTGGTTCCGCCGCCGCACAGCACGGCATACTTCTCCAGCATGCGCAGCCCGGGCACGGTCTTGCGCGTATCCAGCACGCGGGCCTGCGTGCCCTGGATGGCGTCCACATACCGGCGCGTGAGCGTGGCGATGCCGCTGAGATGCTGCATCAGATTCAGGATGACGCGCTCGCAGCTGAGCAACACGCGCGCATTGTGGCGAATCACGGCCAGCACCTGCCCGTCGTGCACGCGCACGCCGTCAAAGATCTCAGGGTGGCTGACCACCTCAAACCGCGTGTGGGCCTGCGGGCGGGCATCGAGGCGGGCAAAGATCTCAAGAAAGCGCGGCACCGCGCCCAGGCCGGAGACCACCATCTCCTGCCGCGCAAGGATGGATGCCGAGGCGCGCAGGTCGGGATCGATGGTCACGTTGGTGGTGGCGTCGTGCGCAGCCTGGTCCTCGACCAGCGCCTGCTCCAGAAGTGCGTCAATGCGGCTGCTTTTCCAGTCCATCTCGTCTTCGCCCCTGGCTTATCCCTGCGGCAGAGCGGCCAGCGCCGCCTGCGCTTTTTCCAGCAGCAGACGCGTCTCGGCCTCCTGCTTCTTCAGGCCCTCCACCACGTGCGCCGGAGCCTTGGCTAGAAATCCCGCGTTGCCCAACTGGCGCTCGGCGGCGGCCAAGCCTTTTTCGTACCTGGCAATGTCCTTTGTCAACCGTTCGCGCTCGGCGGGCACGTCGATGGTGCGCTCGTAGACAACAGCCACGTCAAACACCGGCGTTGCATGCTTGGAAAGGTTGGCGGAGAGGTGCTCCACAAACCGCACCTCGCTGACGCGCGCCAGCCGCTCCACAATTGTGCGATTCGAAGCGACGGCCTGTTGCGCCGCGGCATCCACGCGAATCTCCACCGGGACCGACGCCTTTTCCTCGACGCCAATCTCCTTGCGCAGCGCGCGGATTTCCACGATGAGATTCTGCACCAGCGTCATCTGCTCCAGAGCGGCACGGTCGATTGCGGCTTCGCCGGCTTGCGGATAGCGCGTCAACGCAATCGACTTTGCCGGCGGATTGCCGTCATAGACCGCGTGCCAGACCTCTTCCGTGAGGAATGGCATAAAAGGCGAGAGCATGCGCAGCGCCGCCTCAAACACCTGTACCAGCGTGGTGAGCGCCGCCGTGGTACCCGCCTTGTCCGCGGTCTCGGAGAAGTCCAGCCGCAGCTTGACGATCTCCAGGTACCAGTCGCAGAAGCTGCCCCAGAAGAACTGGTAGATGGTGTTGGCCGCGTCGTCGTAGCGGTAGTCCTCGAGCGAGCGGTTCACTTTGGCCGCCGTGGCGTGCAGCTCGGCCACAATCCAGCGGGCTTCGAGCGGCGCATCGGCGGCGACCGTGGGCATGCCGCCCAGCGCGGCAGGGTCGATGGCGATGCCGATCTCCGCGGCGCGGTCCACGTTCATGAAGAGGAAGCGCGCGGCGTTCCAGATCTTGTTGGCGAAGGCGCGGTAGCCCTCAGTGCGGGCCACGTTGAAGGCAATGTCTGTGCCCGGCGAAGCCATGGAGGCCAGCGTGAAACGTACAGCATCGGTGCCGTACTGCTTCACAATCTCGATGGGGTCGATGACGTTGCCCTTGGTCTTGGACATCTTTTCGCGGTTGGCGTCGCGCACCAGCGCGTGGATGTACACCTCGCGGAAGGGCACTGAATCCGCCAGCGAGCGCGGGCTGCCGTCCGGCATGGGCACGTCGGCCGCGAACCAGCAGCCAAGCATGATCATGCGCGCCACCCAGAAGAACAGGATGTCAAAGCCGGTGACCAGCAGGCTGGTGGGATAGAAGGCGTCAAAGTCGGCGCGCGCGTGCGGCGTGATATCGGGCCAGCCGAAGACCGAGACCGGCAGCAGGCCGGAGGAGAACCACGTGTCGAGCACGTCGGTCTCCTGCGTAATCTTCTGCGATCCGCAGTGCGAGCAGGCCGCCGGGGCCTGGCGCGCCACGGTCACCTTGCGGCAGTCCGCGCAGTGCCATGCGGGAATGCGATGGCCCCACCAGAGCTGGCGCGAGATGCACCAGTCGTGGATGTTCTCCATCCAGTTCAGGTAGGTCTTCTCATACATCTCCGGCGTGAACCTGACGTGGCCTTCCCGGACGGCGGCGATGGCCTTGTCGGCAAGCGGCTGAATCTTGACGAACCACTGCTTGGAGAGGCGCGGCTCGACGACCGTCTTGCAGCGGTCGCAGTGGCCCACGTTGTGCATGTGGTCCTGGATGCCGGCCAGCAGGCCCTGCGCCTCCAGGTCGGCCACGATCTCCTTGCGGGCCACGAAGCGGTCCATTCCCGTGTACTTGCCGCCCTCGGCGTTGATGTGGCCGGTATCGTCCATCACGTTGATGGAGGGCAGATTGTGGCGCTGGCCCAGGGCGAAGTCGTTGGGGTCGTGTGCCGGGGTCACTTTTACCGCGCCGGTGCCGAACTCGCGGCTTACCCACTCATCCAGAATGATGGGGATATGGCGGCCCACCAGCGGCAGGCGCAGCCGCTTGCCGTGCAGGTGCAGGTAGCGCTCGTCCTCGGGGTGGATGGCCACGGCCACGTCGCCGAGCATCGTCTCAGGCCGCGTGGTGGCCACGGTGAGGAACTCTCCCGTATCCTTGCCGTCGGCGTCGATGACCGGGTAGCGAATCTGCCACAGGTGGCCCTTGTGCTCGTCGTGGACCACTTCCAGGTCGCTGATGGCGGTTTGGCAGCGCGGGCACCAGTTGACGATGTAGGCGCCGCGATAGATGAGCCCCTGCTCATGCAGACGGACGAAGGCCTCGCGCACGGCCACGGAGAGGCGCTCATCCATGGTGAAGTACTCGCGCTGCCAGTCGACTGAGGCGCCGAGGCGCTTCATCTGCCCCAGGATGGCGCCGCCGTACTCACGCCGCCACGCCCACACGCGCTCCACGAAGGCCTCGCGGCCCAGTTGCTGGCGGCTTTTGCCTTCGCTGGTCAGCTGCCGCTCCACCATCATCTGGGTGGCGATGCCGGCGTGATCGGTGCCGGGCACCCACAGCGCGCGGCGGCCGCTCATGCGACGCCAGCGGGTGAGGATGTCCATCTCCGTCTGGTTGAGCATGTGGCCCATGTGCAGGCGGCCGGTAACGTTGGGCGGCGGCAGCAGGATGGTGAAGGGCTCGCCGGCTTGAGCGGCTGCGGCCGTGGGCGTGGGCTGCGCAAAGAGGTTCTCGCGCACCCAGTACTCGGCCCAGTGATCTTCAATGGCAGTGGGGTCGTAGGCTTTGGGCAGGTCGTGAGGCATGAGGTTGGTTGAGAGCCCCCCTGAATCTCGGCCAAAACCGCTGTTCCCAGAGGATTTCAGGCAAGGGGACCACCCCTAACTTTAGCAGATGAGGCGGCGTGGAGCCTGTTTGATGGCCGTCCGGCTGCGGGGCGCGCCGGCAAAGCAGAAGGGCCGCACCTGTGTGGCGCGGCCCCGCTGCTTGTGGCTCGGTTGCGTTTAGAAGGGATTCAGCTTGCCCAGGCCCTTCTTCTTTTTCTTCCGGCTGGTGGACTCGTCGTCCA
>JAJXWS010000023.1 GCA_021781495.1 Acidobacteriota bacterium | reverse complement strand
GCAGCCAGCCGTAGCGGATGAGGCGGCGGTCAGCGCCGGCGATGATGCGGTCATCGGGGCCGACGAGCAGCGGATCGCAGGTGGCAAGGTCGCGGGCGCGGGCGCAGGCCTGCACGATGCCGGAGAGGACGGCAAGATGGTGTCGATAGTCGTCGAGGGAGGCTTCGCGCCAGTGTCCGGCGGCGGACACCGGGAGGCCGGTGTGCAGGGGCGAGCGGGCTGAGGCCGCAAGCGTCGTGGCAAGAGCGAGGGCGAGCGTCGCTAACCGGGATATGGAAGCGGGGCGGCGGGGACGCATCACGGCTGCCGCGCTCCGGGTGGCGCGGGAAAGGCACGGGCGAAGACGGGATGGGCGGACGGCTTACTCATGCGCGCCCTCGGGCTGGCCGGGGTTGAGCGGCGCGGACTCGGCAGCGGCGGGGTCGGGCTGGGGCGATGCCAGACCGGCGGCCTGCATCATCCACTCAATGTCATAGCCCTCTTTGCGGACGCGCTGGTCGTAGTAGAAGAGCGTGAGGCCGGTGGCGTAGATGGGGGCGACGAAGGTGTTGGTGCAGAAGGTGACGAGTTGCTGCAGGACGCGCACGCCCGCGGAAAGCTCGCCGTGATGGCGGAACCCGACGACGAGGAAGGCGGTCTGCGTGACCATGACCAGCCCGATCTGGATGACGAAGGCCAGCAGGCCGAGGACGAAGATGCGTGCGCGCGAGCCGTGGCTGAGCTGGATGCTGCGGCGGATGGCGCGGCGCGCGGGCAGGTCCTCCACCACGCAGGCGGGAACCGCGAGCGAGTAGCGCAGGCCCATTAGGACGGCGTAGGCGATGGCGCCCAGCAGCAGGAGGCCGAAGACCAGCGTGACGCCGAGGAAAAGGAAGAGGTCGGGCGGATTGACTCTACCGGCGGCCTGGCTGAGGACTCCGCGAGGACGTGCGTAGAGGAAGAGGAATGCGGCGTATCCGGCGTAGAGCAGAACGGCGGGGGTCCAGATAACGAAGCTGGTGATCGCCATGAGCCAGAGGTAGCGGCCCAGGCGGGGCAGAATGCTGGTGTAGGCTCCGCGGATGGTGGCGGGGTGGCCCAGATGCACCCAGGCTACGGCTCGGTTGTTGGCCGCGACGGCCAGCCCGCCGAAGACGAAGATGGCCAGCCAGAAGAGAAGAATGCTGACGCCGGTGACAAGGCCGAGCTGGCTGACCAGATGGAAGGAGCGCAGCATCTCCTGCGCGGAGATTTGCAGCAGGCTGAGCAGAAGCAGGACCCCGGCGTAGACGGCGGCAATGCCCGCGAACAAAAGGAAGTTGGCCCGGTAGAGCTGGGCGGTGCGGTCAAGAATCTCACTGAGGGTGAGGGGGCGCAGGTTGAGTTCCATGCCGGCTTCCTTTTGCGATCTGTTTGCCAACCGCGGCTGCTGCTTGCGGGGATACTAGCACACGCGGAAAGCGAGGATTGTAATGGACAGTGGCGGGGCGCGGAAGTGATTTAGAAATGAGTAAACTGCAAGAGGGATTACGATAGACTGGAGTCCCTTGCGATGGACAGCCACGGGGTTCCGATTAATGAACTTGCGCGACGATGTGCTCACTCTGCCGACGCGGCGGAGTGGCAGGAGTTCCTGCGCGTTTGCGTGCCGGTGGCGTCGCGTGTAGCGGGGCGTGTGGCGCGGCTGTGGATGGGCACGGCGACGGCCGCGGTGGTGGACGACATTGTGCAGGAGATCTTCCTGAAGCTGTGCGAGCAGGAGCGCCGGATTCTGCGCGAGTTCAAGCCGCGCGGGGACGACTCGTTCTTCGGCCTGCTGCGGCTGGTCTCCGCGTCGGCGGCCAACGACTACTTTCGCCGTCAGAACTCAGAGAAGCGCGGCGGCAAGGTGATGACGGTGGCGCTGGAGGATGCGGCGTATGGCGAGGCGGCGCGCACGGAGGGCTATGCCGGCGTGCAGCGTAGCGTGCTGCTGTCCGAACTGGATACCCGGCTGCGGCGGGCTCCGGAGCCGATTGGGGAACGGGACCGCGCCATCTTCTGGCTCTATTACCTGCAGGGATTAACGGCGGAGGAGATTGCGGGGTTGCCTCACTATAGACTTTCCGCGAAGGGCGTGGAGAGCGCGCTGCGACGCGTAACGCAATGGCTTCGCAAGGACTTACATCCACAGGAGAAGCCCGGACCTGCGGAGGCGCCACAGGAGGCGGGGTAATCGCCAGAAGGAAAGAGCCGGGCGATTCCGATACTGTTAGAGTGCAGCGATGAACAGCGACCACAAAACCACCCAACCCGAAGGCACCGGCGACGACAACCGGCTGGCAGCAGCGTTTGAAGAGCTGCTTGCGGGCGGATCCGCGCGGGGCGGGACTCTGCCGGAGTCGGGGGCGTGTCCTGAGCCGGGCGAGTGGCTGCGGCTGGCCTGCGACGAGGTGCACGGAGCCGAGGCGGATGCGCTGGTGGCGCACGCGGCGGCCTGCGCGGCCTGCGCCGTCCGGATGCGGCTGAGCATGCAGACGCTGGCGGGCGACGCGGGAATGGAAGATGCGCTGGCGCGGGGTGAGATGGAGTCCTACACGCCCGAGTGGCAGCACCGGCTGGCGGTGGAGCTGGCACATACGCCGCGCCGGACGAAATCCAGGAAATTTACGGGCCTGCTGGTGTGGGCCGGGGCAGGGCTGGCAGCAACGGTGCTGCTGGCGGTGGGCGTGGTGTGGTGGCAGCACGAGAACAGCCCCGAGCACCTGCTGGCCGAAGCCTATACGCAGTCGCGCACCTTTGACCTGCGCATGCCGGAGGCCGGTTACGCGCAGGTGACGCCGAACCAGCATCTGCGCGGCGGCGCAATGGACAACGAGCAGCCCCGGCTGCTGGAGGCGCGGGCCCGGATCGAGCGCCAGCTTCAGCACAGCCCGCAGGATCCGCACCTGCTGCAGATGGAGGCGCGGGCCGACGTGCTGGCCGAGCAGTATGACTCGGCCATCGACATTCTGGACCGGCTGGTAGCCGCGGGGCCGGTGACGCCCGGCCTGCTGCTGGATGATGCCTCGGCGTACTTCCAGCGCGGAACGGCAACGGGCAGCGAGAACGACCGCGCCACGGCGCTGGACTATCTGCGCCGCGCCGACGAGATGGCTCCCGATGACCCGGTGGTGCTGTTCAACGAGGCGCTGGTGATGGAGGATCGCGGCCAGGTGATGAACGCGGTGGAGACCTGGAACCGCTATCTGAACTTCGAGCGCGATCCGCGCTGGCTGGCGGAGGGCCAGCGGCGGCTGAGCGCGCTGCAGGAGACGCTGAACCGGATCAAGTCGCACTCCAGCCGCATGGAGCAGCACCTGGCCACTCCGCAGGCGATGCGGGCGCTGGCCGCGGACGCGACGGCGCTGCGCAGCACGGATGAGGAGCTGACGACGACGCTGCTGCCGCAACTGCTGCGCTCGGCCTATCCGCCGCCGGTGGAGCGGTCGCGCGGGTCGCCGTGCGGAGACGGCTGCATGGCCGCGCGCGAGTTGCTGCACTCCCTGGCCGACTCGCTGGAACGCAATCATCAAGACTCCTGGCTCACCGACTTCCTCCTTCTCGCCCCCCAAGAAAATTCCGATGATTTTGAGCACGGCGTAGACACGCTGGCCAAGGCCATTGACGCGAATACGCAGGGCAATTATGCCGAGGCGCAGCGCCTGGCCCTGCAGAGCCGCGTGCTCTTCCACCGGCTGGGCAACGCCGCCGGAGAAGATCGCGCGGAGATTGAGCGCGTGTTTGCGCTGCAACGCTCGTTCACCTTTGCCCCCTGCCAGCGGGCCGCGCGGCAACTGCTCTCCCACCAGGACCGGTACACGTGGATACGGGCCGATGCGACGGCACTGGACGCAGGATGCGACTGGCAACCGGGCACGGAGGAGACGGACGCCACGCGCTATCAGGCGGCGGTGGACGTGGCGCACAAGTACGGCTACATGCTGCTGGAGCTGCGCGCGCGGAACCTGGTGGGGAGCACGCCCGTGGAACAGGGCGATACGGAGTCGGCGTGGCGCATGAATATCGAGAGTCTGCGCCTGTTCTACAAGGGGGACTACCCGGCGTTTCGCGCGGCGACGACGATGGCCGGGCTGGCGCTGATTGAGGATGCGACGCCGCGCGTCTACCTGGACCTGCTGCTGAATCGCGAGGCCTTTGCGCTGTTCAGCCTCTCAGAGAATCATGTCCTGATGGCGGACCTGCGGGTTGGGGTGATACGGGCGGCGATTCGCGCCGGGGCGCTGCAACTGGCGCAGCAGCAGATGGCGATTGCGCGGAAGGAGTTTGTGCTGGCGCCGAACAAGAAGGGTCTGCTGGGCACGCAGGCAGAGAGCGAGCTGCTGCTGGCGGGGCTCTACCTGGACCGCGGAGACCTGACGGACGCCGGGCGGATGCTGGACGACGCGCACAACCACATGGAGGGCGAGGACAATTCGCTGCAGCTGAGCAAGTATGCGGTGCTGCGCGGAGAGCTGGAGCTGGCGCAGGGGCAGCCGGCAACGGCGGAGTCCACGCTGCGGCAGGCGATTCTGCGCGAAGAGGCGGAGGCGCGTGGAGCTGGCGCAGGCAGCACTGTGTATGCGCGGCAGAATCGCGACCTGTATGCCGCGCTGGCCGGCGTGTGGCTGGCGCAGGGGCGGCCGGGGCTGGATATTCTGGCGCTGTGGGAGCGGTACAGGCTGCGCATTCTGGGCAGGCCGGTGCCCACCTGCAAGGCGGACGGTCTGGACTGCCTGCGGCCCGCGCTGGAAGCGGCGCTGAAGCGCGAGTTGCCGCGCGAGGGGCAGGACTGGCTGGTGGGCCAGGTGGTGCTGCGCGACCGCGTGTTGCTGTACAGGGCAACGGCGGGGCAGGCGGTGTGGCGCGAGGTTCGGGTGCGGCGAGATGACCTGCTGGCGGCCTCGGACGCGCTGGAGCGGGCGGCGAGTTCGCCGGCAAGCTCGCAGGCCTATGTGGACCAGGCGGCGGGCCGGCTGGGGAGCATCCTGATGGCCGGCCTGCACGCGCCGGCGGCCAGCGACAACTTGTTACTGCTGGAGCCGGACCCGCTGCTGGGCAATGTGCCGTGGCCCTCGGTGGCGACGGCGGACGGACCGCTGGGGCTGAGCTACAACCTGCAGGAGGCGCCCTCAGTGCTGCTGGCGCAGGATGCCGCGCGCAGAGCGCCGGTGCGCGCCGGCACGGGACAGCCGCTGATTGTGGGGGCTCCGGTGGGCGCGGGGCAGAGCGAGTTTCTGCCGGAGGCGCTGAACGAGGCGCGTGCGGTGGCGCGCTTTGGCCGCAATGTGAACCTGCTGCTGGCCAGCCAGGCCACGGAGGCGCATGTGGCGGCGCATCTGCCTTCGGCCTCGATTGTGCATTTTGCCGGGCATGCGGCGCAGTATGACGGCGCGACGCGGCTGCTGCTGGCGCCCGCGAACACGGCGGGAGACAGGCCGTACCTGGACAGCAGCCTGTTTCGCAAGGATCCGCCGCGGGAGGCGCAGCTGGTGGTTTTCTCAGCGTGCTCCAGCGGAAAACGGGAAGAGGGATGGGACCACGGAATGGGCGATATAGTAGATACGCTGGCTTCCCTGGGGGTTCCGGAGGTGGTGGCGACGCGGTGGCGGATTGACTCCGCTTCTGCGGTTCCCATGATGAGCGCGTTCTATCGCGGTCTGGCCAGCGGCATGAGTGTGCCTGAAGCATTGACTGCGGCGCGGAGATCCCTGATCCGCGATGCTCGTTACAGCCATCCCTACTACTGGGCGGCCTATTACGCCTCCGGTGTAGGCAACACGGATTTGCGCGAGGTCTTGCATGAAAAAAGCAGGTAATCCGGCGGCTTCTCTTTCGCAGTTGGACGTAGTTTTTGATGGGACATGGTTGATTGTGCCCACGACAGACACAAACGGCTGCATTGTCAGCGTGGACGTGTACGCGCCGAGCTGCGGCCATCCGCAGGGCGTGACGTTTGTGCCAAGCCTGGATCCTAACCCGTGGCCGACAGCGCCCTCGTTTTACATGCTGGACAGCCACGGCGTGTGCCTGGACCTGCAGTTTGCCGGCGGCCCGCGGCCGGGCATACCGGCGAGCAGCATTGATCCAAAGGCAAACCAGATTGTGAAGAAGGGCCGTCCGATGCGCGGCAACTGGGATCTGCAAGTGTCCATCACGGCCGGGCCGGACAAATGGGCGACGAGCGAGACCTTTGCGCCGCAGTTCAAGGACCCCGCCGGCAATACCTTGCCCTGCATTACGGGCGCGGACGCGCCGAAGGGAAATGTGTCGTCGCTGCAGACGCTGAGCTTTACCAATGTGACGGTGGCGGCGCTGTGCGGAGCACCGAGCGCGGTGCAGGCTCAGCTGCCCTCGCCGTGGAAGGGCGTGGGCACGATGATCTTCGAGGGCGAGATTCCCTACATCCCCACCCTGCAGCACGAGCGGCAGGCGATCTTCGCGATGGCGAACCTGGCCGGCCTGGACATGGCGCTGGAGCATCCGCTGCCGAAGAGCGCCGGGCACGGAAGAACCGGAAAAGGGATCCACATCATGACCCGCACCGGGGGCTACTGCGGCTACACGCTCATCGTGTCGTAGCCGGCAGCAGAACGGCGGAAAAGCCTGTCGCGCCGTGCCATGGCAATACCGGACACGAGCGGAATGCGATAGGCTTTTTCTGCCATGACAACGCTACGGAAATCTGCACTTCTGGCAGCCGGCCTGCTGTTGGCCGCCGCGCCTGCCCTTCGCCTGCCTGCACAGATGGTCTCGCCGTCTATCGACAAGGCGGGCCAGCCCTTCTCCTACTATTCCGCGCCGACCGACGAGATTGGCATGATGGACGCCGAGGCGGCCACCGAGGTGACGCCAGAGGGCTACCTGCGCACCGGCTACGGCGAGCTGATGTTCTTTGCCGGGCCGGAGCTGAAGCCGACCAGCGTAAGGCTGCGCACGCTGGAGGACGGGCGGCTGCCGATTCTGCACTACCAGTTCACGCGCAACGGCATCGCCTATCGCTTTACGATGTTCGCGGCCACGCTGGACGGCAAGCCGGAAGGACGGCTGGTGAACTTCATCCGCATAGCGATGAAGAACGAGGGGCAGGAGACGACGCGCGCGATTCTGGCCACGGGCATGCGCTACGACGCGCCGAACAACACCGGCGCCACGCACGGCGACAACCGCTTTGACCGGCCGCGCGCGGGCAGGTTCCCGGGCGACTACCGGCAGATTGGCGAGGACTTCCGCCACGACTGGGTGTACTCCTACACGGCGGATGGCTTTTTGCGCGACGGGCGGCTGCTATACAGCTTTCCAGCGGGCTATGCGCAGCGCGGCTACACGCTGCACGGGCGCTACAACTATCCGCAGGACGTGACGAAGCCGGAGAAGCTGAACGTGGACCCGACGGTGGCGGTGGGCATCGTGACCTACTCGCAGCTGCTGAAGGCGGGCGAAGAATACACGCTGGACCTGAAGATGCCGGTGGTGCCCACGGCGGAGGCCGACGCGATTGCGGCGATTCGCGATGCGTCGTTTGACCGCTATGAGGCGCAGGTGAAGAGCTTCTGGAACGGCATTCTAGCCGAGGGCATGCAGATTACGCTGCCCGAGCAGAAGCCGGTGGACACCTTCTACACCAACCTGGTCTACGACCTGATTGCGCGCGACCACATCGGGCCGGACTACATCCAGACGGTGAACAAGCTGCACTATCACTCGTTCTACCTGCGCGACGGCGCCGACATTGTGCACAGCTACGACGTGACGGGGTATCCGCAGATTGCCAAACAGGACCTGGACTTCTTTGCCAAGTCGCAGAAGCCGGACGGGAACTTCCTTTCGCAGGAGCAGCAGTACGACGGCTGGGGCGAGGCCGTGTGGGGCTACGCGCAGCACTACCGCATTACGCACGACAAGGCCTTTGCCGAGTGGGCTCTGCCGCAGATTGCGCGCGCGGTGGTCTGGCTGAAGCAGGCGCGGGCGGCCGATCCGCTGCACATTATGCCAGCCAGCGACGTGCGCGACAACGAGTATGTGCCGGGGCACCTGACGGGCTACAACTTCCTGGCGCTGAGCGGCCTGAAGCTGGCCGTGGAGATGGCGCAGCAGACCGGCCACGCGGACATGGCGAAGGCATGGCAGGCGGAGTACGACGACTATCGGCAGGCATTCTTCCGCGTGCTGGACGCGCAGGCCAAGGCGCACGACGGGTATATTCCCCCAGCGCTGGACGGGCAGAAGGGCGGCTACGACTGGGGCAACCTGCTGGCGGTGGTTCCCGAGCCCACGCTGGCGCCGAACGACCCGCGCGTGACGGCCACGCTGAAGGCGACGCAGGCCAAGTATCAGGAAGGCATCATGACGTATGCCGACGGCGAGTTTCTGCATCACTACCTGACCATCAAGAACACGATGACGGAGGCGATTCGCGGCGACCAGGAGCAGGCCACGCGGGAGCTGTACGCGCTGCTGCTGCACACCAGCTCAACCCATGCCGGATTTGAATTTGCGATTCTGCCGTGGGGCGACCGGAACTTCCAGGACAACCTGGCTCCGCATGGCTGGTTTGCCGCCGAGTATCGCACGCTGCTGCGCACGATGCTGGTGCGCGAGGACGGCCGCGAGCTGCACCTGCTGAGCGTGGTTTCTCCGGAGTGGATTGGCAAGGGCAAGACGATTGCCGTGAGCCAGGCGCCCACGTACTTTGGCACCGTGGCCTACCGGCTGGAGCAGCCCGCGGACGGCGAGGCCGTGCTGCATCTGGACACGAAGTTCACCGAGGCGCCCAGCCATGTGGTGGTGCACCTGCCGTGGTTTGTTGCGCTGCAGAGCGCCACGGCGGATGGCAAGACGGTGACGGCTGCCGACGGAGCGCTGACCGTGCCCGCCAGTGCAAAGGAGATTCGCCTGCGCTGGACGGTGAAGGCCAACGCGCCGCAGATGAGCTATGACCGCACGGTGCAGGACTACAAGGCCGAGTATGCGCGGCGGTATCAGATCCTGATGCACGGCGAGGCGGCAAAGTAGCAGCAAGACCACCCGCCGCGGGGGCGCTTGCCGGAACGCCGCGCCCCGCGGCGAACAACACGCAGGAAAGCACGGCAGAGAAGGAGCACACGCCCATGACAGCGGAGACAGAAGGCGCCGCAGGCCTGTTTCTGGATTTCTCGCGCCAGAAGCTGCTGGAGCAGTACTGGCCGCGCCTGCGTAGCTGCGTGGGCACGCTGACGGACGAGCAGGTGTGGTGGCGTCCGAACGCAGCCTGCAACAGCATTGGCAACCTGCTGCTGCATCTGAACGGCAACGTGCATCAGTGGCTGGTGGCTTCCTTCAACCGGCTGGACGACGGGCGGGACAGGCCGGCCGAGTTCAGCGCGCGGCAGGCAGCCCCGGGCGCCGCGCTGCTGGCGCTGCTGGACGAAACCATGCAGGAGGCATCGCGGGTGCTGGCGCGCCTGTCGGAAGCCGACCTGCTGGCCACCTACGCGATCCAGGGATACACGGTGAGCGGACTGGCAGCCGTCTACCAGGTCGTGGAGCACTTCGGCATGCACTACGGGCAGATTCTCTACGTCACCAAGATGTTGCAGGAGAGGGATCTCGGCTTCTATCGCGAGCTCGACAAGACCGGCCGCGCGTCCTGAAGCCCGCGCCGGACGGCCTGCGCGGCTACGGCCTGATGGCTCGCCGCGTTCTTACCGGCCCAGATCCTGAATGTGCGTGCCTTCCGGCAGCTTGATCTGGAACTGGTCGTCGGTGAGGGGCATGTTGCGGACGACCTTCTCAACGGTGAGGACAACCTGATACTGCTCCATGGGCCGCTTGATGACGACCATGGAGGGGTATTTGCCATCGCCGAAGTCGCGATATCGGCTGTAGGAGACCTGCGTCTCCAGGTTGCCGTCCTTGTCGTAGAGATCCTGCTGATAAGGCAGCAGGTCTTCGCGATGGAAGGTGACGACGCGGACGGGGGCCAGCTCCTGGCTGCCGCTCTTGCGGCGCATGATGCTCAGGACGTACTCCGGCGTGATGAGCAGGTGCTTCTTGGTGGCGTCTTCCACAGTCTCTGTATCCGCGGTGACGGAGTAGAGATTGTCGGGGTCGAGGCCGCGCACCATCATGGCGTCAAAGAAGAAGCCGGGGCGCATGTTTTCCAGCTGGTTGGAGGACTTCTTCTTAAGCTCGTTGGTGCCCTCGATGGCCTTGTCCTTGGAGGGGATGTAGAGCGTGAAGCGCTTGCCGTCGCTGGCCATGTCGAACATGCGGGTGCCGAGCACGGGCACCTGGCCCAGGACGCGCAGCAGGCCGGGCTTGCGCAGCAGGATGTGTCCGCGGATGGAGGTGTAGTCCGTGGCCTTGCCCTGCTCGGCCTTGGTCACACTGGCCCGCATCTGCACGGTGGCGTTGAGCGTTTCCATCTCGGCCCAGCGCTTGTTCATGCTGCTGACCAGCTCCTCTGGGGTGACGGTCTGGACGAACTCCGGCGAGCGCGGCACGGGGAGCTTGCGGGTGGTCCACAGGCAGCCCGTGAGCAGAACCAGCGGCAGCGTGAGCAGGGTGGATGCGAGGCGGAACCGGCTCTTCATCGGCCACCAGCCTTCCGCATGGCGCGACGGTAGCCAGCCACGTTGCGGGAATGCTCCTCCAGCGTGCTGGAGAAGATGGAGTGCCCCTGCGGGTTGGCTCCGGCGGCCACAAAGTAGAGATAGGTGGTGTGCGCCGGCTCCATGGCCGCGCGCAGCGAGCGCAGGCCCGGGTTGGCGATGGGGCCGGGCGGCAGGCCGGCGTGCAGATAGGTGTTGTAGGGCGTGTTCTGCTTCAAATTGCTCTCAAAGATCTGCCCGCGCCACTGGCGCTCCAGTTCCAGCCCGTAGATGACGGAGGGGTCGGTCATGAGGGGCATATGTTTGGCCAGACGGTTGGTAAAGACACTGGCGACGAGGGGGCGCTCCGCGTCCACCGCCGTCTCCCGCTCCACCAGCGAAGCCATCGTCACCACTGCGTGCACGTTCTCCTTCAGTCCCAGTTGCGCGGCCTGCTGCCGGAATCGCCGCACCATGGTCGCGAGGATGTGCGCCATGGTTGTCTTGCGGGCAAAGCGGTATGTATCCGGGAAGAGATACCCCTCAAGGCTTTTTGCGCCGGGGTCGAGGTCTGCCACCAGATGCGTCTGCCGTGCCTGCTCCTCCAGAAACTGGCGCCGGGAGCCGAAACCAGCCTGCTCCAGGCGCGCCGCGATATCGAAGATGTTCGAGCCCTCGGGCACGACCACCGTGATGGTAAAGACGTCTCCCCGCCGGATGCGGTCGTAGACCTCCGCCGCCGTGGCGGGATGGTCAAACCGGTATTCTCCGGCCTGCAGCCTGCCGCCCTTCCACAGGCGCAGCAGATAAAAGGCATACTGGCTGCGCACGACCCCGGCCGACTGGAGCTGACTGCCGATGCGCGCCGCAGAGGAGCCCGGCGCCACATCCACAAACGTCTCCGCCTGAGGACCGTAGGGCGTGTAGATCAGCCAGAACGCGGCGCCAGCCGCACCCAACAGTACGAGAAACACCAGGAACAGGGTTCCCGCTGCGCCCAAGCCCTTGCCTTTTTTGCGTTTCCGTCCTTGGCGCACCATTCCCTGTCAACAATTCCCTGTCTTGAATAAGACGCGAAAAATCCCGCTTAAGATTCGCTTCCTTTTCTTGATTGTATCGACAATGCGGTCTTTCGCGGGGTTTGGCCGGCGGGGCGCTCCCCGGTAAGCTGGTAGCAGGCAAGGAGAGACCCCGTTGGAACTGAACCGCCCACCCCGCTACCTGGCCCTGGACGTTGGAACGAAACGGATTGGCGTAGCCGTCAGCGACGAGCTGGGGATGACGGCACAGCCGGTGATGACGCTGGAACGGCGGCGCAACTCGCGGGAGGACCTGCGCTCCCTGGGGCGGCTGGCGCGGCGCTACGGGGTGGCCGGCATCGTGGTGGGCAATCCGCTGCACCTCTCCGGCGAAGCGAGCAGCCGCTCCGCCAAGACCCAGGCCTTTGCCGAGGCGCTGGGCGAGCTGACCGGCCTGCCCATCCACCTGTGGGACGAGCGGCTGACGACGCATGAGGCGCACCAGATTCTGTATGAGGCCGGTCACGCCCGCCAGGAGCACAAGCACGTGGTGGACCAGGTGGCGGCGACCCTGATTCTGCAGTCGTTTCTGGACGAGCACCGGGGCCAGGCGCAGCCGGAGACCACGGACTGAGCGCCGCTGCCGGAGGCCGGTTCCCTGCCGCGAGCATGGCCCGCGTATAATAGGGGAGTCTGGAACGTTTATCTCTTGCGGTATGCGCGGCGAGCGCTCCCCGATACGGAACACGGATGCCTGATCATATTAAAAAGCAGCTACTCAAAGAGATTGCGTCTCTTGAACACGAGCTTGCGCATGAACTGCCTGCCGAGATCAAGAAGGCCGTGGCACTGGGCGATCTGTCAGAGAACGCCGAGTACCACATGGCCAAGCAGCGGCAGGACTTTGTGAATGCGCGCCTGGGCCAGCTGAAGCGCCGCATGGCTGAGCTGTCGCTGGTGAACCTGGCGAATATTCCTCGCGACAAGGCGGGCTTTGGCTCCACGGTGGTGGTGTATGACTCCACCAAGGAAGAAGAGATTGAGTATCGCCTGGTGACGAGCGAGGAGTCCGACGTGGCCAAGGGGCTGATCTCAACGACCTCGCCGATTGGCCGCGGGCTGGTGGGCAGGCGCGTGGGCGACGTAGCCACCGTGGTGACGCCGAACGGCAAGCGCGAGCTGGAGATTCTGAAGCTGACAACCATTCACGACGGAGCCGACAACGATGATGGCGACGGCGCCGCGAAGTAACTAGGAAGACCTGAACATGACCTGGACCAGCGCTTTTGGCCGCACGTGCGGCTGGCTTCTTGACCGCATTGTGCACGGTCTGGCGCTCACCCGCATCTCCCCGAATGTGCTTACCTTCATCGGGTTGATCATCAACATTGCCGCGGCCTTTCTGTTCGGCCATGCCTATGCCGCCAACGCGGACCGCATGTTCCTGTATGCCGGGCTGGTGATTATCGGGGCGGGCATCTTTGACATGGTGGACGGCCGCGTGGCGCGCCGCAACAACCAGGTGACGGTCTTCGGCGCGTTCTTTGACTCGGTGATCGACCGCTACTCGGATGTGGTGCTGTTCTTCGGGCTGCTGGTGTACTACGGCCGGATCAACCGCTTCCGCTACGTGGTGCTGGTGGCCTTTGTGATGGTCACTTCCCTGATGGTGAGCTACACGCGTGCCCGCGCCGAGGCGCTGATCGGCCAGTGCAAGGTGGGCTTCATGGAGCGGCCGGAGCGGATTGTGCTGGTGATTCTGGGCGCGCTGTTCAACAAGTGGGGCGTGATGGCACCGGTGCTTTGGGTGCTGGCTGTGCTCTCCACCATCACCGTGATTCACCGCATTACGTACACCTACCAGAACACCAAGCACCTGCCTCCGCTGGCGCCTAGCAAGTAACCATCACGGCGGAGCAGCCGGGGCGAATAGGCTTCCACTGCAGCAGGAATTTAGTCACTGAGCCGGGGTCCATCTGGCCCATGCGCTCGAACTGCCCATTCTTCTGGCTGTAGAGCAGCTTTCCCGTCTCCGTGAGCACGGCCAGCGCGGGCACACCCTTCTCCAGCGGAATCTCATAGCGCTGCGCCAGGTCGAGATTGGCGTCGTAGCGGCCTACGTTGATGTCCACCAGCTCAAAGTTGGACTCAAGAATGGGGCGGTTCTGCGGGCTGTGCATGTAGTAGTCCAGCACCAGGCAGTCGCCGCACCAGTTTCCGCCAAAGTCGAGCAGGATGCGCTTGTGGCTGGCGGCGGCGCGCTTGAGCGCGGCGGCCAGGTCGGCGCGGGCCTGCGCCGGGTCAGGGTAGACGTGGCGGGGCACGGGACGAGCCGTGCCGCAGGCCAGCGCCAGGGCGGCAACAGGGACGAGAAACCGGGGAAACTTCATCGCGATGGGGACCTCCAGCGGCCGGGCAAAGTCGGAGAGCGCGTTCCTCTGCGCCGCTTACTGAAGCGACGGCGATGGTATTTGCGTCTCCGGTTCGGCTCTGTTTCCAGAATGCCACAGGCGCCCCGGTCTGCCACAGGGGGCTGTGCGCCGTACCATTTCCGGCGCACAGCCGGAGCGGAGCCATGTACCCTGAGGAATGGGTACCCTGAAACGTGGCAGATGAGATTCGCAACCGGCTTGAGGCGCAGTCGTTCCCGGACCTGGGAACGATGATGGAGGCCTACGCGCGGGCGGCCGCCGAGCGGGGCCGCAAGGAGTTCCAGCAGAAGCTGGACTTTACCTCCGACTCGATTGACGGGCTCGACGAGATCCTAGTGCAGGTGGGCGAGAGCCCGGAGCTGGACCTGGAGTTTGAAGTGCGCCTGTGGGGCAGCTACCTGGGCGAGGTGCTGCGGCGGCGCTACGCGGGACAGTGGGAGATGACGGTCTACCCCGGCGGGGTGGCCTCCGTGCCGGCCATCGATGTGCGCGGCTCGCGGCTGTTTCCGCTGGTGAAGGTGTACCGGCGGCTGACCATGGGCGAGGAGGAAGACCTGCGCAGCTTTTATGCCATGGTGGCTGAGCGGCTGGGCAAGCCGGCCCAGATCAACTGAATCCCGCCCGGCCGGATGTCGGCCCTCCCCCGCCGCGCTGCGCATCATGGTGGCTTTGTGCGACAATTACCAGTGATGGAGCGCGCCGGGACAGAAAGGCGCGTGGAGGGAAAAAATGGGCGATTTATTGCAGCCATGGCATCTGATCGTTTTGGCGATCGTGGCGTTTCTGCTGTTCGGGGCCAAGCGGCTGCCGGAGCTGGGCAAGGGTTTGGGCGAGGGCCTGAAGGGCTTTCGGGAAGGGCTGAAGGGCGTAACGGAGCCTTCCAATCCTGCGCCTCCGAACACGCAGCAGAACGCGGCATCCACACCGCCGAGCAACACCACAACCGAGCAGAAGTAGCCGCTCCTCCAACTCCGTTGCCTGCGGGCTGTGCCCGGAGAAGCGGATGCGCATGCCGTAGCTGACAAGCAATGGCGCGTTCGCAGATTGGAATTCAACCTACAAAAAGGCCTGTGCCACGCGGCACAGGCCTTTTGCTGTCTGGCAGGTTGACTGGCTTTACGGCGCGTCCGCGGAGGTGGCCGACGGGTAGTAACCGCGCTTGGCGATGACCTCCAGGCCGGGCCGGTCCACGCGCACGTCGATGGTGCGGAACTTGCCGTCAATCACCGGCTGGTGGCTCAGGTAGCCCAGCGTGTACTGGGTGCGCGCCTCCTCGGCGATCTTGGCGTAGCTGTTCTCAATGCCGTTTACGCCGCGCTCGGCATCGAGCGTGCCGCCGGTGGCCATCACGTACTTGACCAGCAGGTTGTCGTACATGGTGAAGGGCAGGTGGAAGCGGCTGACAAAGCCCTGTCCCCAGCGGGCGGAGTCGCCCACCAGCGTGCCGTAGACGGCGATCTGGTTGGTCTGCAGGTAGCGCAGCACGTCGCGGTAGCTGGCCTTGCTGCCGTACTCCTTGCCGTCAGAGACGACGTAGATAAGGCGGCGGCGTCCCTTGGGGCGGGTGGAGAGCTCCTTGGCTGCGGCCAGAACCGCGTCGTTGAGGGTGTGGATCTCCTTGGGCAGGGTGATGAACGGGCCGCTGCCGGCCGACCGCCCGGGCTGCAGGTTGGGGTCAGCGCAGTTGCCGTTGACGTGGACGCTGCATCCGGCCAGAGGGCCGCTGTTGACGGGCACCAGTTCCTCACTGCCGGTGGCCTTGGTGAGGGCCAGCACGGCGGGCAGGCGGGCGCTCTGCGCGCCGGTAAAGCCGGTACGCTCCTGGGCGCCGTTGGTGTAAGAGAAGACCGCCACCTCGTCGTACGGGGTAAGCGCGCCCTGGATGGCGTCGAGCGAATCGTTGACGCGGGCCATCACGTCGGAGGTCACACTCTGGTCAATCACAAAGGCGATGGAGAGCGGGAATGGGTCCACCGTAAACAGGCGCAGCGGCTCGCGGGTGCCGTTTTCAAACACCTTGAAGTCGCGCCAGGTGAGGCCGGCAACCAGGTTGCCCTTGGAGTCCTTGACGGTGACCGGAACCTCAACAAAGTTGACGTTGAGGCGGATGATAACTCCTGTCTGCTCAGCACCCTGGCCTGCCTCGGGCGTCTCGGGTGGCGTGGCCTGGATCTCGTCCCTGGCCTGGCTCGGCGGGGGCTGCGGCGGGGGCATGGGCGCGGGCGTGGTCTGCTGCCCGGCGGCCTCAGACGACGAGGCGGTGGAGCCCGTTCCGGCGTCCGGCGCCGTGGTGCCGATGCCGGGGGTGATGGGGCCGCTTACATTGGTCAAGGGACCGGGGGTCTGGGGCACAGGAGCATCCGGCACACTGGCCTGCGGATGCTGCTGGGCCACTGCCGCGGATTGGATGATCAAACCGGAACTTACAAGCGCTGCAAGCGCCGTTGCCGTTACACCGAGCTTCACTGGTATCCTGTCCTCCCGAACGCTGCGGCCAACCGTCTGCCGGCCCGCAGAACCACCCCCCGCCTACCATAATCCATCAACAAGGGCTGCACTCGACAGAGTATCAGACGCAGCAAAGCTCCACAGGTTGCCTCTGGTTCTGCAGGAGTTAGGATATGCTCTCTTCGAGGTCGGTCTTCCGTCTATTGAATAGCATGCGTGTCCCCTTTCCAGCCGTTGCCCTGCTTTTCCTGCTGCCCGCGTTGCCCCAGACAGGCTGGGCCCAGCTTGCCCCGTCCCCGGACGCTGCGCCGGTGAGCACCGCCCCGGCCGCGCCGGAAGACGATCAGTCAGTGGCGACCTTCAAGCTGGAGGTGAACCTGGTGAACCTGTTCTTCACCGTGAAGGACAAGAACGGCAACCTGGTTCCGCACCTGGCGAAGGACGACTGCTCGATTGAAGAAGACAAGGTGCCGCAGACGATCAAGAACTTTGTGGCCGAGAACAACCAGCCGCTCACGCTGGGCATTCTGCTGGACACCTCCGGCAGCCAGTACCGCGTGCTGCCGCTGGAGCAGGAGGCGGGCAGCGAGTTTCTGGAGCGGGTACTGAAGCCGAAGGACCAGGCCTTTCTGCTCTCGTTTGACGTGAACGTGGACCTGCTGCAGGACTTTACCAACAGCGCGCGGATGCTGTCGCACGCGATGGACAAGGCCCAGATCAACACCGCCGGAGGCAACGGAGCGGCGGGCATTCCGGGGCTGGGCGGCGGACCGGTGCCGGTGCACGGCACGCCCAAGGGCACGCTGCTGTATGACGCGGTCTATCTGGCCTCAAACGAAAAGCTGAGCCAGGAGACAGGGCGCAAGGCCATGATCATCCTGACAGACGGCGACGACCAGGGCAGCCGCACCAAGATTGACGAGGCCATTGCCGCGGCGCAGCGGGCCAACGCCATGATCTATGTGATTCTGATTGCCGATACGGGTTTTTACGGCGACTTTGGCTACACCGGCTACTCGGCGGCCAGGCGCATGGCGCAGGAGACCGGCGGCCGGCTGATCAACGTGGGCAGCAACGGAAAGAAGCTGGAAGCGGCCTTCCAGCAGATTGAGGACGAACTGCGCACCCAGTACGTGGCCAGCTACACGCCCACCAACGCCAAGCTGGACGGCACCTTCCGGCATATCGCCGTGGCGTGCCGGGGCGACGGGTTGAAGGTGCAGGCGCGCAAGGGATACTACGCCCCCTCGCCGGGCAATTAAGCGCGGCAGGCTGAGCCGGATCGCGGAACTCGCACTCTGACCGGAAAAAAGGCGTCCCACATACGCGGCAGTTGAGGGAAGATAACCATGGCGCTCCAAGCGGACGGAGCGAGCCCTCCAAAGGACTGGCCGGCCGGCGCCGGGCGCCGCAACTGAGAGCAAGCCCAGAGGGCGGAAACACCGGAAAGGAATCCGATGAAACGGCAAATCATGAATCGGAAGTACACCTGGCTGGCAGGAATGGCGGTCCTGGCTGTGATTCTTGGGCTGGCGGCCGGATGCAAGAAGCAACAGCCGGCGGAACAGGCCGCGCGCACGGACCAGCAGATCGCCACGGACGTGCAGGCCAAGATTCAGGGTGAATCGGCTCTGGCGGGGCAGAATATCCAGGTGAGCGTGGCCAACGGCGTGGCCACCCTGAGCGGAACCGTGGCCGACGACGCCTCGCGCGCGCTGGCGGGCAACGACAGCGGCAGCGTGGACGGCGTGAAGACGGTGGTGAATAACCTGATGGTGGCGCCTCCCAGGCAGTCCGCGGCTGCACCCGAAGCGGCCCAGCCGGCGCCCATGCCTAACCGGAGCTCGCGGCCGGCCCGCGGAAGCCGGCAGCAGGCCGACATGGGCGGCGGTCCTGCGCCGATGCCGATGCAGCAACCGATGCAGCAGGCACAGCAGCCCCAGGCGCCTCCGCCTCCGGCACAGCCCGTGGTCAAGCAGATTACGATTCCGCAAGGGACCACGCTGGCGGTGCGGACGACAGACGCGCTGGACACCAAGACCGCGCAGCCGAATGACGTCTTCCACGCGGCGGTGGCGCAGGACATGATCGTGAACGGCGTGGTGGCCATTCCCCGCGGAGCCCCGGTGCTGGGGCGCGTGGTGGATGCGCACGGAGCAACTCACTTTACCGGCAGCTCGCTGCTGGCGCTGCAGTTGACGCAACTGACCGCCCGCGGACAGAAGATTGATCTGACCACGGACACCTTCAGCAAGCAGGGCGCGGCGCGCGGCAAGAATACGGCGGAAAAGGCCGGCGGCGGCGCCATTGTGGGAGCGCTCATCGGCGCGCTGGCTGGCGGCGGCAAGGGTGCGGCCATTGGCGCGGTGGCCGGCGGCGGCGCGGGCGCGGGCATCAACGCGGCCACGCACGGCCAGCAGGTGCAGATACCGACGGAGTCAGTGCTGAACTTCCAGCTGCAGGCGCCCATCACGGTGTCCGTTACGATTCTGCCCTCGGGCAGCGTGCAGAACGAGCCCCAGGCCGATCCGCAGTTGCAACATCGCTAGGGCTGGCGAACGGGGCGGACGCCGGCACTCCGCAAGACGCAACTGGCTAACTGGCTGGCGAGCTAACGAACGGGCGAACAGGCGAACGACAGCAAGGCCGCAACTCCACGGGGGTTGCGGCCTTTGCTGTTGCGTGCAAACTGGAGCACCGGGCGGGGGTTGAACCCGCGAATACAGGTTTTGCAGACCTGCGCGTTAGCCACTTCGCCACCGGTGCAGTGTCACTCCGCCAGCGCCGGTCAGGACTCGGCCGGGAGGCTGCGGATGGAGATGCTTAGGCCGGCATGGCCGCACAGATACAGAATTCACGCGGCGCATGCGAACGACGTCGTGCGGGGTGCAAGACGCTGCGTACAGGGCTGATACCCTGCGTGGCGCGCTTTCAAGCTGCGACGGCGCCGGCGATGCGCGAGGGGAAACTTGCCGGCCATGAGGTCTATCACCACGGTGCCCAGCGTGAGCCGGGCAAAGGGTGCCTGTAGGCTAGTCCAACCGTCGCGCAGCGTCAAGCGACATGGCGTTCGACTTTCCTTATCAGCGCAGCGGCGCAATCCGTGCCCATCCGCCGGGGCGATGCGACCGTAGACACACGGGCAGGTGACAGCGGTCACAGAGGGACTTACCGGCATGCAATACACTCGCGTTGTTACGAAATTGCGCAAATACGCACATACTAAAAGCGCAGAAGGAGCCGGAATGAGCCACACCATGAATGATGCATCCTGCGAACTGCTCGGCGACTTCTTTGCCACCTTTGCCCATGTCACCCGGATGCGCATCTTCTGCGCACTGCAGCGCCAGCCGCGCACGGTAACCGAGATTGCCGCCGAGGCGCATGTGTCCATCACCAACGCGTCACAGCATTTGCGCATCATGCGCGATCGCGGCGCGGTGGTTGCGGAGAAACATGCGCAGAGCGTAATCTACCGCATCACGGATCCGCGCTTTATTGAAGCGGCCCTGCTGATTCGCGAGGCGTTGACGGCGCGACTGCGGCAGAGCGCGGAAGAGGCATCCGAACGTCCATCCAGACACAGATCGCGTCGCAGGCTGCAGTCTGCCTGACACACAACCGGGCGTCCTGCGGTTGTTGCAACCGTCGCGGCGCTGAGAAAAAATCTTACGGCCCATGTAACGCCTGTGCCCCTGCCAGGCTTTCTTGGTTAGGTAGACAGCAGGGAGAGGAGACACCATGCGGCACATGCTCATTCTTGGCGGAGGAACCGCCGGAACCATTATGGCCAACAAGCTGGCATCCGCTCTGGACGAAAGCGAGTGGCAGATCACCGTTGTGGACGCAACCGAACGGCATTATTATCAGCCGGGATTTCTCTTCGTCCCCTTTGGCATTTATCGCATGCACGACCTTGTGAAGCCGCGCCGCCAGTATCTGCCTTCGGGCATCAAGGTCATCATCTCCGGCATTGACGTCATCGACCCGGAGAAGAAGTCCGTCACGCTGGCGAACAAGGCGGTTCTGAAGTACGACTATCTGATCATCGCCACCGGCGCCGAGATTCATCCCGAGCAGACGGAAGGGCTGAAGGACGAAGAGTGGGGCCGCAGCAAGTTTGACTTTTACACGCCGCAGGGCGCGGACCGCCTGGCGCAGTTCCTGAAGACCTGGCAGGGCGGCAAGCTGGTGCTGAATGTGGCCGAGATGCCCATCAAGTGCCCCGTGGCTCCGCTTGAGTTTCTGTTCCTGGCCGACGCCTACTTTACCAAGCGCGGCATGCGCGACAAGGTGGAGCTGCAGCTGGTGACGCCGCTCTCCGGCGCCTTCACCAAGCCCACCTCCAGCCGGGTGCTGGGCGAGTTCCTGGAGCGCAAGGGCATCTCCGTGGTTCCGGACTTTGGCCTGGCACGCGTGGACAGCCAGGAGAAGAAGATTGTGGCCTGGGACGAGACCGAGGTGAACTACGATGTGTTGGTCTCCATCCCCACCAACATGGGCGACGCCTGCATTGAGCGCAGCAAGCTGGGCAACGAGCTGAACTTTGTTCCCACCAACAAGGAGACGCTGCTGGCCGATGGGCTGAAGGACGTGTTTGTGATTGGCGATGCCACCAATCTGCCTAGCTCAAAAGCCGGATCCGTGGCACACTTCCAGTCCGAGGTGCTGTTCCAGAATATTCTGGAGCACATTGACGGGCGGCCTCCCATTGCGCACTTTGACGGACACGCGAACTGCTTTATCGAGTCGGGCTTTGACAAGGGATTACTGATCGACTTCAACTACAACACCGAGCCGCTGCCGGGCGAATTTCCGCTGCCGGGCGTGGGGCCATTCACGCTCCTGGGTGAGAGCCGGATCAACCATTACGGAAAGCTGATGTTCCGCTGGGTGTACTGGAACCTGCTGTTGCGGGGCATGGAACTGCCCATCGAGTCCGAGATGTCGATGGCTGGAAAGCGGGTATAACCATGAGCGACATGATGACGGGAGATCGCATCAGCGAGCTCGACCGCAAGCTGGACTTCCTTGTGGAAGAGATCGCTCACATGAAGCGGATGCGCCACAGCGCGGAGGATCTGGTAGCCGATCTGACGCTGGTGGGCAAGGGCGCGATGGGATACGGGGCGGAGGCGCTGGGCGCCACCATGCTGAGCCCCCAAGACCTTGCGCACATGCTGAAGACCGTGCTGCAGGACGCTCGGCTGCTGACCCAGGCGATGCAGCAACTGGAGAGCGCGGCGGATTTTCTGCAGGACGTGCAGCCGATCATCCGCGATGTGTACCAGCAGGCGGTGAGCGGAGCCATGACCCTGGAGCAGAAGGGCTACTTCCGGGCGGCACAGGCGGGAGTCCACATCACGGACGCGTTTGTGCAGGCGCACTCGGCGGAAGACCTGAAGCAGGTGGAGGCCAGCGTACCCTACTTCACCAACTTCCTGCGCGAGCTGACGAGGCCCGAGGTGCTGGAAGCGCTGGAAGCCATCATTCACGGATTTGGACGCGTGCAGGCAACGATGAATGTGAACAAGTCGCTCTTTGATCTCATGCGGGATATGAACTCGAAGGAAGCACGGCGCGGCATCTCCATCATCGTCGAATTTCTCAAGGTCGTCGGGGCACAGAGCGTACCCGCTCAGGCCGGCGCCCCCAAAAAATCATAGGAATCGGAGAGGTGAACATGGAAACACTGACCATCGGCACAAAGACACTGGCACTCGATGCGGACGGAAATCTTGCCAACGTCAATGACTGGACGGAAGACGTCGCCCGCGAGCTCGCAGTCCAGGAAGGCATTCCAACCCTGACACCGCAGCACTGGACGGTCATCAACTTCATGCGGCAGGTGTTTACCAAGGAAGGCGACGCGCCCAGCATTCGCCGCCTGACCAAGGAAAGCGGCGTGGACACCAAGACGCTCTACCAGCTTTTCCCCAAGGGACCGGCCAAGAAGGCTGCCAGGATTGCCGGGCTGCCGAAACCCAAGGGCTGCATTTAAGACAGGAGAAAGACATGGCTGACGCGATTGAAAAAGTCTCGATTGTTGTTTCGCGCGGATCACTGGATGGCGTATATCCGGGGCTGATCATGGCCAACGGCGCGCGCATGGAGGGCATTGAAGCCACGCTCTTCTTCACCTTCTTCGGGCTGGACGCGGTCATCAAGAAGCGTATGAACGAGCTGAAGGTGGCCACCGTGGGCAATCCGGGCATGCACCTGCCCACCCTTCTGGGCGCGCTGCCGGGCATGTCGGCCTTCGCCACCTCGATGATGAAGAAAGAGATGGAGAAGATCGATATTCCTCCGGTGGGCGAGTTCATCACGATGATTCACGACGCGGGCTGCGAGATGTATGCGTGCCGCGCCACGGTGGACATGTTCCACCTGAAGCCGGACGACTTCTGCCCCGAGGTGGATGGCGTCATCTCCGTCGGCCAGTTCTATGAGAAGGCCGCCGGCGGGCAGATCATCTTTACATAGTCGGCATGGCCGCTTCTGTGGGCGGCACCCTATACCGCACTTCTCTGCCCTGACGAGGCGGGTGGCCGGCCGGAACCAGGCCCAGGTTCCGGCGTGCCACCTGACTCATCGCGCGCATCCTCAACGCGTGCGGTTGGCGGATAATGAACGCATGTTTGCGCATGCGCCGTTGCCTGCCGTTGAGCTGGAATACTTTGTTGTGGACGTGTTTACCCGCACGGCGCTGGCCGGCAATCCGCTGGCCGTCGTGGTGGACTCCGTGGGCCTGACCACGGAGCGCATGCAGGCCATTGCGCGCGAGTTCAATCTTTCCGAAACATCCTTTCTCCAACGCAGACCGGCCGAACTGGAACAGGCCGAGGGCGTGCGCGTGCGCATCTTTACCACGCAGGAGGAGCTGCCCTTTGCGGGGCATCCCACGCTGGGCACGGCCAGCGTGCTGCGGCTTATCGCGCCCCAGTTGGCGCAGGAGAACTGCGTGCGGCTGGCGCTGCGCGTGGGCACCATCCCTGTGCGCTTTGAGGGCGACAGCCTGCTGGGCGAGATGACGCAGCGCGACCCTGAGTTCGGCGCCGTGCTGGATCGCGCCGAGGTGGCGCGGCTCACCGGGCTGGCGCAGGACGATCTGGACGCGGCGCGGCCGCCGCAGGTGGTCTCAACAGGCACGGCCTTTGCCATTGTGCCGCTGCGCTCAGCCGCGGCGCTGGCTCGCCTGCAGGTGAACCAGCAGGAGGCAACGCCGTGGCTGCGCGAGCGCGGCGCGCGATGGTTCTATGTGCTTGGCCCCACGGGCCTGCAGCAGCCCGCCTGGCGCGCGCGGATGCAGTTCTACGGCGGCGAGGATCCGGCCACCGGCTCGGCAGCGGGCTGCGCCATCAGCTACCTGGTGCAGCACGGCGCAGCGGCTCCCGGGCAGGAAGTGGCCTTGCAGCAGGGCTTGGAGATGGGCCGGCCGAGCGATATTCGTCTGCGCGCGGACGTGGTTTCCGCGAGGGTCACCGATGTGCGCGTTGCGGGCAGCACTGTTCTTGTTGCAAAGGGACACCTTTTCCTGCCGTAATGCACATGCTTTCAACAGACTTTCATCATCGCAAGTCACGGAGCCAGTTCGTTCTAGCCGTTTTTCCACTTGTTACATGAGTGTTTTCAAACGCGTCTTCGCTTCTTATTCCCTCTTTCCACGCGGCTCGGCTCCTCGTAGTCTTGCCAAGCATTGAAGCAAATCGCCGGTGCAGTTTACCGGTCTTGCCTTTCTGTATTAAGCACATATTGGCCGTAAGCGAAAGCATTCCTCGCCTGGATTGACTGGCCGCCTGCCGATGTGTCTGCGCCATACCCGCCAGGGCATGCGCTGGGCATCCGACATGCGGCGAACGACATCCGCCGGGCGCGGCGGCATTGCATTGCGGCTACCGGCATCAGGCAGTCCCCCGGGCCAACCTGCCACCAGAGCGGGTACGGGAAAGCTGTGTCTGGCCGGATAAGAACGACAGATTTTTTCTTGAAGGAGTGATTGTAGACATCATGAGGCCGAAGAAAGTCATTCTCTGCGTAGACAGCAATGAACAGGATCTTTCTGTTTTGAAGTTCATGTTGACCACCAACGGGTATCGCGTGCTGAGCGCCGGCAACGGCCCGGAGGCGGTGGGTGTGTTCAGCGAGAACTCCGTGGACCTGGTGCTGGCGAACTTCTCCATGCCCCAGATGGACGGGGATCAGCTGGTGGGACGGCTCAAGCAGATTGCCTCGCATGTGCCGATGATCCTGCTGGGCGATCCGCAGAAGATGAATGGCCAGATTCATCGCGCGGACGCACTGCTGTCCAAGAAGGCCTGCTCGCCGCATGAGCTGCTGGAGCGCGTGAAGGTGATGAGCGCGCGCAAGCGCGGTCCGCGCAAGGGAATGCACCGGGTGACGCACGAGGCCGAGCTGGCCGTGGCCTCCTAGGCGGAAGGGGCGGAATCGGCGGCGCGGCGCACGCACCGTGCCGTGTTGCCGGGCCGCCCTTGACGAGCCTGCATGCAGATAGGCATACTCGCCAACTGAGCCCAGCTGGTAGTTGTGGTCGGCACCGGCGAAAGCAGGCTTTTATGGATATCGTCCTCATACGCATTCTTTTTGTGGCCCTTCTTGCAGGGGTCTGCTACTTCCTTCACCCGTTCGGCATGTCGGGATGGGTGGGTGCGGGCGCCGGAGCGGCGGCGGCCGGCGCGGTCATCGTCTTTGAGCTGCGGGTGCGCGCGCTGAGCCTGCGCCGGCTGATCGGGGCGGTGGCGGGCAGCGTGCTCGGCATCTTTGGCGCGGCGCTGTTTTGCCTGGTGCTGCGGTCGGCTCCGCTGACCGGCGCCACCTCGGCGTCGCTGCAGATCTTTGTGCTTCTGCTAATGACTTACGTGGGCCTGCTGGTGGGCGCCAGCAAGGGTGACCTGCTGAACCCGGCCGCGCTGAGCATGGTGTTCAGCGGCGAGCGACCCTCACGGCGCAGCTCCAAGGTGCTGGACACCAGCGTGATCATCGACGGCCGCATTGCCGACATCGCCGAGGCGGGCTTTATTGACGGCACCATGGTGGTGCCGGAGTTCGTGCTGCGCGAGCTGCAGATCGTGGCCGACTCCACCGACGGCTCCAAGCGCCAGCGCGGACGGCGCGGACTGGACATGCTGCAACGGATGCAGTCCAACCCGAACCTGCAGGTGCAGATTGTGCCGGACGACTTCCCCTCCATCCGCGAGGTGGACCTGAAGCTGCTGGAGCTGGCCAAGAAGTGGGAGGCCAAGGTGGTGACCAACGACTTCAACCTGAACAAGGTGGCCCACCTGCATCGCGTGGAAGTGCTGAACATCAACGACCTGGCCAATGCCCTGAAGCCCGTGGTGCTGCCCGGCGAGCACATGAACGTGCTCATCCTGAAGGAAGGCAAGGAGTACAACCAGGGCGTGGGCTACCTGGACGACGGCACCATGGTGGTGGTGGACCACGCACGCAAGATGATCGGCAAGTCCGTGGACATTACCGTCACCAGTGTGCTGCAGACCGCCAGTGGCAAGATGATCTTCGGCAAGATGGAAGAGAACGGCAAGAGCACAGAGCCGCCGCGGCAAACACCCGCCGAGCTGGCGCGCTGAACCCTGCACAACCTGACAGGTAACAAGGAAAGAGGCTGAGCCGGCACCCGCAACGGTGCGGCCTCAGCCTCTGATGTTTTTGCGGTTGTGCCGCGTCGGGAGCGGCGAGAGCCGGCTCTAGTACTTCGGCAGGGAGGGATCAATCTGCTCGCTCCAGGCGAGGATGCCTCCGCTGACGTTGCAGACCTTTTCGTAGCCCATCTGCTTCAGATACTCGGCAACCCGCTGGCTGCGCGCGCCGCTGCGGCAGTGCACCACCACTTCGCGCTCGCGGTTAATCTCTTCCAGCCGCAGGGGCACGGTGTTCATGGGCATCAGCTTTCCGCCGATATTGCCGATCTGATACTCGTAGGGTTCGCGGACATCCAGGATAAAGAGGTCCTCGCCTGCATCCAGCCGTTGCTTCAGCTCGGTGACAGACAACTGTGGAATTCCGTTGATCAATGCTTTCTCCTCGTTGGTTTGCGGCCCCAGGCCGCAGAACTGTTCATAATCCATCAGGCGCGTCACCGTCGGGTTCGCACCGCAGACGGGGCAATCCGGATTCTTGCGCAACTTGAGCTCGCGGAAGCGCATCTGCGCCGCATCCACCAGCAGCAGGCGACCGATGAGCGAGTCGCCGTGACCCAGAATGAGCTTGATAACCTCCGTCGCTTGTATGATGCCGACCAGCCCCGGCAGGATTCCCAGCACCCCGCCCTCGGCGCAGCTTGGCACCGTGCCCGGCGGTGGCGGCTCAGGATACAGGCAGCGGTAGCAGGGCCCCTCGGCGGTGGCAAAGACGCTGGCCTGGCCCTCAAACCGGAAGATGGAGCCGTAGACGTTGGGCTTGCCGAGCAGAACGCAGGCGTCGTTGACCAGGTAGCGCGTGGGGAAGTTGTCCGTGCCGTCAGCCACCAGGTCGTAGTCGCGCAGAATCTCCAGCGCGTTTTCGCTCGTCAGCCGCGTCGCATGCTTCACCACGTTCAGCGCTGGATTGAGCGCCCGGAGCTTCTCCTCGGCGGAGTCCAGCTTGTTGCGGCCAATGTCGCGCGTGGCGTGGAGGATCTGGCGCTGCAGGTTGCTGGCGTCCACCACGTCAAAGTCCACCAGCCCCAGCGTGCCCACGCCGGCGGCGGCCAGATACAGCGCCAGCGGCGAGCCCAGTCCGCCCGTGCCCACGCAGAGCACGCGGGCCGCCTTCAGCCGGCGCTGGCCCTCCGTGCCCATCTCGGGCAGGATGATCTGGCGCGAATAGCGCGCGAGCTCGTCCGTCGTCAGCTCGGGCAGAGGAATGGATGCAGAGGTGGTTGCCATGGTGTGCTTCATCTTGCGTTGGAGCGCGTGTGCACGCTGCCCTGTGCAGCCGAGGTTGCGCGATTGCCTGTCCCGCACATTTCCCGGGGCATGCAAAGGGGATCTCGAAGGCGCAACGTCGTCCTGCCTGTCTCTAGGGTAACAAAACGCGCAGTTTTCCCCCAGGCTGTGCCCGCGCGGCCGGGGAGGCGCAACGGGAGCACAGCGCGCGAAAGCGGCCCCAGGGGAACGGAAGCCGCTCTCCGCAGGTCTGCAGCAGCAGCGGAATAGCTGCAAACGGGCGCTCTACTGCGCAGGGTTCCAGAACTCCGGATCGGTCTGGATCCACTCGTCTGAAACGTAGCTCTGGCGCGGGTTGACGGCAAACAACTGGCTGTTCACGCTCTCCACCGTGGCCGTTTCCAGCTCGAGGAATCTCTTCATGCCCTCTTCGCCCATGGCATCCCGGATCTTCTTGCTTTCAGCATCGCTGCTGTCAATCTCGGCCATGGACTTGTCGGAGCTGAGTATCAGATACACTCCGCCGGGACCGCCATAATCCAGGTGGAACATGGCCCAGTGCGCGCTGGTTCCAGCCTTTTCGCACGCGGCGATGTACATCTTTACCAGGTCGCTCCAATCCTTGTTATGGCCGATGCGGACATGGAATTCGGTGATCTCCAGGAAGCGCGTCTGCGGCCTCGGGCCCGGAGCGTGATAGCTCAGGTCCTCCTTGTAGCTCCAGAGCGACTGGTCATAGGCGTCCAGCAGTTGGCCGTCCGACTCTGAGGCCGCGTCCAGGCTGGCGGAGAGTTCCTTGTTCTTGGCGATGGCTTCGTTGTCCTTCTGCAGCGCCTCATACGAGGAATAGCCGACTAGATAGAGGCAGCGCGCCTTGCCGGAGAGCGAGCACATGGCCGTATAGTGGGTCGGCTCCTTGGCATCGCGCATGGCCTTCACAAAGGCGCTCTCACTCTTGTCGTGCACCGCGCCCTGCTTGCCCGGTTTCACAAACTCACGCATGATCTCGAGGACCTTGGGAGGCCCGGATGGACTTCCTTGGGAACTGTCTTGCGCTGCGGCCAATCCGCCGCAGGCGAACGCCAACGCAAAGCCCAACAGCAAGGGGCTTTTGAGATTCATAGGTCACCCTCCTGATCTGGCTCGAAAATCGCACGCTGGGGGAGACCGGACCTGCGAACACTGGGGAAAGAAAACGCGCGTTCTGAGACCCCGCGATTATGGTGCCGAATCCGCAGGAAGTAAAGAGGTTTTTCTGCCGCCCGCAGGGCTGACGCCTTGTTTGCAAGTCTCATCCCCGGCGCTCTTCGCAACGGCTGCTTTAGTGGTGGCAGGTGTTTTCGCCGGCCACCAGCGTTCCCGCAAGATATTGGCGCACCAGAGCGGACGCGGGCTCCACGGGCGCTCCGGCGAATACTTCCACCGCGGCCTCCTGCAGCAGCGTGCGCGCGCGTGCGCCCATGTTGCCGGCGATCACGTGGGTCACGCCGCGCTCCTTGAGCCACGGCGGCAACAGGCCGGGCTGATGCTCGGGGGCCGGGACCTCCGTGGTTGCCGTGACCCGGCGCGAGACGGGATCGACGTCAGTGAGGATGAACTTTTCGCAGTGCCCGAAATGCTGCTCCAGGCGCTCTCCGGTTACAGGGATGGCAATACGCATGTCAGAATCCTTTCGTTGCGGCGGATGGTTGTGAGGTTGCGCAGGACGGGCAATGCTTCAAACCCGTTCCCCTGCTCGCCGAGCGCGCCTGCATCGCTCGTTGAAATAAGTGCAACTAACACCTATAACTATAAAATTACGCATGTCTTGCGGCAATCGTTGTAGCTCCTTCGGTGCAGTTCACATCCAGCAACGGATTGTGGTAGTGTTATGCCGTTGGTACGGGCCGACTTGCGGCCACGGAGGATGCAAATGCGAAAGCGTTTCTGCCCGCGTCATGGCAAGGATTATCCGTGTTCCTGCGGAATGGGCAACCTCTATCGCTTCGTGGAGCCGGTGGTCCTTCTGCTGCTGAAGATGAAGGGCAGGTCCTACGGCTACGATCTCGCTGCGGACCTGGAAGGGCACGCGCTCACGGATACCACAATTGAAAAGGGCGTCCTCTACCGTACCCTTCGCAGGCTGGAGATGAATGGCAACGTCAAATCCGAGTGGGAGGCAGAGGGGCGCGGTCCTGCGCGCCGCATCTATCGGCTCACCAAGCAGGGCGAAGAGCACCTGGACGAGTGGGCTGCCGTGCTTGAACATCTTTCCAAGTCGATGTCCCGCTTTGTGCGGGATGCGCGCAAGCCCGCAGCCGGCAAGGCCAAGCCCGCACGATAGCCGCCTGCTCCTTCGCGCACGCCGCACTACAGGAAGATCACCTGTTTGGATTCGCTGATCATCTGGATAAACGATCCGACGCCGACATAGTCAATGCCGGGATAGTCGATCATCTCCTCCTCCTTGAGTCCCATCACACCCAGCGACATTTCGCACACGTGGATGCGCACGCCGAACTCCGCAGCCTCCTGCATGAGCTGTTCGAGGGACTTGACGCCGTGGGCCTTCATCACGGAGCGGATCATCTTCGGTCCAAAGCCCGCCATCTGCATCTTGGAGAGCGGCAATGCCTGCGAGCTGCCCGGTAGCATCCAGCCGAAGACCTTGTCCATGATCTTCTTGCGCACAGACTTTCCGGGATCGCGCAGGGCCGCGGTGGCCCAGAAGGTGAAGAACATATCCACCTCGATGTCATACGCGACCGCTCCCATGGCGATGATGAACGCGGCAATCGTCGTGTCCAGGTTGCCGCTCATCACGCCGATCGCGAGCCGGTTATTGCCTGCGGATTTCTCCAGTGCGTCGACGCGCTCCGCAAGCTGTTGAATTGTGCTTTCAAGTTCGAGTTCCGTCGATGCGGTCATCATGAATTGCATTTCCTTTCCAGGCAGGAGGCGTCCTGACTATGCTTCAGCGTGGACTGAAGCGGCCACTTTGGCAGGCGCGTGGCGCCACGCAAACAACGCGAGCGCCAGCGTGCGATAGAGCACGTGCGCAAACTTGGTGAGCGGCAACAGAGCCACCAGGTCCATGGCCAGCACCACATGCGCAAAGAAGACGATGTGGCCAAGCGCTGTGGGCGAGGGCAGATAGACAACCACCTCGCAGAACAGGCCGGTTAGCACGGTCACCGTGAGCAGGACCGGGAAGAACCAGTCGGCAAAGCTGCTCCGCTGGTAGGGGTGCTCCTTGCCCTGCTTGCGGCGCAGCAGCACGAACGTCAGTCCATACAAGCAGACAAGGCCGCCGGCCGCGCCCAGAATGCGCGTGGGATACCAGGGCGGAACCACAGAGCCGATGGGCTTGAACAGAAAGTCCAGCGTGGTGGCCACCAGCATGGCCAGAAATCCACCCATGACCGATGCGTGAATGAGCCATGGCTGCTGGTACCACGGCTGAGCCGCACGCGCATCGGCGCCGCTCTCCGCAGCGCACTGCTGGAAGCGGCGATGGAGCAGCGCATCCGCAGCCGCAGAGTATATGGCCGCAGGCAGCGCGCCAAGGTTGAGCGCAACGCCCTCGCTGCGGCGCTGCTGCCAGAAGCGCCATGTCATGGATGCGACGCCGAAGAAGGCGCTGAGGCCGACCACGGCAAACAGCGCCACGCCGATGCTGTGAATCCACTCGCCGGGCAGAAAGTGGAAGAGCGGCAGATCCGGCCCACCGGTGTGCATCCTGCTGAGCAGCAGCGCGGAGAAGACCGCGGAGAACATTGCAAAGACAAGCAGATTGCCGACAATCGAGCGATTGGCCAGCGCAGCCAGCCCGGTGAAGTCGTAACGCGAGATGGCGTAGCTGCGCGCGGCAGCCATAAACGCCGCAGGATCGGCCTGGCGCGGGCATGTCTGCGTGCATTCGCCGCAGGCATAGCAGCGCCACAGTTCTTCGCTGGCCAGCAGTTCCTGCTCCATGTCAACCTGCGCCATGCGAATCATGCGGCGCGGAAAACCGCCGGAGTCTTCCGCGAGCGGGCACACGGCCGTGCAGTTGCCGCACTGGAAGCAAGCGCTCACGTCAAGGCTGCTGCCTGCTCCATGCTTCTTGATCTTCTGTAGAAGGGATGTGTTGACTACGCGTGCCATCGTGTTCTCTCTCCCGGCGCTAGTGAGCGGCCGCTGATTTCTCTTCCAGCGCAACGAGTGCGTAGAGCGGGTAATCTCCGTCTTCGCCCGCCTCTGCCACTTTGCCGTATTTGCGCATGCCGGTGACATGCCAGAGCGCTTCATCGGTGGGCATCTGGAGCGCAGTGGCGATTTGCGGAACAGTAGCCGGCTGTGCCTGCAGAAATTTGTGGATGGCCTTGCGCGCTGCAATCAGACGCTTCTGTGTCTGCCGCTTTTGCTCGCTGACGCCGCCGATGGATACGCGAAGCGCTGCCAGCGCCTGCTTCTGTTCGGGGCTGAGTGTTCTCATTGCCATGGTGTGCTTCCTCTCCGGTTCTGCCCGGCGCGTTTAGTGGATGGTGACCAGTTCCGACTCGCAGCTTCTTCCGGGTATGTCAGCCGCGATGCCTTCAACCATGGCTTCAAACTGATCGAGTCGCCATCCGTTCAAATCAATCGCACGATGCGGACAGACGGCCACGCATGCGCCGCAGCCAACGCAGAGGCCGGCATTCACCTGCGCGCGCTGAACAAGCTCACCGTCCACCTCCATCTCCACCATCTTCAGCGCGCCTTCATACGCGCACTGCGTAACGCACTCTGCCTCTCCGCAGCAGAGCGACTGATCCACTTCTGCCACGTACGGATTCAGCTCGACATCCTCGCGGGCAAACATGGCCGCTGCTTTCACGGCCGCAGCGCCAGCCGCCGCCAGTGTCTCGGAGATGTTCATGGGCCCCTGCGCTGTGCCCGCCAGCAGCACGCCATTCACGGCAACCTCAACGGGGCGCAGCTTCGGGTGCACCTCCTGCAGGAAGCCGTCGTCGCCGGTAGCCAGCTTCATCTGCTCGATCAGGTCTTCAATCTGGCCGGGCATCATTCCCGTTCCCAGCACAACCATGTCCACGTCGACTTCCAGTTCCCGTCCCCAGGTCAACGCATCCTTGACAACGACGGAGAGCGCGCCGTTCTTTGCGCGACTGGAGGGTGTAACCTGCACCGTTGGAGGCTCCTCGCCGTTGTAGCGGAAGAAGACGACGCCCGCCCTGGATGCGTCGGTGTAGTAATTTTCCTGGCCACGCCCGTAGGTGCGGATGTCCTGGTGGAAGTCAAAGACGCCGATCTGCGGAAAGCGCTTGCGCACGGCCAGCGCCTGCTGCAGGATGGCTGTGCAGCAGGTACGCGAGCAATAGGTGTTCAGTCGTCCGTCCGGGCCCGGCTCATGCACGCCATCCAGCTGCCGGCTACCCACGCAGTGCAGGAATCCAATGTTGCGAATCTTCTGCTGCTTGTATGCGAGTGTCTTCGCATCCGGACTCACGTTCCGCATCAGTTGGACGAACTCCGGCAGAGTGACAACGCAAGGCTCGCTGCGATACAGGAATTCGCCGTCGCGCGGCACGTAGGGCCGAAAGCCCGTGGCCATGATGATGGCGCCAACCGTGGCATGCACGCCGGGCAGCGAACTTGTTGAAGCGTCCACGGGCTCTGCCATCACTTTGAAGTTGCCAATGAAGCCGCTCACCGCAGTGATCTTCCAGCCCAGCAGCACCTCAATGTTCGGGTCCTGCTGAACGCGTTGCGCAAGCTCCGTCACCAGCTCTGCGGCGGCGCTCTCACTGGGGTACACGCGCCCCAGGTAGTTCAGCCGCCCGCCAAGTTTCTGCTCCGTCTCAACCAGCAGCACCTTGATGCCCCGCGCGGCAAGATCGGTGGCAGCTTTCATCCCGGCGATTCCGCCGCCGATCACCAGCGCACGGCGATGATTCGGCAGCTTGATCTGCTCCAGCGGCTGTGCGTAGCGCAACTTGCCCACGGCGCCGGCAATCATGCGGATCGCCTTGGCGGTTGCGCCCTCGGGATCGTGCTTGTGTGCCCACGACGCCTGCTCGCGAATATTGACGTGCTCGTAGAGATAGGGATTCATGCCGCTGCGCGCAACGGCTCCGCGAAATGTCTGCTCGTGGAGAAACGGCGTGCAGGAGGCTACCACGACGCGGTCAAGATTCTCTTCCAGGATGTCGTTGCTGATCATGTGCTGCCCCGGATCAGAGCACACAAAGGTGTGAACCTTGGCGGTGGTTACACCGGGAATCAGCCGCACCGTATCTGCTACGCGCTCCACATCCACTACGTCGGAGATATTCCCCCCGCAGCGGCAGATATAGACGCCGATGCGCAGAGACTGTGCCGGATCCGCAGACTGCCCCGTTGGCAGCCACACCTGTTCTTCCTCATCGCGTTCCACATCGCTGCCGCTCAGTTCGTCGTCGATGTGGCTGCGCTCCCCGAATCTATCGTTGTTCCTCATGGCATCCTTCATGACACTTGTTCGCTGCCGCGGCCCTTATGCTACGAGGACCGAGGACCGCTTCTGGTACAGGTACTGGCTGACCTGCATGGCCGCTGCGCCCGCCTCGGCAATGGTGTCCACAATATCCTTGGGGCCGGCCGCTGTTCCCGCGACAAAGATGCCTGGCGCTGTGGTGGCGGTAGGCGCAGTGAGTGCGGGCGTGGCCACAAAGCCGTCGCTGGCACAGGCCACCGGCGTGGAGTCCGCCGGCTGCCAGCCCGGAATCATGCCCTGCGCCAGCACCACCATGTCGTGGCGACGCTCCTGCAGCGGATCTTCCGCATCTTCGGTCGTCTCCACATGCAGCGAGAGATCGCCGTCCTCTACCGGATCAATGCGCGCCACCTTGCCGCGCACAAAGTTGATGCCCATCGCCTTTGCGTTCTGGAAGAACTGCTCGTAGCCTTTGCCGAAGGCGCGAATGTCCATGTAGTAGAGGGTGATGTCGGCCAGGGGCAGCGCGCCGGACAGCAGCATGGCCTGCTTGATGGCATACATGCAGCAGACGCGCGAGCAATACGAGACGCCGATGGACTCATCGCGCGAGCCGGCGCACTGCACAAACGCAATCGACGACGGCATCTTTCCATCCGACGGACGCAACACGCGGCCATACGGTCCGTGCGGCGCCAGCAGCCGCTCCAGCATGAGCGGGGAGATGATGTTGTGGCTCCGGTGCGCGTTGTACTGCGGCTTCACCGTTACGGCGTTCAGGTTGAAGCCGGAGGCAACAACCACTGCATCGGTGCGAACCGTGAGCCTGCGCGGCTGCTGATCGTACTCAATTGCCTCAGTGGGACAGACGCGCGCGCAGGTGCCGCAGGTGCCGCAGGCTTCGGCATTCAGCACTGCCTTTTGCGGAATGGCGTTTGTAAACGGCACGGCAATGGCACGGACCGCGCCGAGCCCTTCTTCAAAGGGATCCGGGTACTCCGTGTCGCAGGCGTACTCGCACAGTCGGCAGCCGATGCACTTGTCAAAATTTACGTAGGTGGGTTTTTGCAGAAGGCGCACGTGATGCACGCCGTCTCTTGTATCCAGCCCCTCCACCTCAGTATTCGTGAGGATGGTGATGTTGGGGTGATGCGCCGCGGCGGACATCTTCGGCGTTGTAATGCAGCTGGCGCAGTCCAGCGTGGGATAGACCTTGCTGAGCGCGATCATATGGCCGCCGATGCTGGACTGGCGCTCCACAAGCAGCACCTGCAAATCCTGGTCGGCAAGATCCAGCGCTGACTGCAGGCCCGCAATGCCGCCGCCGATGATGACCGCATCCGGCGTGAAGTCTGAGCTCACATGCGTATTCATCACAGGCCTCCCTGCAGCGCGGGCACCAGTCGCGGCGCACAGGACGAGGCCTGCAGGCGCTCCACGGATTCGCTGCGCAGTTGCTCGGCGAGCATGCGGTTCACCGGGCCAAGGCGATACAGGTTGTCGCTCATCAGCGCAATCTCCTTGAGGAACGCCTTGATGCACACGGTGCAGATGGCGGTCAGGCGAATGCGCTCGATATCGAGCCCACTGGCGTTCATCCGCGAAGTAAGCTTGTCGATGCGAGCTGCCAGCCGATCGTATGCGCCGTGATACGGACAGTCAGACCCGCAGGCAGCGATCAGGATGCCGTCAATTCCCTTGCCGTAGCAGCCAAGGTAGAAGTCCTCGGGGAAGAGAACGGGCGAGGGAACGCGGAGTATATATACGTTGGACGGATACTCCTGGTGTGCCTTGCCGACGGCATCGGCTCCCGGATAGGCACACTTTTCCGTAGCCAGTACCAGAATCTTTGGGACAAACAGATCAGTCATCCTGTTCCTCACATCACATCGTCCCGTTGCGACGATGGGTTACTGCCGGTCCTTGCGGACCGGCATCAATCGATTCACGCTTCGCCGGCGCTACTTCTTGCGAATCACCAGCAGGCGGTCATGGCCCTCGGCCTCAAGCGCGCCCAGAAAGTGATGACCCACCTTGCCGGCCCATGCGGCGATATCCTTGCGCGAGCCCTTGTCGTTGGATTTGATCTCGAGCAGCTGGCCCACCTTCACCTGGCCGATCCCTTTCTTCGCTTCAAGCAGGGGTCCAGGGCAGGCGGTTCCGCGGGCATCGATAATTTTGTCGGCTGTTACGGCTGCAAGTGCTTCACTCATGTCATATCTCCCATGTGCTGCGTGTGACCGCGCACGGCGAAGTCACACTGGTTGAAGGACGCTGGTCAATCTCCGCCGCTGCGGGCGCAGCGATGCCTGCCGGGTTTCAAAGAGCAGGCGATCGAGAAGCGCCTCGCGGATGAGAATGGCCGCCTCGACAAAGCGTTGGTCCGCGAGGTGGTAGTAGACGTTCTGCGCGCGCTTGACGGCGATTACGGCGCCGCGGTCGCGCATGAGGCGCAGATGCTGCGATGCGTTGGTGATGGACACGCCCGCCTCCGTTGCGATCTCCGTGACGGTTCTGGGCTCGTTCTGCAGGGCGCAGAAGATGCGCATGCGCGTGGTGTGGCCAAAGGTGGCAAAGAAGGAGCCCATCATCTCACACGATCCATCGGTCATCGCTCGCTTCATCAGCTCTTCCTCGCTTTCATCCTGTATTTGCGTAATCTCGCAAACACAACATCAGTGTAGGTATCGCGCGCAGCGCTCTCCGTGACAGCTGTCACGAATTCCCGTACCGTTACGGATATTTTGTCCATGGGGAGTCGGTGCAGATGCGCGGGGCAATCGCAGTAGGGTGCAACCTACACCGTTCGGGTGTAGTTTACACCAAACCAACCGCTGGCATGTCAAGATTCGGCACGAAGTAGTGTAAGTAACACCTAGTGCGGTAGGTGTTTGTTACACTACTACTGCATTTTGAATTCAGAAAGCGCAGCAAAATGCAGGACTTGCAGGCAGCCGGTGGACCTGCTCCGCACCGCGCTACTCGCTCAGGAGATGAATCGGCTCAGGCTCGAAATGCTTGTCTTCTTCGCCGTGCCCGGCCAGCAGAAAGGAGCGCGTGGCCGCCGCCCTGCCCTGTGCCACCTCGGTAATCACATAGGAGCAGCCGATCCAGTGCGCCTCCGCCAGGTCAGTGGGCGACCACTGCGCCGGATGGTCCGGGTGCGAGTGATAGAAGCCGGCAACCTGCAGCCCACATTCGCGTGCCTCGCGCACAATCCTCACCAGCTCTGCCGGAGCGATGCTGTAACGATTGCGCGCAGTGTCTGCCTGCGCATTCACGGCCCGCACGGCGTGGGCCACCAGCCAGCCCTGTGGCGTGGGCTGCCCCAGCAGCACGCCGCAGCACTCGCTGGGATAGGCCTCCTCGCCGTGAGCGCGCAGGTCCGCATAGACGGCCCGCGGAAGCTGCAGGAGGGTGCCGGATGCGGCGCTTGGAGGCTTTGCGTCCATGTGGGAAGCCGGGGCACGCATTGCGGGCCTTGCCCGCTGTGTGCGAGATTGGATAGAGGGAGAGAGTGCACATCCCTCCTCCTAAACATACTCGCAGACAGGGAAGCAGCCATGGCCCGAAAGTCCCGCACTTTGAATTTCGATCAGATTCTTGCAGTTCTTCGCGCGCACTCGTTTGAGGCGACGCCTTTTACCGGTGTTGCCGGCGGTGTGCTGGTATGCAAGCACGGGGCAGCGGCAGTGCTGGTTGCCGGGGAAGGCGGGCAGGGCGCGGCTTTTGCCGAGCGGCCCGGTGTCCTGATCAAGGGAGAGGTGGCGCGGCTGCTGGACCGCGGCTACCAGAAGTTCATTCAGTCGGCCCAGTTTGAGCTGCCGGCAACGGCTGCCCAGTTGCACGCCATTCACGCCTTCAGCGAAGAGCTCAACTCGCTCTCCGGCGGATTCAGCCTCTACAACGAGTCCCTGGGGACGACCAGTGACGTGTACCAGTATGACCGGCTGAAGGGTCGCGAGACCGAACAGCCCGCCGCTGCACGTCCCTGGGAACTGGCCAGCGGGCACTGAGCAGCGGCTGCGGAGCGGCGACGGACTGGCTTCGCCTACTGGATGCCGCCCGCGGACTCCAGCGCCACCAGCTTGCACTCGGAGCACTGACAGTTCCGGCGCAGGTACTCCCACGAATAAATGCCACCCGAGTGGCCGTCAAGCCATACAAACTGAATGGCATAGCGGCCCACTGCCTGGGCGCTGGCCGGGCGCGCCGGCGGCTTGTACATAGGCAGAAGATCGGCCGACTTCGGCTTGGATTCGCCGATGCTGCGACCCTCTTTTTTGCGCTCATCCACGCAGGTTGCGCAGGGGCAGGCGTCGCGCAGCAGGGCAAAGCTCCACGCGCTGCGATGCCCGTCTTCCCAGTCAATCTCCAGCCCCTTGCCCTCGGTGATGAGGACGCGAACCTTGTGGGGGGTGATGGCAATGCGCGGCAGGGGGCGATGCACTTCCGCCTCTTGCTCCTGCTGCTCCCGGGTCATGAAACGAATGCCTTCGTGGCTCATGGCTCCATTTTATCGTTGCCGCAGGCAGACCGGCGTCAGTGCGTTCTCCAGAAGAACCAGGCCGACATGCCCAGCCCCAGCAGCACCACAACGGCGCGCAGCACCGGTTGCGGTACCCGGCGCGCCAAGCTGGCCGAGGTGAATCCCGCCACGGCGCACACCACCATGGCCAGCAGGCAGTAGCGCCACACCACCTGGTGGTCGGCTACAAAGATGGCAAAGGCAATGCCGTTGGCCATGGTGGTAGCCACCACCTTCAGCGCGTTGATCTCGTGCAGGTCCTGGTAGCCGAAGAGCGACAGGACCGTGATGAGCAGGAATCCCGCGCCAGCCCCGAAGTAGCCGATATAGAAGCAGACCGTCATGGTGGCCAGAAAGACCGGCAGGCGGCGCGGCGCGTGAACGCGGGCCGCAGGACGGCCCTTGCGCCGCTCCAGCCAGCGCATTACCGGCCCGCTGGCGGCAAAGATGCCCGCCGCAACCAGCAGCAGCCACGGCACCAGTTGCAGAAAGGTGCGCTGCGGCGTGCTCAGCAGCACAATGGCGCCGGCGGTTCCGCCCAGCAGACCGGCTACGGCCATGGGCGCCGCCATGCGCCAGTTCTTGCGAATCGGCTCCCGGTAGGCGGCAATGGAGGTCAACTGCCCGGGCCACAGCGCCACCGTGTTGGTGGCATTGGCCTGGATCGGCAGCATCTTCATGCTCAGCATGGCCGGGAAGAGGAGAAAGGAGCCTCCGCCGGCCACCGCGTTCAGCAGCCCGGCCAAAAATGCGGCCACGGTCAGCCAAAGCCAGTGCCAGTCCACATACGCGGGAAGACCGGGGATCTGCATATCTGATGTCTATTGTAGAGGCTGCTCCGGGGCGGGAGCGGAGGCTTGCCGGCCAGCTCATGCGGGCCTTTCGGGCAGGGTTTTGCGGGGGTAAAAGGGCGCCGGGAGCGTAGTTGGCGGCGCACACGGAATCCAACTGCAAGAAAACAAACCGGATAGCTCGTGACATAAAAATGAGTGTATTTCACTCATATTTTATGTATCAGTTGTGCTATAGTTTAATCAGATAAGTTGAGCGGCCGGGACTAAGACCCGGCCCAACATCGCAAACTCTGAGTTGGAGGAACTGAAGAAATGGCAATCACTCGCTGGGATCCATTCCGGGAAGTCGTAGCTCTGCAGAGCCGCATGAACAGCCTTTTCCGCGATCTGTCTGAGGCGGAAAGCCCGATGACGACGGCCAGCTTTGTACCGGCTGTCGACATCTATGAAGACGCGCAGAAGCTGGTTCTGAAGCTCGAAGTTCCGGGCATTGAAGAGAAGGATCTGGATATTCGGGTGGAAAACGGCCTGCTGACCGTGAAGGGGGAGCGCAAGCTGGAAACCGAGGAGAAAGAGAAGAACTTCCATCGCATTGAGCGCAGCTATGGCTCCTTCTATCGCGCCTTCTCGCTGCCCTCAACCGTGGACTGGGAGCATGTGGACGCCAAGTACGTGAATGGTGTGCTGAAGCTGGAGCTGAAGAAGAAGCCCGAGGCCCAGCCAAAGCAGATCAAGATCAACGTGGCGGCCTAAACAGCCACGCACGAGCCGGCGCGAAGCCGGCTGAGAGCGAGAAGACGGATTGCGCCGGGCAGGGGAACAACAGAGGTGCCTGCCCGGCGCATGCATATTCAGGGCGGAAACGGGCCTGGATGCAGAACATGGGAGCTGAGAGCCGGAGCGGGCAAGGATTGCCGGGCGCAACGAGCTGGCAGCCGGGAGTGTGGGAATGGCAATTCGCTGGGAGAAGTTGACCGTCAAGTCGCAGCAGGCAGTGCAGCAGGCCCAGCAGCGGGCTACCGAACTGGGGAATCCTGAGATGCAGCCGGTGCACCTGCTGCTGGCGCTCGTTGAGGATCGCGAGGGTGTGATTCCGGCGGTGCTCGAAAAGATCGGCGTTCCAACGGAACGGTTGGAGCGCGATCTGCACCAGATCGAGGAGAAACTGCCTCGGGTGGCGGGCGCCGCCGCGCAACCGGGGCTGAGCCAGACCCTGAACAAGGCGCTGGACCAGGCCTTTCGCGAGGCCGAAAACTTCAAGGACGAGTACATCTCCACCGAGCATCTTCTGCTGGGCGTGGCCCACCAGAAGGGCGAAGCCGCGCACGAGGCGCTGGTGGCGCTGGGCGCAACCCACGAAGCCATTCTGAAGGCGCTGACCGCCGTGCGCGGATCGCAGCGCGTGACGGACCAGAACCCCGAGGCCAAGTTCCAGGCGCTGGAGAAGTACGCCAAGGACCTGACCGAGCTGGCGCGTCGCGGCAAGCTGGACCCCGTGATTGGCCGCGACGAAGAGATTCGCCGCGTGATCCAGGTGCTCAGCCGCCGCACCAAGAACAATCCTGTGCTGATTGGCGAGCCGGGCGTGGGCAAAACGGCCATCGTGGAAGGGCTGGCGCGCCGCATCGTCTCCGGCGACGTGCCGGACATTCTGCGCAACAAGCGCGTCATCTCGCTCGACCTGGGATCGATGCTGGCCGGAGCCAAGTATCGCGGCGAGTTTGAGGACCGCCTGAAGGCCGTGCTCAAGGAGATTGAGGAGTCTAACGGACAGATCGTTCTGTTCATCGATGAGCTGCACACGCTGGTGGGCGCAGGCGCGGCCGAGGGAGCCATTGACGCGAGCAACATGCTGAAGCCCGCGCTGGCCCGCGGCGAGCTGCGCGCCATTGGCGCCACCACGCTGAACGAGTATCGCAAGTACATTGAGAAGGACGCGGCGCTGGAGCGGCGATTCCAGATCGTCTACGTGGGCGAGCCCAACGTGGAAGACACCATCGCCATTCTGCGCGGGCTGAAGGAGCGCTACGAGGCGCACCACAACGTGCGCATCAAGGACGCGGCGATTGTGGCCGCGGCCACGCTGTCGCACCGCTACATCAGCGACCGCTTTCTGCCGGACAAGGCCATCGACCTGGTGGACGAGGCCGCGGCATCGCTGGCCATTCAGATCGGCTCCGTGCCCACCGAGATTGACCAGCTGGAGCGCGAGGCAACGTCACTGGAGATTGAGCGCGCCGCGCTGAAGCGCGAGACCGACCCCAACAGCCGCGAACGGCTGGAAGAGGTGGAGCGCGAACTGGCCACGCTCAGGGAGCAGAGCACCGCTCTGCGCGCGCGCTGGACAAAAGAACGCGAAGCCATCACGCACATCAGCGAGCTGAAGAAGCAGATTGAGGCACTGCGCTTTGAGGCTGAAGAGCAGACGCGCAAGGGCCAGCTCGACCGCGCCGCGCAGATCCAGTACGGCGAGCTGCCACGGCTGGAGGCGGAGTTGAAGCAGTTGAACGCCATCCAGGATGGCAGCGCCGGAGCCACCCGCATGCTGAAGGAAGAGGTGGACGAGGAGGACGTTGCGCGGATCGTGAGCAAGTGGACCGGCATTCCCGTCTCGCGCATGCTGGAGGGCGAAGTGAAGAAGCTGGTGCAGATGGAAGAGCGGCTGCGCGAGCGCGTCGTGGGGCAGGACCAGGCGCTGAGCGTGGTGGCAAACGCCATTCGCCGCTCCCGTGCGGGCCTTAGCGATCCCCGGCGGCCCATCGGCAGTTTCATCTTCCTTGGAC
>JAJXWS010000022.1 GCA_021781495.1 Acidobacteriota bacterium | reverse complement strand
AGCAGGATGGCGATCAGGTCCTTGGCGCGGATGCCGAGCTTCTCGGCCAGGTCCTTGACGCTGATGCCCTCGGTCACGGTGATTTCGCGGGAGATGGGCAGCGGTTCATTGCTGAACTGTGTGGCACCGCCAAAGCGCGGCGGCGGCACAAAGCCCTTCATCGGACCTTCTTTGGTCTTCGGATACTGCTGGCGGCCGCCACGACCCTTGGCAGCGCCGGCACGTTGGCGCGGCGCCTCAGTGGGAGGCGGCATGGCGCCGGGGGCACCAAAGCCACCGGGGCGCGGTCCGCCAAAGCCACCGGGACGGGGACCAAAGCCGGGACGCTGGCCGGGGAAGCCGGGACGGCCTCCGGGAGCGCCGGGACCGCCGGGGCCGGCAAAGCCGCCGGGCGCGGTGCGCGTAGGATGCTTGGGACGCGGGCCGCCCGGGAACTGTCCGGGACCGCCGGGAGTGCGCTGTCCAGGGCCACCGGGGGCGCCGGCAGGCCTACGATCGAAGATGGGGCGTCCACGCTGGATGCCACCGGGCTGCGCCGGGGGAACCATGGAACTGGGCATCACCGGGGGTGCCTTGTAGACCGGACGCGGCCCGGTTTGCGGCATGACGACGCGGCGCACAGGCGCAGCGGGCGCGGGTGGAGCCTGCTCGGCCGGGCGTTGTTCCGGGGCATGCGCTTTGGCGTGCGGCGCGGGCGCGGCGGCAACCGGTGCGGCTGTCGGCACTTCCGGCTTGGCGGGTGCCTCGACGGCGGGCGCGGCGGGTGCTGCTGCGGCTTCGATGACCGGAGGGGCCACTGGCGCAGCGGGTGCTGCCGGCGTAACTTCCACTACGGGCTCGGCTTCTGCCACTGCTGCAACGGGCGCGGCCACGGCTGCGGGCGCCTCGGCAACCGGGGCTGCAGCGGCGGGCCTGGCCGGTTCGGCCGGGTGCGGATGTGCTTCGCGGGCGGGCGCTGCGACGGGCGGCTTGACGACCACGGCCACGGGCGGATGAACCGCCACGGCGGGCCGGGGCGGAGCGGCCGCGGGAGCCTTGGCTGCCACGTGTCCAGCCGGCTGGCGCGAGGCAACTCCGGGTTGTGCGGGCGGAACAGCGATGATGGGCGGCGCCTGGCGAGGCTGAGGAACAATCCTGCGCGGCTCCGGTCGGGCCGTTGCTGCCGCGGGCGGAGCAACCGCCACCACCGGCGCAGCCGGCCGGACAACCGCCCGGGCTGGTGGCTCGGCCGCAGGCTTGGCCGGCACATGCACGCGCCGCGACTCGGCCTCCTGCTCCTGCTTCTTGGCAAGAATGGCCTTCATCACGTCACCGGGCTTGGAGACGTGAGAGAGATCGATTTTGGGTGTAATGGCTCCCTGAGAGCCGCGCGATCCCGCAGCCCCCTGGCCAGCGGGCCGCGAGCCACGCTCAAAGTGCGCGCGAACCTTTTCCGCTTCGTGTTCTTCCAGCGAGCTGGAATGGGTCTTACCGGTCGCCAGGCCAAGCTCCGCCAAAACGTCAAGAATCTGCCGACTCTTGACCTCCATCTCGCGCGCGAGATCGTTGATTCGAACCTTACTCATCCGCCTCTTTTCGAAACCAGCTATCCAAAGCCGTTAGTCGCTCATAGCTACCCCGTGGCATTGGCTGCTTCTGGAACTTCCATTATCGCCTGAATGGCCGTGACGAGGGCAGCGCATGTTACGCGCCGTCCTCGTTGGCCGCCTGCTCTTGCTCAGTCTTTTCTTCTTCCGCGGCTGTTTCCGCTGCTGGCGCTTCCGCCTCAACGGTCTCAGTCGCCGAGGCTTCCGCAGCCTCTGAACCGGTCTCTGCCTCGGCTTCCGGTGCCGGTGCTTCCGCCGTGGCGGCCGCACCGCCTTCGCCCTCTTCAAAGTGGCCGAAGTAGTGGCGCACGGCGATGCTGATGCGCTCCAGCGTCTTCTCGCCGATGCCGGGAATCTCTTCGAGCTGTTCGGGGGTCATATCCGCCAGGCCCTCAACCGTGGTGATGCCGGCGGCGATGAGCTTCTGGATGATGCTATCGCCCAGCTCGGTAACCTGCTCGATGGGCGTGGAGGGGCCGCCGGAGAGAGCCTGCATCTGCTGCTCCACTTCCTGGCGCTTCTCTTCCTCGCTCTTGATGTCGATCTTCCAGCCGAGCAGTTTGGCGGCAAGGCGCACATTCTGGCCCTTCTTGCCGATGGCCAGCGAAAGCTGCGTGTCATCCACGATGACCTCAAGCTGCTTTTCGCCCAGGTCCGTAATGGAGACGCGGCTGACCTTGGCCGGCTGAAGTGCCTTTTCCGCAAAGGTGGTGATCTCGTCGCTGTACTCGATGATGTCGATCTTTTCGCCGCGCAGCTCCCGGATGATGGACTGCACGCGCATGCCCTTCATGCCGACGCAGGCGCCCACGGGGTCCACATCCTTGTCGCGGCTCTGCACGGCGATCTTGGTGCGCTCGCCGGCTTCGCGCGCGATGGCCTTGATGATCACGGTGTTGTCGTAGATCTCCGGCACTTCCGACTGGAACAGGTTCGTGACCAGCTCCGGCGCGGCGCGGGAGACGATGACCTGCGGCCCCTTGGCGGCGCGATCCACCTTGATAAGCACCACGCGGACGCGCTCGCCCACGGTGAACTGCTCCAGGCGGGACTGCTCGCGCTTGGGGCAGCGCGCCTCGGCCTTGCCGAGGTCGAAGATCACGTCCTGGCCTTCGATGCGCTTGACGGTGGCGGTCAGCACTTCCTTCTCGCGGTGCGCGTACTCCTGGAAGACGGTGTCGCGCTCGGCCTCGCGGACCTTCTGGAAGATGACCTGCTTGGCGAGCTGGGCGGCGATGCGGCCCAGAGGCGTGGTGTCGCGGTAGATGCGGATCTCGCTGCCGACCTCGACACCGGGGGCCAGCTCGCTGGCCTCGGCCAGGGTGATCTGGTTGACCGGGTCTTCGATCTGTTCTTCGTCGGCTACCACGGTCTTGTAGACGTAGGCCGTGATCTCGCCCGTATCCTTGTTCAGCTCGCCGCGCATGTTTTCCTGGGTCTTGTAGTACTTGCGCGTAGCCAGGGCAATGGCCTCTTCTACGGCTCCGACGACGATGTTCGGCTCGATGCCCTTTTCGCGGCTGAGGAGTTCGATGCTCTGATACAAAGCGCTGGCCATACTATGCTTGCTCTCTTGGTTGAATCTGGCGGCGGGACGGGTTCAGGGTCCTGCCGTGCGGTTGAATCGTTGGTGTTGCGGCGCGGGCTTCGGCCCGTTCCCGGCACAGCATCCAGCGTGCGGACGCGTGCTCAAATCTCTGGAATCAGCTGCGCCTTCTCAATGTTGCTGAGCGCAATCTCCACGGTGCTTACGCCGGCTTTGCGGCTCTTGCTGTTCTGCCGCACAGCGGAGAGGTCGAGCGTGATGCTATCGCCTGCTCCGGCGGCCAGCCGGCCCTGCCAGTGGCGATTGTTGCGGACCGGCTCGAAGGTCTGCACTTTGACCAGACATCCGGCAAATCGTTGAAACTCTTCGGGCCGGGTCAACTTGCGATCCAGACCGGGCGAACTGGCCTCCAGCGTATACTCGGCGCCGGGAACCAGGTCTTCCACATCCAGCAGCACGCCAAAATCCTGGCTGAATGCCGTGCAATCCTCGTGCGTGATGCCGGAGAGCTGCTCGACGCTGAGCCTGCCCTCGACCAGGCGCTCGGGAAGCCCCTCGGCTCCGGCAGCGATCTCATCCTTCAGCCGCTGGCGCCCTTCGGCGTTCCTCTCCAGATAGACGCGGAGCACGCGCTCTTTGGCAGGGCCGGCGAGTTCTAAATCCACCACATCAAGCCCATGCGAGGCAGCTACGCGCTGCGCCGCCATCCGGATTTCGTCCAGCCTTGCCGACATTGTCCCCGTGCCGCCCACCTGCCCCAGCGACCGGAACCCCGGTCTCGGGGCCCGTCGTAGCGGCTGTTCACTCGCAGGAGTTTGCTCCAAATAAAAAGTGGGCTCTCAGCCCACTCATCTCTCCGCCAGCCGGCATACTCACGACAAATCAGGCGGACAAACTCGTCTGCTTCTCTAGAATACGGCGAAACGCGGCGAAATTCAACGGGAGTACGCGTTGGGCGGGGTCCCTGCGGCTGCGGGCAGGTCCGGCCGGAGCGCGGCCATAGCGATTCCCGGGCAGCTATCCTGCGAAGCCGATGCTCTCCCACCGACGCGGCCACCCTGGAGCGGCGGCTTCGCAGAACCTAAAATATGGCGCGCCTTTCCTGGAATCGCCTTAGAAGTAGCCGGTGCGGGCGGCACGGCGGAAGAAAAGGGTGAGCAGCAGTCCGGTGACGACGAGGGTAATCCAGTCAATGGTGATAACGGTGATCTCAAAGCGGTAGTCGAGATTGGGCCCGAAGTGCCAGGACATGCCAAGGTAGGTGGCAAAGGCGAGCACTGCGCTGGCGAGGAAGGTCCAGCGGATGCCGCCCTCCAGCTTGACGGCTCGCGGGATGGCGAGCCCGGCAAAGAAGAAGGCCGTGGCGAGCATCAGGTATCCCAGGTCTTCCAGCGCGATGAAGATGCCGTGGGGGTTGTACTGGGTGAAAAGCTCCAGCCCGTGGGCTTCTCCGCGCAGCAGGCTGGGCTGCAGGACGTCGAGCTGGACGAAATAATTGAACGTAATAAGGCTGGTGCAGATGGTAGTGAAGCAGATGCCCATCAGGCTGAACAGGCGCTTGCCCACCGGGACGCAGTAGTGGATGCAGGCCATGAGCACGAGAAACAGCGGCGTAAGCAGGATGCCGGGATACATCCAGAGGTAGTCGCTGGGCACGAACTGGGCTGCATTGGTGTAGGGGTAGTCAAGACAGGGGCCGGAGCAGAAGGGGCCCGAGTGCGGCGTGGTGGCGAGTCCGAGGGCAAAGGCTGTCCCGGCGAGCACCGCTTCGGCAAGGGCAATCCAGAAGCCGAGGCGGGCGGCGGTTCTTGAGCTGAAGGTCTTTAGTGTGGGAATTGCCGTTGGATGCGACATGCAACGCCTCACTTTCCATCCAGGCATGTTGCTGCTCGGAACCGCCCAATAGTGTGCGTCCAGTTCGGTTGAAAATCAACGCAAATGCTAAACTCAGCCATGCCCTGGGTGTCAGAAACGCCGCCTACTTCCGCCGCTGAAGCGGCCTCCTCTCCGTGTACTTCGATTGTGGTTTTGCAGGATGCGGCCCAGGATGCAGTGGCGTATCTGGAAGGCGTGGATGACCGCCCGGTAGCCCCGACGGCGGAGGCGATTGCCGGGCTGGAGGCGCTGCGCGGCGCTCTGCCGGAGGCGCCGACGGACCCGCGGGCGGTGCTGGAGATGCTGGACCGGTTTGGATCGCCGGCCACGGTGGCCAAGAACAGCGGCCGCTACTTCGGATATGTGAACGGCGGATGCCTGCCGGCGGCCATGGCGGCGGCCTGGCTGGTGAGCACGTGGGACCAGAATGCATCGTTCCGTGTGCAGTCGCCCGTGGCGGCCACGCTGGAGGAGACGGCGCTCGAATGGGTGCGCGAACTGCTTTGCCTGCCAGCGGGTACGGGCGGCGCGGTGGTCACCGGGGCCACCATGGCGAACTTCTCTGCACTGGCGGCTGCGCGGCATGCGATGTATGCGCGCGCGGGCTGGGATGTGGAGAACGACGGCCTGTTTGGCGCGCCGGAGATCGCCGTAGTGGTGGGCGAAGAGGCGCATCCCTCCATGCTGAAGGCGCTGGGGCTGCTGGGGATGGGCCGGAACCGCGTGGTGCGCGTTCCGGTGGACCGGCAGGGGCGGATGCGGGCGGATGCGCTGCCGCACCTGGATGAGCGCACCATTTTGTGTCTGCAGGCGGGCAATGTGAACACCGGCGCGTTTGACCCGGCGGCCGCGATCTGCCCGGCGGCGCGGGAGGCTGGCGCGTGGATTCACGTGGATGGAGCCTTCGGGCTGTGGGCGGCGGCTTCTGCCCGCTACCGGCACCTGACGCGGGGATTTGAGCTGGCGGACTCCTGGGCCACGGACGGGCACAAGTGGCCGAACGTGGGGTATGACTGCGGGCTGGCGCTGGTGCGCGATGCGGCGGACCTGCGCGCCTCCATGTCGATTGACGCGCCATACCTGGTGCTGGCGGAGCAGCGGGAGCCCGCGCACTACACGCCGGAGTTTTCGCGGCGGGCCCGGGGCGTGGAGCTGTGGGCGGCGTTGCGGTCGGTGGGCCGCAGCGGCATGGCGCAGATTGTGGAACGCACCTGCAGCCATGCGAGGCGGTTTGCGGATGGATTGCGCGCGGCGGGCTACGAGATTCTGAACGATGTGGTCATCAACCAGGTGCTGGTCTCGTTTGGCAGCGGAGAGAAGACCCTGCGCACCATCGAGCGCATTCAGCAGGATGGCACGTGCTGGTGCGGTTCAACGGTATGGCAGGGGCATACGGCGATGCGCATCAGTGTGTCGTCGTGGGCCACCACCGAGGACGACGTGGAGCGCAGCCTGGCGGCGATGCTGCGGGCGGCGCAGGACTGAGCGCTGCTGCTGCGCTTGACATGCGATGCCCGCTCCGAGAGGCTGATTGCTATGCGAAAACTGCTTGGTTCCTGTTTTGTGCTGTTTTGGCTGGTCGTGGTTCTGGTTCCCGGGGCAGCCGGGTTTGAGAAACAGCCTGCGGGTGCGTATCGCGCCCGGCGGGTGGCGCTGGGCGAGCGCCTGAAGGGCGGCGTGGCCATCCTGTTCGCGGCCGAGGAGCCGCAGCTGGACTTCATGGCCTACCGGCAGGACAGCGACTTCTACTACCTGACCGGCTGGAATGAGCCGGGGGCAGCGCTGATGGTGGTGGGGCCGAGCGGCACGGCGCGGGGCTACCGCGAGATTCTTTTTCTGCCCACGCGCAACCTGCGGGCGGAGACCTACACGGGACCCAAGTTGGATGCCTCCTCGCCCGGCGTGGCCGGGGCAACGGGCGTGGATGCCGTGGAGCCGATGACCGCGCTGCCTGCGGAGCTGAACAAGCTGGTGGCGCAGGACCGGCAGCTTGCCTGGAGCCTGTGGACTCAGCCGGCAGCAACGCAGGCCAAGGCGCTGGTGAACTTCAACGCGGTGACGCTGGGGATGGATCAGGCGCCGGCGCCCCACGATGTAACCACGCTGACCATGCCGCTGCGGCAGGAGAAGGACGCCGGCGAGATTGCGCTGATCCGCAAGGCGACGGAGGCCTCCATTGCGGCACAGCGCGCGATGATGCGCGATGTGAAGCCGGGCGAAACGGAACGCGCCATCGCCGGCAGGATGACGGCCGTGTGGCTGGAGCAGGGCTGCGAGCGGCCGTCGTACGCGCCGATTGTGGGCACGGGCATCAACTCGACGACGCTGCACTACTCAGAAAATGCGAGCACGATGGAGAACGGCGATATCGTCGTGGTGGATGCGGCCTGCGAGTACTCCATGTACGCGGCGGACATTACGCGGACGGTGCCGGCGAACGGCCACTTTACGGCACGGCAGCGCGAGATTTACGACATTGTGCTGGGCGCGCAGCAGGCGGCCGCGAAGGCGTTTGTGGCAGGCACGTCGACGATTGACGACCGCGACCGCAAGGATCCGAACTCGCTGGACACGGCGGCCTACAACTACATCAACACGCATGGCAAGGACCTGCATGGCCAGCCGCTGGGCAAGTATTGGCTGCACGGGCTGGGGCACATGGTAGGCATTGACGTGCATGATCCGGCGGACTATCCGGCGGTGCTGAAGCCGGGCATGGTGTTTACGATTGAGCCGGGCGTGTACATTCCCGAAGAAAAGCTGGGCGTGCGCATTGAGTGCGATTTTCTGGTGGGCCCGGATGGGAAGCTGATTGACCTGGATGCCGCGCTGCCGCATACCGCCGACGAGGTGGAAGCGGCAATGCAGGGCAAGTGAGCGAGGACGCGTATGGATCCACGCGATGCCATGGACCCGGAGCAACTGGATACGCTGAGCCGGGTGTTTGCGGAGCAGCTGCTGGCGTGCCTGGAAGAGTGCGCACGGGGGCGGCACGGTCTCTTCTCAGACTACGTGGGCTATGACGATGGCGAGGATCGCCGCGCCTGGCCGGAGGCTGCCCGGCTGCGGGAACTGGCGATTGCTCTGCAGGCCATCTCGCACCAGGCAGGCGAAGGGAACGCGCTGTGCGACGAGTTTCTGGATCTGTGCACGATACACGGGGAAAGCCACCCCGGCGAGCCAAGGCTGGCGCGGACGTTCCTGGCACGCATTGAGCGGGGCGAGGTGGGCCAGTCGCCGGAGACGGAGCGAAAACCTTGGTAGCGGTGCATACATTTCTGGTGCTGACGGCTGGTTTTGCCGCCGTGGTAATGACGGTGCTGGCGCTGCGCGGACTGCTGTTGCTGCTGGCGCCGAGCCTTGCGGGGGTTGAGGACAGGCCGGGGCTGAGCTACACGGTGGTCAACCTGGGCTCATCTTTCCTGGCTGGCGCGGCTGGAGGCTATGGGACGGCATGGTATGCCGCCTCGAATCCGCTGGTGCATGTGCTGGCGCTGGGGCTGGTTGTTCTGCTGCTGGCGGCGCTCAGCGCCCTGCAGGGGCGCGGACAGCAACCCATCTGGTACCTGCTGGCGCAGGTGGCCGTGTCGCCGCTTGGCGTGCTGGCCGGGGGACTGGTGCGGCTGCGGGTGCTCGGCATTCTGTAAGGAAAGAAAAAGCCCATACCCGCAGGGTGTTGCCGCGGGTATGGGATGAAGGAGGCGCGCTCGGCTTACCAGCGTATGCCGAAGGTGACAGGAATGACCTTTGTGTCCTTGCCGACGGTGGTGGTGCCAAGGCCGTTGGGGTTGGTGGTGAGAGCGGGTGACAGGACCTCAAGATAGCGCGCCTCGGCGAAGAGCTTCATGCGGCCCTCGCCGTACATGCCGCCCAGCCTGTGGGTGAAGCCGCCGCCGATGTTCCAGCCGCCCTGGTTGCTGGAGAAGTGCCCGACCACCACATTTGTAGTGCCGTATCCGCAGTAGAAGTAGTAGCAATACTGGGTGGCCTGCGGATTGGTGAAGTTGGTGACCTTGCGATAGAAGCCGCCGCCACCGGTGACATAGACACTGTTGGTGTGTGTCGGCATCAGGTCAACAACCGGAGCCAGCGTAAACGACCAGATGTGCGCGTTGCCGCCCTGGGCGCCGGTCTGGGCGATGAAGGCGCCCGGAAGCTTGTCGTCGATGAACTGGTACTCGGCGAGCACGGTGAAGCGGTTGTTGAACTTGTAGCCGCCGCCGAGGGTGAAGTTGCCACCCCAGGTGATGTACTTGGAGGACTCGCTGCTGGGGGCGTTGACGCCGCCGCCGACCTCAATAGCGAGATGGCTGGTGAGACTATGCGACTGATAGCCTCCACCGCCCTGGCCTGCACCAGCCGCCGCCGGGGAGGGCGCAGCCGGAAGAACCGGAGCCGCGTCATTCTCCGCCACCAGCGGCATCGCCGCAGAGCTCGACTCGCTTGCCGAAGGCGCCGGTGCGCTGGACGGGTTGTAGGAGGGTGCTGACTGGGCACTCGCAAGACCAACGGCGCAGGCGACCGTGGCCGAAAGAATCGTGGCATTCCGCATCAACGACATCCAACGGAGGGATGACATGTGTCTACCTCAAAGATCGAAATATTTTACGTCTCTCCGGGAGTCAGACGGTTCTCCCTGTAATGACTTAGACACATTTGGCTGCGGGGAGTTGCCTGAGGCCGGAGAGAAGTAAGGGCCGGAGTGCAACTCCGGCCCTCAGGTTACAGCAGGATGGAAAAGAACTATCCCTGAATATCGAACTGCTCCGGGTGCAGCGCAGCGTCGCTCTTGACCAGGATGTTGCGGCCTACCAGCTCTTCGAACTCCGTGAGCCAGCGGGCATTGTTGGCCTTGAGGACCTTGACGGTCTCCGGATTGACGCGGAGCAGGACGTCGGGGTTCTCGAAGTGCTTCCGCATCTTGCGCAGCTCAATGTAAATCTCGTTGCAGACCGTGGCCGGGCTCTTGACCATGCCGGTGGCCTGGCAAACGGGACAGGGCACGCTGAGGGTGCGCTCAAGCGACTGCTTGACCCGCTTGCGGGTGATGGCAACCAGGCCGAAGTCATTGAACTGCAGGACCTTGGTGGGGGCGCGGTCGTTCTTGAGGGCCTCTTCCAGGGCCGCCATGACCTTGAAGCGGTTCTTGCGCTCGTCCATGTCGATGAAGTCAATGATGATGATGCCGCCCAGATCGCGGAGGCGAATCTGGCGCACAATCTCCGGAATGGCGTCGAGGTTGGTCTTGACGATGGTGTCTTCCAGCCGCGCCGTCTTGCCGACGTATTTGCCGGTGTTGATGTCGATGGCGACCAGCGCCTCAGTCTGGTTGATGACGATGGAGCCGCCGCTCTTGAGCCACACCTTGGAGCGCAGGGCCTTGGATATCTCGTCCTGGATGCCGAAGTGCTCAAAGAGCGGAACCTCTTTGGTGTACAGCTTGACGCGGCGCACCAGCGAGGGCGAGAAGCGGTTGAGGAAGCGCACGATGCGCTCGTAGTCGGCCTCGGAGTCGACCCAGATATGCGAGAAGTTGGCGCTCACCTGGTCGCGCAGAATGCGCTCGATGAGCGAGAGATCGTGGTAGATGAGGGCCGGGGACTTGGAGTTCTCCGAGCGCTGCTTGATCTCATCCCACAGGTGAATAAGGAAGCGCAGGTCGGCGCGCAGCTCCTCTTCCGAGGCTCCTTCGGCCGCGGTGCGCACGATAAATCCGCCGGAGGCCTCGCCGCGCTCGCTGATGAGGATGCGCTTCAGGCGCTGGCGCTCCTCGTCAGAGGCAATCTTGCGGCTGACGCCGACGTGCGAGACGGTGGGCATGAAGACCAGGAAGCGGCCAGGCAGGGCGATGTGACTGGTGATGCGGGCGCCCTTCTTGGCGATGGGCTCCTTGGCAATCTGGACCAGAATCTCCTGTCCGGGCTTGAGCAGGTCGCTGATGATGGGCAGGTCGGAGGTCTGCGCGGTGCGGCGCGAGGGGCCGCGGCGTCCGCCGGGGGCTCCCTGACCGCCGCGGCCACCACGGCGGCCACGACCGCCACGCTCGCGGCGCTGCTGGCCCTGGCCCTCGCCGGAGGGCTGGCCTTCCGCGGCGACTTCCTCTTCGCCCTCTTCGGGTTCGAAGGTCTCTTCCTCGTCCTCGCCGCCCTTCTCGTCAAAGTCCAGCTGGATGCGATGGTCGAGGTGCGCCTCCTGCAGCATCTCGCCCAGCTCGCCGGAGCGGATCTGGGTCGGGAGGGTCTCCTCTTCGTACTCGTCAAGGTCGTGCTCTTCCGCCCGGTGATGGTGCGGATGGGCGACGTCAAATTCCTCGCCCTCGATCACTTCCTCTTCCACCAGGCCGCTGCCGGGAGCAAAGGCGGAAACCGAGGCAACGGACGCGGTGGGAGCCGTCTCGTGCGTCTCCGTCTCGTGCTCATGCTCGGCAGCCAGCTCGCCGGACTTCTTCTTTTTGCCGCCCAGACCGAACAGCCGGAAGGTGCTGGGAGGCAGCGGGTCAACGTGGTGCGAGGCTGTGGACTTCGGCTCGGGCTCGTCGGCTTCAGCCGATGCCTGCTCCGTCTCGGTCTCGGCCTCAGCGTCGATGGCTTCGTCGGCCTGCGCCTGCTCGGCTTCGGGAGCTTCAACGGCGGCTTCGGCAATGGCCTCTTCCACTGGCTCGATGGGCTGGGCTGCCGACTCCTCGGCAACTTCCGCGGTGGGCTCGTGCTCAGTGGAGGTCTCTTCCAACTCTACTTCGGCCTGCGGCTCGGCAGCGGCTTCGGCTTCCGGCTCGGGCTGGCGATTGCGGTGGCGGGAGAGCGACTCGCCGGGGAGCAATCCACTACCGTCCCACAGAATGGGGGTCTCAATCAGCGTGGAGGGCTTGGAGGTAACGGCAGGGCGCGACGGCTGCGCCTGCTCCGGCGCGGGCTTTTCAGCCCCTGCAGCCGGGGCGCCGCCGTACTTCGAGAGTGACTCGCCGGGAAGCACGAAGGACGGCGCGACGCGTTCGGCGCGGGGTGCGGGCGCTGCCTCGGCGTGAATGGCGGACGGCTCCGGAGCCGACTCTTCCATCTGCAACTCGGGCGCTTCGGCGCTGACCTCGGATTCCTCGGACTGGGACAGGCCGGCCTCGGGTGCCGCACCGGCGCCACGGCCGCCACGACGGCGACGACGTCCACGCCAGCGGCGTGCACCACCGTGCTCGCCCTCCTGCTCCTGCGCTTCAGTCTGCTCCGTGGTCTCCAGTGTTTCGGTAGTGAGCTGTTCGGCCTCGGAGGCTTCCGGGGCGATCTCCAACGGACGGCGCTCACGGCGTTCCTGCCCGGCGCGTCCGGGGCGCTGACCGCGCTCTTCGCCACGGCCGCCGGACTGGCGGACTTCGCGAGGCGGCTGATTGCCGCCGCTGGCGGCTGCCTTTTCCAACTCGTCGGTCTCCTCCTGGTCTTCCAGCTCCAGGAAGTCCGTTACATAAAGGAAGGCGTCGCGCTCCAGGCCGATATCGACGAATGCCGACTGCATGCCGGGCAGGACGCGGGTGACTCGGCCGTTATAGATGGAACCGGCCAGGGTGTATTCATTTTCGCGTTCGTAGTAGATTTCCGCGAGTTGATCGTCTTCAAGGATCGCAAGCCGCGTCTCATGCGGCGTGCTGGAGATGCAAATCTCTTTTGCCATCGTACCTTTCCGCCCGGCGGCGTGTGCCGACCGGGGCCTGCGGCAAGGTGGGATGGAAAGACGCGAAACCGGGAGGTATGGGAAGGCGCGAGTGGGATGACCTGCGTGTGTCGAGCTTGGCGGCTACCGCACGGCTGCCAGCCCCGAGAGGAGGCGAGCCGCAACGGTTGTCCTGCCGAACAAACTGTTCCAAACGGTAATCCGGATGCAGAGAGTTTGTGGCCAACCTTGCCTTGCGTTCCTGCAACGGACCTGCGTTGCTGGAAGGAAGCCCGAATGCGGCTTCCGGCGGGGCCGTTCCACCGATGGCGCGTGCACAGGCGAACTGCATGGCCGAAGCGGGGTCTTTCTGTCCCCTTGATACCCGGACCGGCGACGATGACTCGCTGCCGGAAACCGTGGGTGCTCCGGTGTGTTCTGTGCAACTTGTACGCTGCCAACGGATTTCCCGTCTCTGCGTGCTCATGAACCCAATCCTGCCGAGCTCGCGGTCCATCGGGACCTGGCCGGCGTAAAAGCTTGATAATCTTCGTCCTGCGCTCCGGACCATTCCGGATGGGCGCAAGAGGTGAACTGAAAGAACCTGCGTCTCAGCTTTGCTGGGCAGAGACGCCTAGTTTACGAACCGGCGCATGCGGACATTCATAGCCACGCCTAGCGCGAGGAAGGTAAACAGCACCGAGGATCCGCCGTAACTCATTAACGGTAAAGGGATTCCGGTGACGGGCATAAACCCGATGACCATGCCCACGTTGACCGCTATCTGGAAGGTCAACACAGCCACGACCCCCATGATAATCAGAGAGCCGGGCAGGTCGGCGGCTGTTTGTGCGTTTTGAATCAAACGCATCAATATTGAGAAGTATAGCAGCAGCACTAAAATCGCGCCGACGAAGCCGTGTTCCTCGCCGAAGGCGGCAAAGATGAAGTCGGCGTGGGGGATGGGCAGGAAGTCGCCCTGGGTCTGGGTACCCTTTTCCGCTCCCTTGCCCCAGACGCCGCCGGAGCCGACGGCGATGAGCGACTGGCGAATCTGGTAGCCGCTGCCCTTGGGGTCGTTGTCCGGGTTGATGAAGCTGGTGAGGCGGGCCTTCTGGTAGGGCTTGAGCACCTTGCCGCTGGACCAGGCTCCCGCCACCAGGACGATGGCGGCGGTGATGAGGATGAGGGACTGGCGCAGGTTGATTCCGCCCAGGAACAGCCCCGCGATGAGGATGGGCGTGTAGGTGAGGGTGGTGCCCAGGTCTGGCTGGATGAGTACCAGCGCCATGGGAGCGCCGACCAGGGCAAAGGCCTTGAAGATGTCCTGCCAGGTGAGCGAGCGCCCGCCCAGGTTGGCAAAGTAGCGGGCGACGGCGATGATGAGCACCAGCTTGACCCACTCGGAGGGCTGGAAGTGCATGCCGCCGATGCTGATCCAGCGGCGGGCGCCAAGCACCTTTTTACCCACGAGCTTGACGGCGACCAGCGAGACAAGGCAGATGCCGTAGGCCCACGGCACCCAGTCCAGCAGGCGATGGTAGTCAATGCGGGCGAGCAAGAACATGGCCACCAGGCCGCCCGCGATCCAGAACAGCTGCTTGGTGTGGAATCCCGCGTACTTGGTGTGGAGCGTGGCGGAGTAAATCTCAAAGACCGAGATGACGCAGAGCAGCATGACCATGCCCAGCAGGACCCAGTCAAAGTCGCGAAAGCTGAGGAAGCGGCGCATGGGGCTCATGGCGTGTTGATCCTGCGGTTGGGCAGCGTGGCTGCCAACTGGGTTGCTGGTTGCGATTTGCGCCGCGGGGCAGGTTGCGCGCCGACCGGGACGCCCCGTGCCGGGTCTACGAAGAAGTGGCCGCCCTGGAGCCGCGCTGTCGCGGTGGCTGCGCGGGCGCTGCTGGCCGCCGGAAGGGACCACATGGCCCCCACCTCGACGGGCTTCTGGGCCTGCGGCTGGGGTTGCGCGGCCGGCGTGGCGGGCGGCGGCGTGGGCGGCAGATTGTGAGCCAGGCGGCGTTGCTTGTTGACGTAGGCCGCCACGATTTTTGAGGCGATGCGCGCCGGGTAGTAGCTGAACTCGCCGTTCTGCCAGAGCACGGCGACGACCAGCTCGGGGTTGCGCCGCGGCGTGACGCCGACGAACCAGGCGTTGGGGTAGGTGGAGCGGCCCTTGCTGGTGCGCTCGAGCGCGGCGTGGCTCATGACCTGGGCGGTGCCGGTTTTGCCGGCGAAGTCGATGCCCTCAAGGTGGGCGGAGCCGGCGGTGTGAAAGGCGCCGGGCTGGGTGACCTGCGCCATGCCGTCGGTGATGGTGATCCAGTTCTGCGGGTCGATGGGGATGTAGGCGTCGCCGGCGCCGGGGTAGGTGTCGAGGAGCGCCTTGCGGAAGTCGGCGGGCAACTGATCGGGAAAGACGACGTGGGGGCGGACGAGGTGGCCGTCAGAGGCGATGCCGCTGATGATGCGGGCCAGCTGGAGCGGGGTGGCCTCGATGGCTCCCTGGCCGATGCCGACGGAGATGGTTTCGCCGGCGTACCACTTGCGGTGATAGTTGCGCATGACCCACTGCGGGCTGGGCATCAGGCCGGCCAGTTCGCCGGGCAGGTCGATGCCGGTCTTCTGGCCGTAGCCGAAGCGGGAGGCGTATGCGGCGATGCGGTCGATGCCGAGCTTGTCCGCGAGGGTGTAGTAGAAGGTGTCGCAGGACATGGGGATGGCGTTGTTGATATCCACGGCGCCGTGCTTCTCGTCGCAGTGGTAGTAGTGGCCGTAGAAGTTGGCTCCGCCGCTGCAAAAGACGTGCAGATTCTGGGCGACGCCCTCCTGCAGGCCCGCGACGGACATGAGGATCTTGAAGGTGGAGCCGGGAGCAAGCTGGGCCTGGATGGCCTTGTTCATCAGCGGATGCGAGGGGTCGGTGATGAGCTTGTTCCAGTCGGACCGGCCGATGCGGACCGCGAAGGCATTGGGGTCAAAGCTGGGGCGGGAGACCATGGCGAGGATTTCGCCTGTGCGCGGGTCCATGGCCACAACGGCGCCGTCGCGGTCGCCCATGGCCAGCTCGGCGGCGCGCTGCAGGTCGTTGTCGATGGTCAGGCGGAGGTCCTGGCCGGGGACGGCGTGCTGCGTGCCGAGATAGCCGACCTCGCGGCCGTGGCTGTCCACGATGACGTCGCGGGAGCCGTCCTGGCCACGGAGCAGCTGGTCGTAGGTCTCCTCCACGCCCGCCCGGCCGACGACGTCGCCCGGTTCGTAGTAGGCGTAGCGCGGGTCGTTGAGCATCTCATCGCTCACCTCGCCCACGTAGCCGATGAGGTGAGAGGCGAAGCCGTCGCGGGGATAGAGGCGGCGGGCTTCATCGATGGTCTCCAGCTCGGGCAGCTCGTTGCGGTGCGCGGCGATGAAGGCCTGCTCGTCGGCGGTGATGTCCTGCTTGATGGGAATGGGCTGGTAGCCGGGAGAGGCGCGGTAATGGCGCAGGGTGGCGCGGAGCTGCTCCAGGTCGAGATTGAGGCCCTTGGCGATGAGCGGCAGGTCGGCGTCAACGTTGCGGCCCTGCTCGCGAATAAGGAAGCAGGAGACGGAGGGATAGTTGTCGACGATGAGACGGTTCTCGCGGTCGAAGAGCTTGCCGCGGGCGGCGAGGATGGGCACCTTGCGGATGCGATTCTGCTCAGCCAGCACGCGGAAGTTATCCGCCCCCAGCACCTGCAGCCGCCACAGCCCGGCGCCCAGTGCGAGCATCATGAGCAGGATGCCGTACTGCACGGCGGTCAGCTTGGCGCTGGAGAGCTTTTCGCCCCGGGTGAACTTCTCAAAAACCATCTGCCTACGCTTTCAGGATACAGCTTTCCGGGCTTTGCGGCATGGCCTGCAAGCCTGGGGAAGGCCGGAATGCTTTCTGTACTTCTCGGTCCCTCGGCCGGCCCGGATCAATCGCGGGACTGGAACCGGTCCAGCAGGGGGAAGGAAACCAGCGCAATCAGGGAGTTGCCGAGAGCCTTGTAGATCTCGAAGATCCAGTTGGAGTCCAGTTCCAGGCCGAGCAGCACGCGAACGACAAAGATGTAGATAGCGCTGGAGACGAGCGAGAGCAGAAAGATGAGCGCCAGCCGGATGGTGAAGTTTTCCACGTCGATGCGCACGCCGACGGACGCCGCAAGATAGCCGACCACGGTTTTGGCAATGCCGTTGATGCCGAGGGCATGGTTGGTGAGCGCATCCTGAAAGATGCCGAGGATGCCGCCCATGAGCATGCCCTGGATGGGGCTGCGCCTGCCGAGGGCGAAGAAGACGGTGACGATGAGGAGAAGGTCAAACCAGGCAAACCGGCCCAGCACGCGCGGCAGCCAGGCCTGCAGCACAAGGGCAAGCAGCGGCACCAGCACGTAAGCGAAGAGCGGGTAGCGGCGAATCTCAAGATCGCGGCGGGTGTCTGTGGTGAGGACCGACATGGCTAGGGGTTCCTCCGCGGCGGGGTGCTTTTCTGCGGCCCGGTGGCCGGGGCAGGAGCAGGCGCAGACTGGCCGGCCGGGGCGGACTGCGGAGAGCCGGTCGTGTCACCGGGCGTAAAGCGGTCCGGGTGGAGCGGCTGGGGCTGCGACCCGATGGGGTTGGGCGGAGTGCTGTCGTTCAGCGGCTGCTGGTCGGTGGGCAGGTTGGGATCGATGAGGCCGGGAAGCCGTTCGGCCATGATCTCGGAGGCCTTCTTCTGCGCCTTTTCCTGCTCTACCTCTGCGCCCTTCAGCTCTTCGCTGGTGGCCATGTCCTGCTGCTGGTCGGGCGGAAAGCGCGGCTCGACGGAGGTAAGGACGAGGACCTCATCGAGGCGATCGAGTTGCGCGGCGGGCTTGAGGATCACGTCAATGAAGGAGTCGCGTTCCGGGTCGCGTACGACCTTAGCCACCTCGCCGACGGGCAGGCCGCGGGGAAAGATCTCGTCGCCGCCCGCGGTCAGGACCTTCTCGCCGGGCTTGATGCGATTGTCGGACATGATGCCGACGATCTGGGGCTGGCCGGAGGCGTTGCCGCGGAGGATGCCGCGGATGCGGGTGGTCTCCAGGATGACGCCCGCGCCGCTGGTCTGGTCATTGATGAGCAGCACCTGCGCGGAGTGCGGGTAGACTTCGCGCACCTTGCCCACGATGCCGTCGGGGGTGATGACGGCCATATCGCGCGCCAGACCCTCGCTGGAGCCCTTGTCGAGGTAGACGACGTGCGACTGATTGCTGCCGCTGGTGCCGATGATCTGGGCGGCCATGGTCTTGTAGATGTACTTTTCCTGGAATTGCAGGAGGGCCTGCAGGCGCTGGCCCTGGCGCGCGTCTTCGAGCAGGGCGGCCTGCTCGAGCCGCATGCGGTCGATGGTCTTCTGCAAATCCTGGTTCTGCTGGCGGACGTGGCGGAGATCGAGGTAGTTCTGCCAGGCGCCGGCGATGCCCATGCCGGAGGCGTGGATGAGGCGTTCCGGCGGGGAGACGAGCGAGTTGGCCCACAGGCGGATGAGACGAACGCCACTGCCGTCGCGGGTATCGAGGCTGGCGCGCGCGGAGCCGGCATGGCTGGAATCGGTGCGGTGTACCTGCACGGCAAGGCCGATGATCTGGACCACCAGGAGGGCCAGAAGCACCAGGGGATTCCGATAGCGGGCGAAGAACGATTCCATGTCGTAAAGTGTGGGCGGGGGAGCCCGGATTGCAAGATGCATACTCCCCGGTGCTCGCAGTTGAGGACCGGGGAGCGGAGGCTGCTTCTACGACCGGCGCTAGTCGATCTTGATCTTGCGCAGCAGGTGGAAGTCGGACAGCATTTTGCCGGTGCCGAGCACGACGGACGCCAGCGGGTCATCGGCCACGGAGACGGGCAGGCCGGTCTCCTCGCGGATGCGCTTGTCGAGGTTCTTAATGAGCGCGCCGCCGCCGGTGAGGACGATGCCGCGATCGCTGATGTCGGCCGAGAGCTCGGGCGGGGTGCGCTCGAGCGCCACGCGGATGGCGTTCATGATGACGGCGATGCACTCGCCGAGCGCCTCGCGGATCTCGCTGTCGTCGATGGCGATGGTCTTGGGCACGCCCTCGATGAGGTTGCGTCCCTTGATCTCCATGGTGAGCGGCTTGTCGAGCGGGAAGGCGGAGCCGATTTCGATCTTGATCTGCTCGGCGGTGCGCTCGCCGATGAGCAGGTTGTACTTGCGCTTGAGGTAGTTGGTGATGGCCTCATCCATCTGGTTGCCGGCCATGCGCACGGAGCGGGAGTAGACGATGCCGGAGAGGGAGATGACTGCGATGTCCGTGGTGCCGCCGCCGATATCGACGACCATGTTCCCGGAGGGCTCGGTGATGGGCAGTCCGGCGCCGATGGCGGCCACCATGGCCTGCTCCACCAGGTAGACCTCGCTGGCCTTGGCGCGATAGGCGGAGTCTTCCACGGCGCGCTTTTCCACCTGCGTAATCTCAGACGGCACGCCGATGACGATGCGGGGATGGACCAGCATCTTGCGGTTATGCGCCTTCTGAATGAAGTAGTTAAGCATCTTTTCGGTGACCTTGAAGTCGGCGATGACGCCATCCTTCATCGGCTTGATGGCCACGATGTTGCCGGGAGTGCGCCCGAGCATCTCCTTGGCCTCTTTGCCGACGGCTTCCACTTCACCGGTGTTCTTATTGATAGCCACGATGGAGGGCTCATTGACGACAATGCCCTTGCCGGCCGCGTACACAAGCGTGTTGGCGGTGCCCAGATCGATGGCCAGGTCGCTGGAAAACATGCTGAAGAGCGAGCGCAGACCATGCGATCGCGAAGAGCGCGAAGGATAACCGTTCAAAGACATTGGAAAATTGAATCTACCTCACAGTTATTGTACGGCCAGCGGGCCGTGCTGGCATGGGGGGATGACAGGCTCTTTGCGCCGAAGTGCAGCCATGCGGACAGTTGCGGTACACTCTGTGATTGCTCCGGAAGCGGCTTTTCCGGGGTTGGTCTGGGTTTTCATCCATATTTCGAGGCACTTATGAGCTATCCCACGTATCACAATCTGATTGGCGGCGAGTGGCGTCCTGCGCTGAGCGGGAAGACGATTCTGAACCTGAACCCGGCGGACCACTCGGATGTGGTCGGCGAGTTTCCCTCGTCGCACGCGGAAGACGTAGCCCTGGCGGTGGAAGCGGCCAAGAAGGCATTTGCCACTTGGCGGCTGGTTCCCGCGCCCAAGCGCGCCGAGGTGCTGGTGCGGGCAGGGCTGCTGCTGCAACAGCGCAAGGAGCAATATGCGCGCGACATGACGCGCGAGATGGGCAAGGTGCTGGCGGAGACGCGCGGCGACGTACAGGAGGCGATTGACGAGGCCTTCTACGTGGCCGGCGAAGGACGCCGGCTGTTTGGCGTCACCACGCCGAGCGAGCTGCAGAACAAGTTTGCCATGAGCGTGCGCATGCCGGTGGGCGTGGTGGGCCTGATTACGCCGTGGAATTTTCCCATGGCGATTCCGAGCTGGAAGCTGTTTCCGGCGCTGGTGGCGGGCAATGCGTGCGTCATCAAGCCGGCGACGGATACGCCGCTCTCCACCTACAACCTGGTGCAGGCGCTGGTGGACGCGGGACTGCCGCCGGGCGTGGTGAACATTGTGAGCGGAAGCGGCGGAGCCACGGGCATGGCGCTGCTGGACCATCCGGATGTGCGCGCCATCAGCTTTACCGGATCGAGCGAAGTGGGGTCGCTGGTGGGCCAGCGCGCGGCGGCAACCTTCAAGCAGGTGTCACTGGAGATGGGCGGCAAGAATGCGCAGATTGTGCTGAACGACGCCAACCTGGAGCTGGCGCTGGAGGGCGCGCTGTGGGGTGCCTTTGGCACAACGGGCCAGCGCTGCACGGCGACCAGCCGCATCCTGCTGCAGAAGGGGATTGCGGAGAAGTTCACGGCGGAGTTTGTGGCGCGCGCCAAAAAACTGAAGGTCGGCAACGGGCTGGATGAGACGGTGGAGGTGGGTCCGCAGGTGAATGCCGGACAGATTGAGACCTCGGCCAAGTACGTGGAGATTGCCGTGAACGAGGGCGCCAAGCTGCTGGCGGGCGGACACGCGCTGACCGAGGGCGAGTATGCACGGGGCACGTTCTTTGAGCCCACGGTGGTGGCCGGCGTTACGCCGACGATGCGCATTGCGCGGGAAGAGGTGTTTGGCCCGGTGGTGAGTCTGATGGAGTTTGAGACCTTCGAGGAGGCGATTGCCATTGCCAACTCGATTGACTACGGGCTCTCCACCGCGCTCTACACCAAGGACGTGAACCGGGCGTTTGCGGCGATTCGCGACCTGGAGGCGGGCATTACGTACATCAACGCTCCGACGATTGGCGCGGAGGTTCACCTGCCGTTTGGCGGTGTAAAGCACACCGGCAACGGGCACCGGGAGGGACTGGGCGCACTCGACTTCTTTACCACGTGGAAGGCGGTGTACGTGGACTACTCCGACAAGCTGCAGAGAGCGCAGATTGACAACGCCGACTGAGGCCGCGCGCGGCGAAGGTGGGCAGGGACTATGGCAGGCGCCGGATCGAGGATTCGGCGCCTGTTTTTATTCGTTGAGCTTGGCGCGGATGGCCGTGAGTCCGCCTGCGCTGGTGAGCGTGCAGAGGGCGTGCTGATCGCAGCGGTAATGGACGAGCTCATTCTTTGCAGCCCAGGAGGCGGCGATTGCCTGGCCTGAACCAGTGGTGATGAAGAAGCCTTTTCCGGGGCCGGCGATAAGCAGCCTTCGAGACGGATCGTAGGAGGTTACGGTCTCGTCGCCCGCGACGTAAAAGCCGGGCATGGGCAACCGGACTGCGCCGTGGTGGCGGGCGGCTTGCTGCTGGGCGAGCTTCTGGGCTGCCGCGGCGGCCGCTTTGCTGTCGAGCATGGCCTGCTGCTCGTCGCGGGTGGGGAAGTTCGAGGTGAAATCCCAGTAGTAGAAGTGCCGGTAGGCGTCTACGGAGCAGGGCAGCGTTCCCTGCGCATTGAGGCCTACGACCTTGCCATCGTCGCCGTACTGGTTCTGGAAGATGTCCTGGCCGCGCTCGCGCTGCTGCTCCTGGGCCTGCGCGTTTTGCAACTGGGCCTGCTGCGCGGACTGCAGAGCAGCCAGCTCCGCGGCGGCTTCAGCGGGCTTGCGGCGGTGGGTTGCCGGAGGGAGTTCAACCGGGGCAACGGCCCGGGCGGGATCGAAGGGGAAGAGGATCTGCTTGTCGCAGAGGGAAAAGCCCGAGGAGTCCAGCAGGCGGATGTTGATGGAGTAAGGCTGGTGAGGATTGCCTGCCACGAGGGCGAAGCCGGGGTTGTCTGGATAATCGAGCGGCTCAAGATGAAGCTGGTACTGCGCTTTTCCGTTCCAGCGGGTGACCAGGTGCCCGCGCAGGCCAGAGACGCTGAGGACTCCTTGACCGAGATCATCTGACTCGTGGGTCTGCCTGGGCCGGGCGAAAAACAAAAGCGAGACGCCGAGCACGGCCAGCGCCAGAAAGCCCACAAGGACGAGGGGTATGCGGCGGATCTCGCGCAGGATACGGTTTTCGTTGAGAAGACGCGTGAGCCGCGCGCTGAGCGCAGATGGGGCTTTGGGCTCCTCTTTGGCTTCGAATGGACCGTAGAGGTTGGTGCTGGGCTGCTTGTTCTTGCTGTACGGAAATTGTTGTTTTGAGTCAGCCATTCGGCAGTGCCCTTTCGCAACGGATCAAACAGCATCCCGGGGGAGATGCGACGGAAGAGTGGGCTCCGTATCTCATACACTCTACCCTTGCTGCGGGGAAAAGTAGCGGAAAATTATGTATCTATGTAGGTTCCGGGCTAGTTCTGGGGGTCTTCCAGGACGCTGCGAAGGGCAAAGCTGGTCTCAATGCGGGTGACTCCGGGCAGGCGGGACAACTCGTTCTGGTGGAGGCGGCCGTAGTCGTCGATGTCGCGGACGCGGGCGACGAGCATGTAGTCGTACTGCCCGGCCATGAGGTGGCAGCTGACGATCTCGTGGCAGTGGCGGACGGCGGCCTCAAAGGCGCTGAGCACGGCGGCCGACTGCCGCTCCAGGGTAACGCGGATGTAGACGGTCATGCGCCGGCCCAGGAGGCGATCGTCGATGAGCGCGCGATAACCGCGGATGGCTCCGGAGGTCTCCAATGCGAGTATGCGGCGCGATGCGGCGGAGGCGGAGAGGCCGACGGCTTCGCCCACCTCGTAGTTGGTGGCGCGGCCGTGGCGCTGCAGGTGGCGCAGAATGGCGGTGTCAAGGGAATCCATCTGTCCGGCGGATGTGGCGTCGGGAGATTCTTGCTTGCTGCCGGAATTTTGCTCACGATTTGTTCGCATGGGGTTGTTCTACCACGAATTTTGCAAACATTGGAAGCGAAGCTGGCATTAGGATTTGGGGCAGTTGGCTCTGGGTGGGCTGAGTTCGGCTATCGGGGACTGCCGGAGCGCATCCAAAGCAGCGAGGAAGTGAGTCCTCGCAGAGGAGTGGGCGCGATGATCATCGGAGTTCCGAAAGAGATCAAGGACAATGAGGCGCGGGTGGGCGTGACGCCGGCCGGCGTGAAGGCTTTGACCGAGGCTGGCCACACGGTTCTGGTGGAGACGCAGGCCGGCGCGCTGTCGGGCTTTCCGGACGAGGAGTACCAGAACGCAGGCGCGGAGATTGTGGGCGACGCGGGGTATGCGTGGGGCAAGGCAGACACGGTGGTGAAGGTGAAGGAGCCGGTCAAGAGCGAGTATGTGTATTTTCGCGAGGGCCTGGTGCTGTTCACGTATCTGCACCTGGCGCCTGTGCCGGAGTTGACGAACGAGCTGCTGGACCGGAAGGTGACCGGCATTGCCTACGAGACGGTGCGCGACCGCAACGGGATGCTGCCGCTGCTGATGCCGATGAGCGAAGTGGCCGGACGCATGAGCGTGCAGGTGGGCGCGACGTATCTGGAGAAGGAGCGCGGCGGACGCGGGATTCTGCTGGGCGGCGTGCCGGGAGTGCCTCCGGCGCATGTGACGATTATCGGCGGGGGCATTGTAGGCACCAACGCGGCCCGGATTGCTCTGGGCTTCGGAGCGAAGGTGACGCTGGTGGATGTGAATCTGAACCGGCTGCGCGAGCTGGATGACATCTTCAGCGGGCGGCTGTACACGCTGGCCTCAAACAGCTACAACGTGGCGCGCGCGGTGCGGGAGGCGGACCTGGTGATTGGCGGCGTGCTGATTCCGGGAGCGACCGCTCCCAAGATTGTGACGCGCGCCATGGTGGGGCAGATGCAGAAGGGCGCGGTGATTGTGGATGTGGCCATTGACCAGGGCGGTTGCGTGGAGACGGCGCGGCCCACGTCGCACTCGAACCCGAGCTACGTGGTGGATGGCGTGGTGCACTACTGCGTGACGAACATGCCGGGGGCGGTGCCGCATACCTCCACGCTGGCGCTGACGAACTCGACCTTCCCGTACCTGATGCGGCTGGCCAACCTGGGAGCGCGCGAGGCCTTGCGGCAGGAAGCGGGGCTGGCGGAAGGGCTGAATACCTGGATGGGCAAGGTGACGCATCGCGGGGTGGCCGAGAGCCAGAACCGGGAGTGGACGCCTGTGGCGGGCGTGCTGGCGTAACGGCGCGGCTGACGCAGCGCGCAGGGTCCGCTCTATAATCGGCCCATGTCTTCAGGCGGTGATTCGCGGCGACGACTGGTGGTTCTGCTGGGTGCGGGCGTGCTGTTGGTGTTTGGCGTGCTGGGGGCTCTGCAGGCATTCAATACCTCGAATATCCGCTTCCTGAATCCGGACACGGCGGGAGAGACGCTGGCGTTTACCGGCCTGACGGTGGTGGTGTTTCTGCTGCTGCTGGTGCTGGTGCTGCTGCTGCTGCGGAACATCCTGAAGGTGTATGCCGACCAGAGCAGCACGGCGCTGGGGGCGCGGCTGCGCACGCGCATGGTGCTGGGCGCGGTGCTGATTGCGCTGACGCCCGCGGTCTTCATGTTTCTGTTCAGCTTTCAGCTGATGAACCGGTCGATTGACCGGTGGTTTTCTCCCAACACATCGGAGCTGCACGAGGACTCGACGCGTGTGGTGCTGGAACTGGCGCAGTATGTGACGAACAACGCGCGGGTGGAAGCGGAGTCGATTGCCGCATCGGGGGCGGCGGACCGCACGACGCCGGAGCTGCAGACTGTGTTGAGCGCGCACCGCATTACGCTGGCGGGCGGCTTTGCGGTGGTGTACGGCAAAGACCTGAAGCCGGTGGCCAGCTTTGAGGCCCCTGCCGACACAACGCCGGCGAGCCTGCTGACGTGGATGGACGGCGGCGACGAGGGGAACGAAGTGCAGCTGCCGGGGCCGCTCTCAGACAGTTTGCTGAAGACGGCGCAGCGCAACGGCGAGCCTGTATTGCGATGCGCCGGGCAGGACTATGCGCTGGGCATGTCGGCCACGGCCACGGGCAACGTGGTGGTGGTGGCGCTGCCCATGCCGCAGGGACTGAGCCAGACCACGGCGCGGATTCGCCGCGGTGCGGCGGCGTACTGGGACCTTTTCCGGTCGCGCAACAGCATACGCTCTACGTTCTTCCTGATGCTGCTGCTGATTACGGTGGCGGTGTTCTTCTCCAGCGTGTGGCTGGCGCTGTTTCTTTCCAAGCAGATTACGCGGCCGGTGGAGGCGCTGGCGGACGCGATGGACCAGATTGCCGCGGGCAAATACGAGCATCGCGTGGAGCTGGTGTCGACGGGCGAGATGGCACAACTGGTGCGCTCGTTCAACCACATGGCGGCCGACCTGGATGCCAGCCGGAAGCTGGCGGAGAGCTCTTCGGCGCAGTTGACGGCGGCGAACCTGGCGGTTGAGGAGCGGCGGCGCGAGCTGGAGACGATTGTGGAGACGATTCCGAGCGGCGTGGTGACGATGGACGCCGACGGACATGTGTTGCAGGCGAATCGCGCGTTTGCCGTGTTGATGGGCCTGCGGGAGGGAGCGGAGCTGCGCGGCAAGAAGCTGGAGGATCTGTTGCCGGCCGAGTATGCCGAGGATCTTGCGGTGGTGATTCATCGCGGACAGCGCATGGGGGCAGCCTCAACGGAGCTGGACTTTCATGTGCGCGGACGTACGGTGCACCTGGCGGCGACGAGCGCTCGGCTGGAGCTAGCGCAGGGCAAGAAAGGCACCGTGCTGGTGATTGAAGACACGACGGAGCTGTTGCGTGCACAGCGGCAGGTGGCGTGGAAGGAAGTGGCGCAGCGCGTGGCGCACGAGATCAAGAATCCGCTGACGCCGATTGCACTGTCAGCGGAGCGGATTGGGCGGCACCTGGATCGCAGCCAGCCGGACTCGCCGGCCATCATCCGCAAGTGCAGCGAGGTGATTCTGGGCTGCGTGGGAACGCTGCGCACGCTGGTGGACCAGTTCTCCGCGCTGGCGCAGTTTCCCACGCCGCAGCCGCGCGCGTGCGACATGAACCGCGTGGCCGAAGAGGCGCTGGCCATGTTTGCGGGCCGGCTGGAAGGGGTGACCGTTCAGCGGGACCTAGAGGCGGGATTACCGACGGTGCTGGCGGATCCGGAGGCGATTCGCCGGGCGCTGGCCAACCTGATTGACAACGCTGCCGAGGCGATGCAGGGAAGCCTGCTGCGCGTGCTGGGCGTTCGCAGCGGCCTGAGCGAAGACGGCGCGGCGGTGGAGATTACAGTGAGCGATACCGGGCATGGGCTGACGGACGAGATTCGCGAGCGGCTGTTTCTGCCGTTCTATTCGACGAAGCATCGCGGCACCGGGCTGGGGCTTTCCATTGCGGCCAAGATTGTGCAGGAGCATGGCGGATCGATTCGCGCGGAGAGCAACATGCCCAAGGGAGCGCGGTTTGTGGTGCGATTGCCGCTGATGGAGCACACGGAGCATAGCGCTGGAGACGCCAGCACAACAACGCCGATGACGGGGGCCGCGCAATGAATCACATCCTGGTGGTGGATGACGAGGCGGAGATTCGCAGCTCGCTGGAAGAGATTCTGCGCGAGGAAGGCTACGGCGTGGCGACGGCGGCAACGGCGGCCGAGGCACTGGTGCTGATTGAAGACGCTCCGTATGACGTGGTGCTGCTGGACATCTGGCTGCCGGATCGCGACGGGCTGGACGTGCTGGCCGATATCCATGCGCTAGAGGCGGAGCGGCGGCCGGAGGTGGTGATCATCTCGGGGCATGGCACGATTGAGTCGGCGGTGAAGGCGACGAAGCTGGGCGCGTTTGATTTTCTGGAGAAGCCGCTCTCGCTGGACCGCACGCTGATTGTGCTGAAGAATGCGGTGGAGGCGCGGCGGCTGCGCACGGAGAACCTGGAGTTCAAGCGGCAGTTCAACGTGGGGTCTGTGCTGACGGGCGAGAGCGTTCCGGTGAAGGCGCTGCGGCAGCAGATTCGGCTGATGGCGCCGACGAACGGACGGGTGCTGATCTACGGCGAGTCGGGGACGGGCAAGGAGCTGATCGCGCGGGCGATCCATGCGGAGAGCCTGCGGCGCGACCGGGTGTTTGTGGAGCTGAACTGCGCGGCCATTCCCGAGGCGCACATTGAGGCGGAGCTGTTCGGCTATCGGCATGGCGCGCGGCCGGGCGGGCCGCCGGAGCAGCGCGGAACGCTGGAGCGCGCGGATGGCGGAACACTGTTTCTGGATGAAGTGGGCGACATGAGCCTGAAGACGCAGGCCAAGATGCTGAGCGCGTTGGATGACCAGCAGTTTACGCCTGTGGGCGGAACGCAGCCGCTGCGCGTGGATGTGCGGCTGATAGCCTCAACGAACAAGAACCTGGAGGAGGAGATTGCGAAGGGCAACTTTCGCGAAGACCTTTTCTACCGGCTGAACGTGGTTCCGTTTTTTGTGCCGCCGCTGCGCGAGCGCAAGGAGGATATTCCGCTGCTGGCGCGGGAGTTTCTGGCGGATTTTGGCCGGCAGTACGGGCGGCCGCGCATGGAGATCAGCGAAGAGGCGCTGGAGGTGCTGGACCGCTACCACTGGCCGGGCAACGTGCGCGAGCTGAAGAACGTGATTGAGCGGGTGCTGATTCTGAATCCGCGGGTGCTGCGCATCGAGCGGAAGCATCTGCCTCCGCTGACGCACAAGGCGGGATCGAAGTCGACCGAGGAGTTCTCAACGCTGCAGCAGGCGCGCGACGCCTACGAGCGCGAATACATCCTGAAGAAGGTTGAAGAGGCTCGCAACAACGTGAGCCGGGCCGCGGAGCTGCTGGGGCTGGAGCGTAGTCACCTGTATCGCAAGATGAAGGCGCTGGGCATCAGCGTGCGCGAGTAGCGCTGCTACTTGCTGACGATGGGCACGAGCGCGCCGGGATTATCGCCGAGGGTGGGATCAACGCGGAAGTCCCAGACGGACTGGTTGATGTCAGACGGGGAGAGTATCTCGACCAGCGCGTATTCGCCGATGGCGAGGGGCTGCTGCGGCGTGAGCTTGAGCCAGTGCTTGCCGGGCAGGACCTCGACGCTGGCGGGGATGACGTCCTCAGTCTGCGTGACCTTGCCGGTGAGCCCGACGTGGATGGCGCCGACGAAGCGCATGGCGCGGCGCTCGTCGAGGCGGACGATGGCGAAGCCGGAGTCAGTGGAATGGGCGCCGTGCTTGCGATTGGCAACCTCCCTGGAGCCGGCGGTGTTGATGGTGATGGCGTTGGAGATAACCTGATCGACATCGTCGCGGGAGTCGAGCGAGAGATAGATGGCCGGGTCGTTGACGTGCAGGTGGACCTTGGCGTGGGCGCCGTCGACCTGGATGTGGGCGCGGGTGCTGGCGAGCGGGTTGAGGGTGCTGAGGCCGAAGCGGCTGCCGGTGTGCATGCTCAGGTCAGAGGGGACGAGCTCGACGAGCTCGGGGGTGCCGCGGAAGGTGTCGAGCACGAAGACGCCGTCCTGGTCGGGCAGCTCAAGGCCGGGCGAGACCTCGGGCATGCGGGCCTTCTGGTCGGCGCGGGCGGCGGCTTCCTCCTTGTCGAGTTCCTCGGCTTCCTTCATGGCAGGCGAGGTCTCGTCGGCTGTGCTGGTGTGGTTCTGCTCCCACTTGCGGGTGGCGTCCCAGTCGACCAGGTTGGCGGGGAGTTCCTCCCAGTCGCCGCGCTCCTGGGAGAGATAGCGGACGCGGTTGCCGACGATCTGGTAGGTGCGGACCATCTGGTAGGTGCCGTCCTTGAGGATGAGGCGGTGGTTGGAGCCCATGCCCGGGACGCCGGGCTTGAGGGGAATCGGCTTCTGGTCTTGCGCAAGTGCGAAAACGGGCAGGAGCAGAAGGCCCGCGAGAAGCGCCGGCGCAGAGAGCCGGAGATGGCGTGGAAACGTCATGGTTTTCAAAGTTTAGACGAAGGCATGCGGGCGTTGGTGGCGGGCAGGCGGGTGGAAATCGCGCAGAAAAGGTGACTTCGTCAATCGTGGCGCATCTAAACCTATGTATTCTTGAAGAAAGAGGTCTGCTTGTTCCGCGCATTCCAGATACGCCTTGGCAGTGGCCGCCGCGAAAAGCCCGGTGCTTTTGTTGCGGTGGTGCTGGTGTGCCTGGCGATGCTGGCCCTGCTGACCGTGGTGCAGATTGCGCACGTGCACGCGGTTGCCAGCAATGCGGACCACTGCCCGCTGTGCATGGTGATGCACACGGCGGCGCCGGTGGCTGCCCGCGCGGCAGCGATTGTGCTGGTCCAGATTGCGGTTGCGGCCGCGGTGCTGAACGAGCGCTCGGTGACGCGGCTGTGGCATCTGCGCCTCTATACCCGTCCTCCGCCCACAGGCTGGTAGAGCATCCTGCCGGACTGAGACCTTAGCCTGTTGCCGCCGCGTGATCGCGAGCGAGGAACAGGCGGATTCCCCCAGGGACTGAGCCCGAAACCAAAGGATGCACGGATTGCAAGGCTGCTTTTGCGGCCGCGTGTTGCGGCCTGCCCTTTGCTCTCTCAGTTGCTCTCCAAGCCAGCTTTCGGAGGTAGTCCATGCCGTTTGTGCACGGCAAAGTTTTTCGCAGTCTTTCCGTAATAGCGCTACTGGGTGTAGCTCTCAGCGCGCATGCGCTTGGCGCGGCGGCGGCAGCGCAGGGCGGCAGCGCGGGCGTGGTTCATGGGACGGTCACGGACCCATCCGGCGCGGTGATTCCGGGTGCGGTGGTGCGCCTGACGAACGCAGTGAGCCGGCTGGACCGCTCCGCGACGAGCGATGCCACGGGGCAGTTTGAGCTGCTGAATGTGCCGTTCAACTCGTACACGATCAGCGCGACGGCGACCGGGTTTACGGCGGCGACGCAGAGCGTGACGGTGCAGTCTGTGCTGGGCGCAACCGTGAAGCTGGTGCTGCAGGTAGAGGGAGCTTCGTCCACGGTGACGGTGCAGGCCTCGTCCGGCGATTTGATTGAAAATGACCCGACCTTCCACACGGACGTGGACCGCGACATGCTGCTGAAGACGCCGCTGGAGAGCCAGTCGTCCTCGCTGAGTTCGCTGGTGACGGTTTCCACGCCGGGTGTTTCGAGCGATTCGAACGGCATGTTTCATGGGCTGGGCGATCATGCGTCAAACTCCTTCTCAGTGGACGGGCAGCCGATCTCAGACCAGCAGAGCAAGGCCTTCTCAAACCAGTTGCCGTCGAACGTGATTCAGTCGATGCAGGTGATCTCTGGCGCGCCGCCGGCGGAGTACGGCGACAAGACGAGCCTGGTGATCGTGGCCACGACGCGGTCCGGGCAGGGCGTGACGACGCCGACGGGCAGCATCAGCACATCGTATGGATCGTTTGGTTCAGCGACGGCGGCGGCCGATCTCTCGTACGGCGGAAAGAACTGGGGCAACTTTACTGAGGCCGATGGGCTGAACACGGGGCGCTTTCTGGATCCGCCAGAGTTCACGGTGTTTCACGACAAGGGCAACGAGGAAAACTTCTTTGACCGCGTGGACTGGAATCTGACGCAGGCCGACTCGCTGCACCTGAATCTGAATTACAGCCGGTCGTGGTTTCAGACGCCGAACTCGTATGACAGCCTGAACGTGCAGAACGTGGTGAGCGGCGGAGCGACGGCAAATCCGGTGTTTGCGAATGTGGGCAACGCTGACCAGCACTCGAAGATCAACACGATCAACATGGCGCCGACGTATACGCGGGTGGTGAATGCGAACTCGGTGCTGAATGTGGGCGCGTTCTTCCGCAAGGATATCTATCACTACTATCCGAGCGGAAATCCGCTGGCGGACCTTGGGCCGGCGAACCTGCAGACCTCATCGATCTACCAGGACCGCAGCCTGGCGAACACGGGCGTGCATGCGGATCTGACGTATGCGAAGGGCATCCACAACATGAAGGCCGGCGTGCTGTATCAGCACACGTTTTTGCGCGAGAACGACGGGCTGGGCATCGCGGACGCGGTGTACAACGCACCGTGCGTGGATGCGAACGGAAATCCGGTGGCGGGCTACTCGGACCCGGCGGATTGCGTGGTGGGCGCGTTGATGCCGAATCCGAACTACATGGCGGTGCTGCGGCCGTATGACCTGACGCGCGGCGGCAGCATGTACGGCTACGCGGGCCGAGCGGATGTGAAGGAGCTTTCGCTCTACGTGGAGGACCAGATCAATGTGGGCAACTGGAACTTCAATGTGGGCGTGCGCGGCGACAAGTACAACGGGCTGACCTCGGCGAGCCAGGTGGAGCCGCGCGTGGGGCTGGCCTACAGCGTGAAGCCGACGAAGACGGTGCTGCGCCTCTCCTATGCGCGCACGCTGGAGACGCCGTTCAACGAGAACCTGGTGCTCTCAAGCGAGGGATGCCTGAATGCGGTGCTGTCTCCGCTGCTGAGCTGTACACCGGGCGTGTCGAATGCCGAGGTGCCGGGCTTCCGCAACGAGTTCCATGCGGGGCTGCAGCAGGCGATTGGCAGGCGCGTGGTGGTGAGCGGCGAGTACATCTGGAAGTACACGCACAACGCCTTTGACTTTGCGGTGCTGGGGAATACGCCGATTACGTTTCCGATTGACTGGCACAACTCGAAGATACCGGGGTACGCGATCAACGTGGAGGTGCCGCAGGTACACAACTTCAGCGCGTATGCGGTGATGTCGTCAGTGGCGGCACGGTTCTTTCCGCCGCAGGTGGCGGGCGCGGGCGCGACGGTGGGACAGAGCGGGCAGCCGTTCCGCATTGACCACGACGAGAAGTTCAACCAGACGACGCACCTGCAGTATCAGTTTGGCCAGCGCGGGCCGTGGGTGGGCGGGAACTGGCGCTTCGACTCCGGGCAGGTGGCGGGCAGCATGCCGTTTGCGGTGGATGCGACGACGCCGGTGGACCTGAGCGGACTGACGAACGACGAGCAGTTTGAGGCGGGCATCACGTGCGGCGGCGTGCGGGCAACGCTGACCCATGGATTCACTTCTTGCGCGCCGTCGCAGTACGGGTCAACGCTGATGCGGCTGACTGCGCCGGGCACGGAGAATCCCGACAAGAACCCGGTGCGCATTGCGCCACGGAACCTGTTTGATGTGTCCGTGGGGCAGGAGAACATCTTCCGCGCGGATCGCTACAAGGTGGACGTGGACCTGACGGCAGTGAACGTGACGAACCAGTATGCGCTCTACAACTTTCTTTCCACGTTCAGCGGGACGCACTACGTGACGCCGCGCGCACTGACGGCGAAGGTGACGTTGAACTTCTGACGCGCGACCCGAGAGCGCAAAACCATGACACCCGCCGGAGCATTCTGGCGGGTGTTTCACAACTGCGCATAATTTTTCGCACGATTTCTGTGGAAAACAAAAATATTCAGGGGGGGGGGGTGGGGGTACCTCTGACTCCTCCCTCTGGCAGCAACTGCCTGGCCTGGGTGTGGCGACGGATTGGGCTGCGTGGTTCGGCATACTTCAAGAGTAGCGGAAGGCACAGAAATAGTTCGCAAGGGTCGCGGCAGGATTTTCGCTTTGTTTTCAGCGGGTTAGCGGGTGCGCGGAGATTTGGGGTGTTGACACGGGTGTTGAAGTCCGCGGCACTGGTGCTCAGCTCACGGCCTGCCGGATGAGCGCGGTGATGCGCGACTCTTCGGCGGGAGTGATGGCTTTGAGCGCGTAGGCGGTGGGCCACATGGAGCCGTCGTCGAGGTGGGCCTCGTGCATAAAGCCGAAGGTGGCGTAGCGCGTTTTGAAACGCTGCGCGCTCTGGAAGAAGCAGACGACTTTGCCGTCGCGGGCATAGGCGGGCATGCTGTACCAGGTTCGCGGCACGAGGGCCGGCGCGGCGGCCTTGATGATCGCATGCAGCCGCTCGGCGAGGACGCGATCCGCCGGGGGCATGGCGGCAATGTTCGCGAGCACGTCGCTCTCCCCGTCCGGCTTCTTCGCGCGCGGGCGGGGCTTCGGCTGCCGGGGAGTTGCTTCCTTCTTTGTGGTTTTCATGGGTGGCCTCGCGGGTGGCACCTATCTTATGGCGCGGGCTAGCTCAAAGCAATGGGTGCGGGCGGTCGCGGAATCCCAGGTCTCAGAATCGAGACCTAGGGCACCCATTTTCGTGGCGAGTCAGACTTGGGCCACCCGCCCAAAGCTATCAGGGGAACATTGGAATCGTGAACTAGGCGGGTGGCCCAGGTCTTAAGGTGCGTCCTCACTGAAAGCAATGGGTGCCCAAGGTCTCGCTTTTGAGACCTGGGATAGGTGAGCCTCTTCTCTTCGCGCGGCGGTCCAGAAGGATTCAATTTCTACCGCGCCTATCTCGCCGGTTGCGTAGTGGCGAAAGCTGGACCATGGCCAGTCTTCCGGTTTACCAACAAGTCCGCGCCGGACAGGGTTGCGATGCATGTAGCGGAGCTTCTCGATCCGCTTGCGCTCATTGTGCACGTTGAAGTCGTAGTATCGCGTTTGCCAGAAGGGGCGCTCGTTGCGCTGCACGCTGACTGAAAGCTTGAGAGCTTGAAGGGCGGTGGAGAGGACGGCGCGCGCGGGCTCGTTGACCAGCAGGTGAACATGCTCGGGCATCACGACGTATCCGCAGACGACGAATTTGCAACGGATGCGCATGACTTCAAGGGAGCGCTCGAAGAGATTGCGGGCTTCAGGTGAGCCGAGATGGGGCTGGCGGTGAAAGCAACTGAAGGTGACGAAGTGCATGCCGCCGGTGTGCTGGTAACGGACGAGTCCCTTCGTCATGCGGACATCTTACATCCTGTTCCCGTTTGTCGTGGTCGGTCGGACTTTTCTCAGGCGGGTGGAGGGTGTTGATCCCAGGTCTCAAAAACGAGACCTGGGGCACCCATGATGTTGTGGGGAGTCGAGGTAAGTCAGGATGTGGAGGTCCTACATCCCAGGCACCCATAGTTTGTTGGAGGGTTGAGATTTCTACGTCAGGCTTACTCGCTAGCTCACTTCTCGCTATCCAGCACTTTCATCTGGTGTTCGTCGTAGCGGGGCAAGCGGCGGGGGAGCAGCGATCCGCTGGCGTTACGACGGCTGTGCGATGCCCTGATAGGTGTAGGTGACGAAGCGCGGTCCGACGATATAGAAGGTCTTCAGCTCGGTAATCCGGAAGCCGGCGGTTGCGATGAGGTCGTCGACTTTGCGGTTGAGGTGGCATCCGCCGGCGATGCGCTTCCAGAGGGGCGTGAGCCGATCCTGCCACGCCTCCACGCTGCGGTCGTGCGAGCGGCCGTGTTCGATGAAGAGGAGCTGGCCGTTCTGCTTGAGGACGCGCCGGGCCTGGCGCAGGGCTTCAGCCGGTTGCGGGATGGAGCAGAGGGTCCAGGTGATGACGGCGGTGTCGATGCTTGCGTCGGCCAGGGGCAGTTCCTGCTCGGCTGGCTGGGTGAAGAATTCCACGCTTGCCGTGTGGCCGGGGGGTTGCGGCACCATGCGGCGCAGCGCGTGAGAAGGATCGACGCCGAAGACGCGGTTGACCTGGGAGCCGTAGAACGGCAGGTTGAGCCCGGAGCCGATGCCGATCTCGAGGACGTCGCCCTTCGCTTTGGGAATCCAGGACGCTCGCAGGCGCGTGGCCTCTTTGTTGCGCATCACGAGGTCGATGAGGCGTGGCAGGATGTGTTGTTCGTACGGGCCCATATCAAGAATGGATGCCGCTGGGAGGCATATCAGAACGCTAGCACGCGGCGCGGGAGTTGAAAGCCCCTGTTTGCCGCGTGGCGCGAGGTGGGCATACGCGTGGCACGCCCGTCCGGCTGCCCGGGATTGCAGCATTTGCGGGGCATTGCATGCCCGTGCGTCATCCCAGCAAAGCGCAATGGAAGAGCGTAAATTTTGTAGAGTTGAGTGCAGCAGCTGAGATCTTTGCAACACGCCGGCGGGAAGGTTGAGGGAGAGCGCAACTCGTATGACGCAAATGAGCAGGACGATTCTGCGCGCGGCCCTGGTGGCGCTGGGGCTGCTGATGGTGCCGTTGGTGGCATCGCGCGTAGTGGATGGGTGGAACTGGCACCCGGGGGCGTTTGTATTTGTGTATTTGCTCTTCTTTGCGACGGCGCTGGCCTATGCGCTGATCGCCGGGAGGATGGGCGCGTGGTCGTACAAGGCGGGCGTGGGCGTGGCGCTGGTGGCCGGGTTTGTGCTGGGGTGGTCCAACATGGTCCATGTCGCGGACTCGGGAAATCCGGCGAACCTGGTGTATTACAGCGTGCTGGTGGTGGGGTGCATTGGGGCCTGGCTGGCGCGGCTGCAGGCGCGAGGGCTGGCTCGCACGATGTTTGCCATGGCGGCGGTGCTTGCGCTGATTGCCATCCTGCTGCCATCCGGCGCGCCGCCCGAACTTGCGCGGAATATGGCTGTTGGGCATGGTGGGCTGGTGGTGTTGTTCACCGCCTCGGGTCTGCTGTTCCGGCACGCGAGTTTGGCGGGGTGATTCCCGGGGCGGGGAGTTTTTCCCCATTTTTCCAGTTCCACTGAGGGGCCCGACTCTGCCATACTTGATTGTGCCCACCAAGTACGGCCAATCACAACATTTCTGGAATGAAGGTGCATCGATGTCGGCAAAGTATGTCTTTGTGACGGGCGGAGTCGTGTCCAGTTTAGGCAAGGGACTGGCGGCGGCTTCGATCGGCTGCCTGCTGGAGAGCCGCGGTCTGCGCGTGAACATGATGAAGTTTGATCCGTATCTGAATGTGGATCCGGGGACGATGTCGCCCTTCCAGCACGGGGAAGTATTTGTGACCGACGACGGCGCGGAGACGGACCTGGATCTTGGACATTATGAACGGTTTACGCATGCTCCGCTGTCGCGGGACAACAACCTGACGACGGGCCGCATTTATGAGCAGATCATCCTGAAGGAGCGGCGGGGCGACTACCTGGGCAAGACGGTGCAGGTGATTCCGCACGTGACGAACGAGATCAAGAACGCCATGCGCAAGGTGGCGGCCAATGGCGCGGACGTGACGATTGTGGAGATTGGCGGGACGGTGGGCGATATCGAGTCGCTGCCGTTTCTGGAGGCGATTCGCCAGATGCGGCAGGAGCTGGGCCGCGAGAATACGGTGTTTGTCCACCTGACGCTGGTGCCGTGGATTGCGGCGGCGCAGGAGCTGAAGACGAAGCCGACGCAGCACTCGGTGAAGGAGTTGCTGAGCATTGGTATCCAGGCGGATGTGCTGCTGTGCCGCAGCGACCATGCGCTGGGCCGCGAGATGAAGCAGAAGATTGCCGCCTTTTGCAACGTGGAGGAGCGGGCGGTGATTGCGGCCAGGGATGTGCCGTCGATTTACGAGGTGCCGCTGGGCTTTGCGCAGGAGGGCGTGGATGCGCTGATCCTGAAGTATCTGCACAAGGAGGCTCCGGAGGCGGACCTGAGCAAGTGGAAGGAACTGGTGGACCGCTGCTACCACCCGAAGGACGAGGTCTCCATTGCGATTGTGGGCAAGTACGTGGAGTACGAGGACAGCTACAAATCGCTGAAGGAGGCGCTGACGCACGGAGCAGTGGCGCAAAGCCTGAAGCTGAAGATTACGTGGATTGAGGCGGAGGGTCTGGAGTCCAAGACGCCGGACGACCGCAGCTACGAGGGGCAGTTGGAGGGATACGACGGCGTGCTGGTGCCGGGCGGCTTTGGCAAGCGCGGCATTGAGGGCATGCTGAACGCGATCCGGTATGCGCGGGAGAAGAAGGTGCCGTACTTCGGCATCTGCCTGGGCATGCAGACGGCGTGCATTGAGTTTGCGCGGAATGTGTGCGGGCTGAAGGACGCCAACTCCAGCGAGTTTGACCCGGCGAGCCAGCATCGCATCATCTATAAGCTGCGCGAGCTGCTGGGCGTGGAAGAGATGGGCGGCACGATGCGGCTGGGCGCGTGGACCTGCATTCTGCAGGAGGGGTCGCTGGCGGCCAGGGCCTACGGGATGACGGAGATCAGCGAGCGGCACCGGCACCGGTACGAGTTCAATCGCGAATACGAGGCGCTGCTGACCGGGGCTGGATTGCAGATCAGCGGGACGACTCCGGACGCGACGTATGTGGAGATTGTGGAGATTCCGGACCACCCGTACTTCCTGGGTTGCCAGTTCCATCCGGAATTCAAGTCGAAGCCGCTGGAGCCGCATCCGCTGTTCCGGGAGTTTGTGACGGCGAGCTACAGGAACCGGGTGGGAAAGAAGGGCGCGCGAGCAAGCGCCGAAGCTGCTTCCGCGAAGGCTTAAACCAAGGCCAGGACGCGGGGATGCGCCGGAAACGCGGGCGGAGCCGGCAGCGGGCGAAACGGGCTGGCGAAGGCGCAGGCCGGAGACAACCAGTAAGGAACGATGGGGGACCAAGGGGGTCCCCCATCCTGCTATTGACAAGACATTTTTCGGAGCCTATTGTGATGCTCGTTTTTTGTACGGAGGGCTCCACATGGTAGCGCACTTTGAACTACAGGCAAGCGAAGAGGAACTGCAGCGCCTGGCAGAGCAGTACTGGCAGAAGGCAGGACCAAAAGAGAAAGAGTTGGAGCAGGAGGCATTCGAGGCGGGTGCCGCTATCCGAAAGGGAGAGTACACGCTGGCCAACGTTGAAGCGATTGTCCGCTGGAAGTCAGAACGGGTGGTGCATTACCTGATTGGCAACAGCGGGGAGAAGATTCGCCAGGCGCTGTCGGTGGCGGCATCGCCGAACTCGTCTGTGCGCGAGGCGGTGACGTCGTTGCTGACGCTGCATGGGGTGGATCTGGCGATTGCGTCGGCGATTCTGGCGGCGATCTTCCCGGAGAAGTACACGGTGCTGGACTTCAGGACGCTGGAGGCGCTGGGACATGCGCGGCACGATGTGGACTTCTATGCCGACTATGTGGCGTGCTGCAACCATCTGGCGAAAACGGGCACGGTGAAGCCGCAGGACAACCTTCCGGGACCGACTGCGCTGCATACGTTTGAGCGGGCGCTGTGGGAGTGGTCGCAGACGCATCCAAGCCACGGCCGGTGAGGCAAACGGCGCCGGACTGCGCGACAGGGCGGCCCGGCGCGATAGAATCGCACCCGTGAGCCAGTCATTTGAGATCGGGCCGGTGCATGTGGGCGATGGGCAGCTTTTCCTGATCGCCGGACCGTGCGTTATCGAGTCAGAGGCGCATGTGCGACGGATGGCGGAGGCTATCCAGCGTATTACGAGCGACCTGGGCGTTCCGTACATTTTTAAAGCCAGCTACGACAAGGCGAACCGCACGAGCGTGAAGAGCTTTCGCGGGCCGGGACTCCGGGAGGGCACGGCCATCCTGGGGCGGTTGGCGAAGGACACCGGGCTGCCGGTGCTGACGGACGTGCACGAGCCCGGCCACTGCGAGGTGGCCGCCGAGGCCGTGGACGTGCTGCAGATTCCCGCCTTCCTGTGCCGGCAGACGGACCTGCTGGTGGCCGCGGGCAAGACCGGCCGCGCGGTGAACATCAAGAAAGGGCAGTTTGTGGCTCCGTGGGACATGGCGCACCCGGTGGAGAAGGTGCGCTCGACGGGAAACGAGCGGGTGTTCCTGACGGAGCGCGGGGCGAGCTTTGGCTACAACACGCTGGTGGTGGACTATCGCAGCCTGCCGGTGATGCGCAAGATGGCCCCGGTGGTGTTTGACGGGACGCACAGCGTGCAGCAGCCGTCGGCGGCGGGCGGGGTGAGCGGCGGGCAGCCGGAGTTTATTCCGCTGCTGGCGCGGGCGGCGGTGGCGGCGGGCATCGACGGGCTGTTTCTGGAGGTGCACGACGACCCGGCGCATGCCAAGTCCGACGGGGCGAACGCGCTGGACCTGAAGCTGCTGAGGCCGCTGCTGGAAAAGCTGCTGGCGATCCACAGGGCGGCGGGCGAGCAGGGATGAATCGGCGGGAATTTCTCTCAGCCAGCGCGGCGGCAGCGGGTGCGGCTGCTGTGCATGCGAGCGGTCTGCCTGTGCAGGCGGCAGGCGAACCAGCACCGCTGCTGGACCCGATGCGGCATCGCTTTGGTGCGAACTACACGCCTTCGCGCAACTGGTGGTTCTGCTGGAATGACTGGGACGCCGACCCCATCCGGCGCGACCTGGACGCCATTGCCGCGCTGGGCGTGGACCACCTGCGCGTGCTCCTCATCTGGCCGTACTTTCAGCCGAACCTGACCTATGTGAGCCCGCTGCACCTGGAGAGGCTGAGCCAGTTGCTCATGCTGATGGGCGAGCGGCATCTGGACGCGCTGGTGACCGTGTTTACCGGGCAACTGAGCGGGTGGTTCTTTCTGCCGCCGTTCAATCGCGCGGGCGCGGCGTTCTACACCGACGCAACCATGTGGGCCGCGCAGGAGCGGTTCATTCGCGCGCTGGCGCGGACGATGGCGCCGCATGCGAACGTGATCGGCTTCGACATTGGCAACGAGATCAACACCTGCTGGAGCGCGCCGACAGACGTGGGCGACGCGTGGATGCGGAAGATGCTGGCGCTGATGCGCGAGGCGCTGCCGGGCAGGCTCCACATCAACGGCGTGGACCACATGCCGTGGTTCGAGCGGACGACGTTTTCTCCGCAGGCGCTGGTGCGCGAGCAATCGATGCCGGTGATGCACTGCTATCCGTATTGGACCGGCGCGATGAAGTACGGCGGCGCGATGGATCCGCCGAGCGTGAAGCTGCTGGCGGCGATGGCCGCATTGATTCGGTCGTATGCGGGCACGCAGCAGAAGCCGGTGTGGGCGGGGGAGTTCAACACCTGCATCCAGGAGCTGACGGAGACGCAGCAGGCGGCATGGCTGGAGAAGGCCGTGCTGGCCGCGATGGACGAGGGCGTGAGCTGGTTCAGCTACTGGGACACGCATGACGTGGACCGCAGGTTTGCCTTCAATCCGCTGGAGTACAGCCTGGGCCTGCTGACGAATGATGGCCGCGTGAAGGAGCAGGGGCGCATGTTCCGGCAGCTTGCCGAGGCGCATCGCGGCAAGCCGGTGGCGTTGCCCAAGGACCGACTGCCGGAGCCGCCCAGGGTGCAAACGGTGGACGGGACGTGGCAGTGGATCCTGGATTGGCTGGGGTGGAAACCGGCTGGGGCGGCGTAATCGCCTGTGAGGCGCGCGTGCTCACGGCAGGCGGCTGCGCCGGCCTGATAGCATGACTGCCATGCTGGACTCACTCTTTGGGATTTTCCGTCGTGAGGCGCGCGTTTCGGGCGTCCGGATTCTGGTTCCATTTCTGTTGGTTTCGGGGGCTTGGGCGCAGTCGGCGAAGGGGCCGGATGCGGCGCGGGTGGAGGAGCTTCTGCGCGGGCTGCAGCGGGGCCGCGCGGTGGACCAGGTGGCGGTTTCGCCGGACGGAAAGCGGCTGGCGTGGGTGGAGGGCGCCAGCGGCGGGACGGAGATCCGGGTGGCTCCGCTGGACGACCTGAAGAAGAGCGAGCGGGTGACGGCGGCGGCCAAGCCCGAAGAGCATTGCGACGAGGGGCAGGTTGCGTGGGAGCCGGACGCGAAGGCGCTGGCCTTTCTTTCCGACTGCGGCGATGCCGGACAGCAGCAGGACCTTTACCTTACGCGGATGGACGGCAACCCTGCGCGCCGGGTGACGGAGCTGAAGGGCTATGTACACGAGCCGGCCTTTTCGCCGGACGGCAGCAAGATTGCGTTCCTGTATGTGGAGGGAGCGACGCGGCCGGCGGGCGCGCTGGCGGCGATGAAGCCGTGGTCGGGCGTGATTGGCGAGGATGGGCTGGAGATTCAGCGGGTGGCCGTGGCGCGCATGGATACAGCCGCGCCGAATGCGATGCCGGTGACGCCGGCGAAGCTGCATGTGTACGAGTTTGGCTGGGCGCCGGACTCGAAGGGGCTGGCGTATGTGGCCGCGGACCCGCCGGGAGAGAACAACTGGTGGGTGGCGAAGCTGTACACGCAGGAGTTGAATGGCAAGGAGAAGGTGGTTCTGGCCCCGTCGGAGGTGGCCGGGCCGCTGCATGGATTGCAGATTGCGGTGCCGCGCTGGTCGCCGGACGGTAAGGTGATTGCGTTTATCGGCGGGCTGATGAGCGACCAGGGCGTGACGGGCGGCGATGTGTGGGTGGTGCGGGCAGAAGGAGGACAGCCGCGCAACCTGACGCAGGGGCGGCCCACCTCTCCGGCGTGGATGACGTGGAGCGGCAACGACTACCTGTTTGTGAGCGAGCTGGCGGGGGGAAACAGCCAACTGATCCGCTTCCACCTGGAAGGAGACCGGGTGAGCCCGGGCGGGACGATTACGTTCGGGTCGCCGATCTTCAGCATTCCGGGCACGGTGGACGACGGGCGGATAATGCGGAGCCTGTCGGCGACGGCGGACCGCTCGCTGTTTGTGTTCCGGGCGAGCACGTTTGACCGGCCGATGGAGATCTACGCGGCGGAGCCGGGGCGGGTGATGACGTCGGGGCTGGACGGCGTGATGCGCCTGTCGCACCTGAACGACGGCGTGGAGCCGGCGTGGGGGAGGTCGGTTTCGCTGTCGTGGCGGAGCGCGCCGTTCCGGGTGCAGGGCTGGCTGATGCTGCCCAAGGACTACGACCCGGCGAAGCGGTATCCGCTGATTGTGGAGGTGCATGGCGGGCCGGCATACGCGATTACGCCGCGGTGGGGCAGAGATTTTGGTTTGAGCGCGCAGGCGTTTTCGGCGATGGGGTACTTTGTGCTGCAGCCGAATCCGCGGGGCAGCTATGGGCAGGGCGAGGAGTTTACGCAGGCGAACCGGAAGGACTTTGGTTACGGGGACTTGCGGGACATTCTGGCGGGCGTGGACGCGGTGGAGGCGAAGTATCCGGTGGACCCCAACCGCGTGGGCATTACGGGCTGGAGCTACGGGGGCTTCATGACCATGTTTGCGGTGACGCAGACGGACCGCTTCAAGGCGGCGGTGGCGGGGGCGGGGTTGTCAAACTGGCAGAGCTACTATGGCGAGAACTCGATTGACCAGTGGATGATTCCGTACTTTGGCGCGTCGGTGTATGACGATCCGGCGGTGTACGCGAAGAGCTCGGCGATCAACTTTATCAAGCAGGCGCATACGCCGACGCTGGTGGTGGTGGGCGACCGGGACGGGGAGTGTCCGGCGCCGCAGTCGTTTGAGTTCTGG
>JAJXWS010000098.1 GCA_021781495.1 Acidobacteriota bacterium | reverse complement strand
CAGGATGCCCGTGCGAGGGTCGCCCGGAAAGCCGGGCAGGTACTCGTCGAGCCAGGCCCGGGCGCGACGCTCCAGCTCGGCCGCCAGCGCGGGCTGTTCCCGGCGAAGCGTGTCCATGCCGGTGCGGAGGCGCTCGGCGTCCAGCGCGTGGATGGCGAAGGCTCCGTGGCAGCAGGCGGTGCAGCCGGGGCGGCAGGTAAGCCAGTGCCCGGCGCGCTCGGCGGCGCGGGCCAGCGCGGCGTCCATGATCTGCACAAGTTGGCTGTCGCCTGCGGGAAGCGCCATGGTTGTCAGCATAGCGGATCGCTGGCCAAAGCACGCCTCTGCTGGGATAAAGTAGGTGCCAGATTATACGGAGGTCAAAATGCCGGGAACGAAGCGGCAGATGATTTGGGGCATGGCTGTGTTGCTGGCCATGCCGGTGGCAGGCGTGGCGCAGCAGGCGCGGCTGCTGGTGGCGCAAAAGGGGCTGCAAAGCCTGGGCATCGTGAACCCCTCTACCGGGACCGTAGTGGCCTCCGTAGACGAGGGAGGCGTGACGGGGCACGAGGCGGTGGCGTCGCAGGACGGCCGTCTGGCCTATGTGCCCATCTATGGAAACTCCGGCGTGGGCAAGCCCGGCACCGACGGCACAAAGATGGTGGTGATCGATCTGGCGTCGGAAAAGGTGGTGCGCACCCTGGACTTCGGACATGGCGTCCGGCCGCATTGCCCGGTGCTGGGGCCCAAGGACGGGCTGCTCTACGTGACCACCGAGCTGGACCACACGGTAAGCGTGATTGACCCCAAAACGCTCGCGATCGTGGGCATCATTCCCACCGGCCAGGCGGAGAGCCACATGCTCGCCATCAGCCACGACGGGCGGCGCGGCTACACGGCCAACGTGGGGCCGGGCACCGTGTCTGTGCTGGACATGGAGACGCGCAAGCTGCTCAAGGTGATTCCGGTCTCGGGCCATACCCAGCGGATCGCCGTCTCCATGGACGACAAGCGGGTGTTTACCGCCGACCAGACCCAACCGCGCATCGCCGTGATTGACGCGGCCAAGGACGAGGTGGCGCAGTGGATCCCGCTGGAGGGCGTAGGCTACGGCGGCGCGGTCACGCCCGATGGCCGCTGGCTGCTGATGGCCATGCCCACCCAGAACAAGGTGGCCGTGGTGGACCTGAAGACCATGCAGGTGGCGCGCACGGTGGAGGTGGGCAAAAGTCCACAGGAGGTGCTGGTGCGGCCGGATGGCAAGCTGGCGTTCGTCTCCTGCGTGGGCAGCCACCAGGTGGCGGAGATCGATCTGCGCTCGTGGAAGACGACGCGGCTGTTCTCCACCGGCGTGGGCACAGACGGACTGGCGTGGGCGCGCGGACGGTAAGGGCAGGCGCCGGGCTGCTGCCGGCGTTGCTGGTTCTGCTGCTCTTGCCGGGCGCCGCCGTGCTCCATGCGCAGCCGGCTCCGGCACACCAGATAGCGCCGGGCGTATGGTTTCTGCTGGGCGATGCGCACAAGGGCTACAGCAACACCACGCTCATTGAGATGCAGGACTACCTGATCGTGGTGGATGCCAACTATCCGGCGCGGGCGCGCGAGATCATGGCCGAGGCCCGGCGTTTGTCGCCCAAGCCGGTGCGGCTGGTGTTTGACACCCATGCGCACGGCGATCACTCCTACGGCAACTCGCTGTGGACGGCGGCGGGCGCCACCACCATGGCCTATGCTGCGATCCTGGGCGAGATGGACCGCTACGAGCCGGCGCGCTGGCAGGCGGCCGAGGCCAAACGCGCCGATGTGCGCGACCTGCACGAGACGACCGTCCAGCGCCCCTTGAAGACCTTTCGCAAGAGCCCGTACGTGCTGCGGGATGCGACCCGCGAGGTGGATTTCGTCTACCTGGGCTGGGGACACACCCGCGCGGACGGCTTTGTCTGGCTGCCGAAAGAGCGCGTGCTGTGCACCGGCGATGCCGCCGTGAACGGCCCGCGAAACAAGCTGTGGGATGCCGATATCGCAAACTGGCCGCGGGTGCTCACCCGCGCCATGCGCCTGCGGCCGCGGGTGGTGCTGCCGGGCCACGGCGATGCGGGCGGGGTGGAGATACTGACCGGCCAGCGCCGGTTTCTGCAGGACCTGTACCGCGCCGTGCAGCAGCAGGTGCAGGCCGGCAAGACTGCCGCGCAGATGAATATCCAGCTTCCCGAGGCCGACGGGAACTGGACTCCCGGCGACCTCGCGTGGGATGTCGAGGCCACATACAACGAGATTACGCAGCACGAACCCGCCGGAGCCCTGCCCCACGCATGGAAGTAACCCGCGCGGCACAGACGGCGGAGCGGGACAGGCTCTACCGGAGCGCCTTTACTCGAACTCGCGGTTCCAGTTCTCCAGCGTCTTCTTGAACTCCGTCATAAATTTACCGGAGTCCGCGCCGTCGATAATGCGGTGATCAAACCCGAGGCAGTAGTACTGCACGGAGCGGATGGCGATGGTGTCGTTGCCCTCGGCGTCGGTCAGCACAACGGGCTCCTTGCGCAGGCCGCCGATGGCCAGGATGGCCGCCTCCGGCTGGTTGAGGATGGGCGTGCCAAACTCGCCGCCAAAGACCCCCGCGTTGGTCAGCGTGAACGTGGAGCCCTGCACCTCGTCGGGCGTCAGCTTCTTCCCTCGCGCACGGCCCGCAAGGTCGTGAATCGCGCGCGCCAGGGCCGCAAAGCTCTGCTGCTCGGCGCGCTGAATCACGGGCACAATGAGCCCCCACTCCAGCGCAACGGCAATGCCGAGGTTCACGTTGGCGTGGTAGTGGATGGAACTGTCCACCAGCGACGAGTTCAGGATGGGGAACCGGCGCAGCGCGTCCACGGCAGCCGCGGCGATGAAGGGCATATAAGTCAGCTTGAAGCCGTGGCGCTGCTCAAAGGCCGCGCGGTGCCGGTCGCGCAGGCGCGCAATGCGGGTCATGTCCACCTTGTAGACCGAGTGGACATGGGGGCTGGTGCGCTTGCTCTCCAGCATGCGCTGCGCAATGATGGCGCGCATCTTGGTGAGCGGCACCACCTGGCCCGGCAGATCGGACACGGCCGCCGCGGGCTGCTGCGCCGCGGCCGGCACAACCGGCTGCGGCTTGGGCTGGCTCAAATAGCGCAGGATGTCGTCCTTGTTGATGCGTCCAGCGGAACCGGTGCCGGGAACCATGCGCAGGTCCACGCGGTTCTCGCGGGCAATGCGGCGCACCAGCGGCGAGGAGCGAAGCCGATGGCCAGGCTCCGGCGCGTGCACCGCCTCATGTACCGGCGCTGCCAGCGGTGCGGGAGTCTGCGCGGCCACAACCGCTGCCGAAGCCGCCGCCGCTGCTGATCCCGCACCAGCCCCGCCGATGACGGCAATGCCGGTGTTCACCTGCACGGTGGCGCCCACGGGAACCTTGATCTCCGTCAGCACCCCGGCCACCGGCGCGGGAATCTCCGCGTCCACCTTGTCGGTGGAGATTTCAAAGAGCGGCTCGTCCTTCTGCACCGTGTCGCCCGCCTGCTTAAGCCACTTGGTAATGGTGCCCTCAAAGATCGACTCGCCCATCTGCGGCATCACCACGTCGGTTCCAGTGCCGGCCGTTGCCGTTGTGGTCGCAGGCGTTGGCGCGGATGCCGGTGCGGACTTTGGCGCGGCAGGCTGCTTCGGCTCTTGTCTGGAAGGTTCGGGTCTGGAAGGCTCCGGCTTGGCCTGCGCCGCTGCCACGGGCGCCGGCGCTGAGGCTGTCAGCGGGCCATCGATGACGGCGACCACCGTGTTCACCTGCACGGTGTCGCCCACGGCCACCTTGATCTCCGTCAGCACCCCGGCCACCGGCGCGGGAATCTCCGCATCAACCTTGTCGGTGGAGATCTCGAAGAGCGGCTCGTCCTTCTGCACGGCATCGCCAGCCTTTTTGAGCCACTTGGTAATGGTGCCCTCGAAGATCGACTCGCCCATCTGGGGCATGATGACGTCGGTTGGCATGGATCGTTCTCTCCGCGATGCGGGACTGTAACGCGCGCCCGGACTCTGCCGGATTATAAATCCGCGCGCCACGGAGTTGCGGTGCTCGCCGTTGCAGCCGGGTCAGGCGCGGACCGGGGTATCGGGGTCGCCGTGCAGGCGCTTCACCTCGGCAGGGATCTGCAGAGGCGTGTCCTCTGCGGGCTGCGCGGGCTCTGTTCGCGGTGTCCGTGTGGCTGCATGGGCGCGCAGGTCATCCAGGCTTTCCACGGCAAGCACCTGCTCCTGGAACACAAGCCCGAACTGGCGCGCCGCCTGGTGGGCAATGGCTTCCAGGCTGGGCAGGCCGCAGGCGTGCTCCGCCTCGCGGGCCAGCTCAAGCTCCAGGCTGGTCACGGGCTTGTCCGTAATGCCGCAGGGGTTGATCAGCTGAAAGTCGCGCAGGTCCGTGGTCACGTTGAACGCAAAGCCGTGCGAGGTAATGCCGCGGGAAACATGGATGCCGATGGCGGCAATCTTTCTCGGCGCTTCAGACGGATTCTGCGGCTGGTCCACACCGCACCACACGCCGGTAAGCCCGGGGATGCGCCCCGCGCGCACGCCGTACACGCCGCACACCCGAATGAGCGCCTCTTCCATCCGGCGCACAAAGTCGACCGGGCCAAGCCGGCCGCCCGGCTGCCCCAACAACGAAGCTCCATCGTTGGGAACCTCGCTGCCGGATTTCCTCAGGCTGCGCAGGTCGAAGATGGGGTAGCCCACCAGCTGGCCGGGGCCGTGATAGGTCACGTCGCCGCCGCGATTGATCTCATGCAGCGTGACGCCCCGCCGTGCCAGCAACTCGTCCGACGCGAGCACGTTGGAGCGGTCCGCGTTGCGGCCCAGCGTAAGCACCGGCGGATGCTCCAGCAGCAGCAGCACGTTCTCCACGCGGCCCTCCAGGCGCAGCGCGGCAACCTCCGCCTGCAGGCGCAGCCCCTCGTCGTAAGGCACGCGGCCGAGATAGAGGTACTGGATCATGGCTGCTTTGATTGTAGCCAGAAACCACGGGCAGCCACCGCGCGCCGGCTGGCGTCCGGGTCCGAGTCCGGGCTTGGGTCCGGGTTCAGGTCCGGGTCCGGCCAAACGCCCCACCGCAGCGCGGCGCAACGGAAATCGCGGTAGAATAGGGGTGGCAGGAGGACCGGGCGGTCGCTGCCGGGGGCCGTTTACGCGGCTGCCGGGGGAGGAAAGTCCGAACTCCACAGGGCGGTGTGCCGGATAACGTCCGGGACGCGGGCTGGAAGGCCCGTGGACGGCCAGTGCCACAGAAAATATACCGCCTCGGCTACCCCTCGTCGGCGAGGGCGATCCCGGGCCGGTTCGCCTGAATTTACCTGGCGAGCGGCCCGGTGCCGGGGTAAGGGTGAAATGGTGCGGTAAGAGCGCACCGCTCCGGCTGTAAAGCCGGAGGCAGGGTAAACCCCACACGGAGCAAGACCAAATAGGGAGGGAAGCAGCCGCCGAAGAGCCCGGTGGCGCTGCGCATCGGCCCGATGCGACAAGGCGGCTCGAGCAAGTGCCGAAACCTCCGGGTAGGTCGCTGATGAGCGCCCGCGGCAACGCGGCGCCTAGAGGAATGACCGCATAAACACAGAATTCGGCTTACAGGTCCTTTTGCCGAATCACATCAGCCCCGGTTGGGTATAGCCCGCCGGGGCTGACCATTTCTGCGGGCGAGTTCGCCAGTAGCAAGTCAGCCAGTTAGCGAGTCAGCGAGCCAGCCCAAACCTGCTCTCCGCGCTGCTACCATCAGACTCATGTTGCGAGTGAAGTTGCTGGAAGAGGGCGCCCGCCTGCCGGTGGTGGCGCATCCGGGCGAGGACCTTGGTTATGACCTGTTCGCGCTCGAAGACGCCCTGCTGGAGCCGCGGGCCACGGTCCGCGTGCGCACCGGCATCGCCGTGGAGGCGCGGCATCCGCGGACCGGCGTGCCGCTGGGCCTGCTGGTGCGCGACCGCTCGTCGATGGCGGCGCGGGGCATAGCCACCACGGCCGGCGTAATCGACGCAGGCTATCGCGGCGAGGTGCTCATCCTGATGACCAACCTGGGCAGCGCCGCCGTGCAGCTGAAGGCCGGCGAAAAGATCGCCCAGATGATTCCCGTCCCGGTGCTCACCGGCGCCGTGGAAGCCGTGGAGAGCCTGGAAGAGTCAGCGCGCGCGGAGAAGGGCTTTGGCAGCTCCGGAAAGTGATCCGCCGGACTCGCTTCCGGCAGCCCCGCCGGGCGGCGGCCCCGGCAGTTTATCCTGCATGCGATGCGCAACACGTTATCCGTAGCCATGATTGCCATGAACGAGGAGGCGAATCTGCCCCGTACGCTGGAGAGTGTGCGCTGGGCAGATGAGATCATCCTCGTCGATTCAGGCTCGAAGGACCGCACCATCGAGATCGCCCAGTCCTTCGGGGCCAGGACGAGTTACCACGCCTTTGGCGGTCACGGCGAGCAGAAGAATGTGGCGCTCGATCTGTGCACGCAGGATTGGGTGCTGCTGCTGGACGCCGACGAGGTGCTGACCCCGGAGCTGCAGGCGGAGATACGCCAGCTGCTGAGCAGCGAACCCAGGTACGGCGCCTACTGGATTCCCCGTCTGAACCTCTACTTTGGCCGCTGGATTCGCCACGGCGGGTTTTATCCCGACCACAAGCTGCGCCTCTTCCGGCGCGGCTCAGCGAGGCTCAGCGAGGGCGTCGGGCCGCACTCCACGCCGCAGTTTACCGGGCCGCGGGGCAAGCTCAGGCATCCCATGCTGCACTATGCCTACCCCACCATGAGCATCTACCTGGAACACATGAACCGGTACAGCAATGAGATTGCCGAGCTGCTGTACCAGCGCGGCCGCACCAGCCGGTCCTTTCCCGCGTTTGTGTGGAACGCCATCCTGAACCCGGCAGCCACGTTCGTGTACAACTACGTTTTCCGGCTCGGCTTTCTGGATGGGCGCGAGGGGCTGATTCTGCACCTCAACCACTCGGTCTACATCCACTGGAAGTTCCTCAAGGCGTGGTGGCGCGCGAAAGACACACAGTCGAAGTAGCACCCGCATCACCCCGGTGTCGATCGTTGTCCAGAATCGGCATACCCTAGATGTGGCAGCTGGAAAGGCCGCGCTTCTCCAGGTAGCGCTGGTGATACTCCTCGGCGCGCCAGAAGGTCTGTGCCGGCTCCACCCTGGTGACGATGCGCTTTGGCGCATAGCGGCCCTCAGCCGTCAGCTGCGCAATCTTGGCGCGCGCGGCGGCCTCCTGCTCGGGCGAGTGGAAGAAGATGGCGGAGCGATACTGCGTGCCCCAGTCCGGCCCCTGCCGGTTCAGCGTGGTGGGGTCGTGGAGCGCGAAGAAGGCGTCCAGCAACTGCTCGTAGCCAACGCGCGCCGGGTCAAAGTCCAGCTCCACCACTTCCGCGTGGCCGGTCTGGTCCGTGCAAACGTCCTTGTAGCTGGGCTGCTCCAGGGAGCCGCCCTCGTAGCCCACAGCCGTGGCGGTTACGCCGGGAATGGCGGCAAACGCGGCTTCCACACCCCAGAAGCAGCCCGCAGCGAAGGTCGCTTTCTCAATCGTCATGGCAATTAAGATGCGCTGGGCCCCGCCCGGGTAGCGGATATCGTTTCGCAGGCAAAGTCCGGCGCTGGAGCCGGCATGGTCTTCCGGCCCCTTGTCGCTTTTTCAGCTTTGGTTTGGCGTCTCTGTCTGTTCGGCAGGCGGCGCTACCGGCTGGTCGCGCCTGCCCCGGTTCGACGGCTTGAGGATGCGGTATGGCTGAGGATGCGCTAGAAGGCCAATCCCAGAACGAGGACCGAAACGGCGTCGAGGAAGCCCCAGATCACCGCGACAACCTGAACCAATCTTCCACTCCACAGGAAAAATTTACTCACCCGGGTGTGGGATGCAATGGCCAGGTCGGGGGCAGATTCCCACCTGCGGCTCAGTGCAATCATCCATTTTCCCACTTGGAAAACTCCAAAAAACAATACGACGCCCAGCAGATATTTCAGGATCATCATGCATCCTCCTCAGCACATCGTTTGAAGTGGGACAGCTGCCCTACTGTGAGCACGTATTGTGCCAAACTTTGCGCGCGGAGGCCAGAAAATTTAATGGATGGTGAAAAGCGGCGCTAGGAGCGCCGCTTCTTGCCGGAGAATCCGCCGGAGGTCTTGCCGCCGGGCCGGGTCCGGGAGCCGGAGGAGCGGCCAAAGCCGCCTGCTTTCGATCCCCCCGACTTGAATCCGCCCGCCTTCGAACCTCCCGGCCTGGAGCCTCCCGGTTTCGATCCGCCCGTCTTCGAGCCGCCTGGCCTTGCCCCGCCGGCTTTGAATCCTCCCGTTTTTGAGCGACCAGCCTTGGCGCCGAAGGCTCGCTTCGGCGGACCGCCCGCGGCCGGTTTGCCGCTGCCCGCCTTGCCCTTGCCGCCGAACGATGGCTTGGGCTTCCAGCCCGCCTTGCCCGCGGGCCGCTGGCCGGTTGGGTGCGCGCCAAACTCCTCGCGGCCCTCCGGGCGGAACCGTTCGCCACCGCCCTGGGTGCGGGCGGGCGGCCTTCCGGGTCTTTCGCCGGAGCGCTCCGGGCGCGGCCGGCTGGATGCAGGCCGATCAAAGCTAGGCTTGCCGGGACCACGGCGCTCAAACCGGGGACGTTCGCTTCGTGCTCCCTCAAACTCGCGATCCTCGTCGCGACGACGGGGCGGCGCGGGCCGGTCAAAGCCCGAGCGGGCCGGACCGGACTTGCCCAGGCCGGGCCTGCCTGCGCCAAACTTGCCCGCTCCAAACTTGCCTGCGCTCGGCCTTCCCGTGCTGGGTCTTCCTGTACTCGGCCTTCCTGCGACAGGCCTGCCAAAGCCGGGCTTGCCCTCCCCGCTCGGCTTGCCGACGGGGCGCTCGGACTCAATCGGCTCAATATTCAGGCGCGAGGGCTTTCTGGGAGTGAAGTCTGCTGCCGGAGCCGGACGGTCCCGCCAGCCGCGCTCCTTCTCTTCCTTGTAAGGCCGCTCCGCATATGGACGCTCCTTGCGGGGCTGCTCCCGGTAAGGCCGTTCCCGAGAGGGCCGTTCCGGATAGGGCCTCGCCGTATAGGACCGTTCACCCGATGGCCGTTCCTTGTAGGGCCGTTCCCCGCCGACGCGTTCCCTGCCGGCACGTTCCCCGCCAGCGCGTTCCCCGTAGGCTCGTTTCGGTGCCGCGGGGCCGGATTTCTTCCACGCGGGCCGTTCTCCGCCGGCGGATTCCGAAGAGAATCGCCTGCCTGCGGGACGCTCGGACGTGCGTCGATCATCAGGGCGTCGATCAACGGGGCGCCGCTCCTCGGTCCGGTACTCGGTACGGCGCTCGGTCGGCGGCTGCTCGCCACGCGCGCGGGTCGGCCGCGTCGGCCGTGCGGAGCCCTCCCGGGCGAACTTGCCGCCACGAGCCTTCTCCGA
>JAJXWS010000097.1 GCA_021781495.1 Acidobacteriota bacterium | reverse complement strand
CAGCAGAGCCGTCTCCAGAATCACCTTCAGAATCGCGCCCTGGTGGTGCGCCACGTTCGCCACCGTGTGGATCGCATGCTGTACGGCATGATGATTGCCGCTCTTCAGCTGCCCAATCGGAATCACCATGTCCAGTTCGCGCGCGCCCAGCCGGATCAGTGCGGCCGCCTCCTGCCGCAGCGTCGACACCAGCGACGCGCCCAGCGGAAACCCAATCACTACGCCTACCGGAATCCCCGTGCCTGCCAGCACGCTCACCGCAGTCGGCACCCAGACCGGATTCACCATCGCGCAGGCAAACCGGTAGCGGATCGCCTCGTCGCACAGGCTCTCAATCTGGTCCCGTGTCGCATCCGGCTTGAGCAGCGTGTGGTCAATTACCCCGGCCAGCGTCTGCCAGTTCGCGGTCGTCTCGCGTGTAAATGCAACGGCGTCAAAGGTGCCGTTATCAAATTCCAGATCTGCCTCGCTGATAGGCGTAATGGCAGTCATAAGCAATGCTCCTTTTCCCGCGGCAAACGCATCGTGCGGCGTCTCCCTGCAGGCCTACGGCAAACGAGTATAGTGTCTTCGGCGTTAGGCAACAATGCCGATTCTCAGGCCATGTGCGGTTCTGGCCCCCACGTATAAGACATGGCAATAACAGAATGGTTTCAGATTCGCCCTACTCCGGGTGATCCGGGGTCATCAGGCAGATATCCGGCAGGTTGCGGTAGCGCTCCGCGTAGTCCATTCCGTACCCGATAACGAACAGGTTCGGAATCGCAAAGCCCACGTAATCCGCGTCAATCCGCTCCAGCCTGCGCGAGGGCTTGTCCAGCAGCGTGGCAATCCGCAGGCTCTTGGGATGGTGCTGCAGAAAGATCTTGCGCAGATACGAGAGCGTCAGCCCCGTATCTAGAATATCCTCCACAATCAGCACGTTCTTGCCCTCGATCGGCTCGTCCAGGTCCTTGATCAGCTTCACCGCGCCGGAGGACCGCTGGCCCTTCCCATAGCTTGAGACGGCTACGAAATCGAACGTCGTGTCCACCTGCACCGCCCGCGCCAGGTCGGCCAGAAACAGCGCCGCGCCCTTCAGCACGCCTACCATCACCAGCTTCTCGCCGTTCAAGTCGCGCGTAATCTCCGCGCCCATCTCGGTCACGCGTTGCGCAATCTGCTCGTGCGTATACAGAATCTCAAGTCCCTGGGTGGTGTTGGTAGCCATGCCGATAGTATGCCTTGAACCGGTGCCCGCAATGCAAGGCGAGCTGTGAAAAACGGTCTCACGGCAGGGAAGTCGCGGCGCTGCAACCACCTTCCAAGCCTCCGCCCGTCTATACTTTGTTCAGTCATGATTCCCTATCTGCACCTCTGGCACTTCAGTATTCCCACCTTCGGCCTCATGCTCTGGCTTGCCGCTGTCTCAGGCGCCTTCCTCCTCGACCGCGCCTTCCGTCGCGAACACATCGACGCGGACGCCGTGGGCATGGTCGCCGTGGCCGTGGTTGCAGGCATCGTGGGTGCCAAGCTCTGGCATGTCCTGGACACTCCGCAGGAATTTCGCGAGCTGGGCTGGCGCGTGCTCTGGGACTCCGCCGGATTCGCCTGGTTTGGCGGCCTCGTCTTCGGCATCCTGGCTCTCATCATCCAGGGCTGGCAGGCGAAAATCGGCGCCTTGCGCATCCTCGACCTCTCCAGCACCGCCGCCGCCGTCGGCTACGGCGTCGGACGCATTGGCTGCCTGCTCTCCGGCGATGGCGACTACGGCATCCCCACCAACCTGCCCTGGGGCATGAGCTTCGAGCACGGAATCGACCCCACCCCGCCCGGCGTTCGCGTCCACCCCACCCCGCTCTATGAGCTGGCTGCCGCCCTGCTTATCGGCTGGTGGCTTTGGGTCCGCGGCAGCAAGCCCCGCCCCACCGGCTGGATTGTCGGCGAATATCTCATCCTCACCGGTCTGGCCCGGTTCTTCGTCGAGTTCATCCGCCGCAACCCGCCGGTGCTCTGGGGACTCTCCAACGCCCAGCTCGCCAGCGTCGGCTCCGTCCTCGCCGGAATCATCCTCATCGCGTGGGCAGCCTCGCACAAGGCCACCGGCCCGCAGAAGGCCTCGCGCGCCGTCGAAAAGGCCGCCTGATCCGGCCCTGCAGTCACTCTACAGCCGCTTGATAAACGCCATCGCTTCCTGCAGTTGCGGAAAAAGCCTCTCCTCGGCCTTGAACTCTCGCGAGTGCACGCATCGCCGCAGTCCCCGCATCCGTACCGGATGCTTCAGGTGCAGCATCTCGTGGTACAGCAGGTATTCAATCGCGTAGCGCGGGCTCGACGGCCGGTCGAACACCCGGCTCACCACAATCGTGTTGTGGGCGGCGTCGTAGTGCCCCAGGGACCGCTTGGCAAAGCTCTCGCTCCACGTCAGTTGCGGCCGCCCCAGCAACCCCCCGAAGAAGCGCATGTTCAGCGCATCGAACACCTCTTCCAGGTGGTAGTAGCGTCCCTCCGGCCCAAAGTACCGCTTGCTGCCCCGCGTATTCCGGATGCGCTCCGTCTGTCGCGCCACGTCCGCGCTTGAGGCAAATCGCTTGAAGCGCACGTTGTGCACCGCATCAATCGGCTTGCGATACAGCTTTGCCAGCAGAATATGCGCAATGGCCCGGATTACGCTCTCAGGCGCTCCCTCCAGCAGGTCAGAGAGGCTCACATAAATCTGACCCTCCCGCAGCCGGATAGTCGTATTCAGCGACGTAAACCGCCGAAAGCGGACATGGATCGTCGGCATGGGCGCACGCGGCCGCAGCGCCCGATACTCCTGCTGAAAAATGGGAATGAAATCTGGGACCACCAAATTGGAATGTAGCACAGCAGGCGGCCTTCCGTTACTGCGGTTCCGCCCGTTCCTGCCCGCGCTGGTCCTTGTGAACCTTGAAATACTCAGTCTGTTCCTTCAGCATCTGCGCCGCCTGGTCGGCCAGGTCCTTTCCGCTCGCCTCGGCGTCCTTCCGCGACAGGTCAAATGCCGGGTCCGCAGGCAGCCCGTGCAGCACGTCCAGCCAACGCTGTGTCGCCTCTGTCAGCGGCTTCAGAGCCTTGCGCACATCCGCCTTGCGATCGGAGTACATGTCCAGGTTCGATCCCAGCTCATCAATCAGCGCAGCCACGTCCTGCAGCTCGTTGTCCATCTTCGTAGCCCACGCGGGCGAGTGGGCACGCGCCGTCAGCCCCTTGATCGTGCTCACGTGCTCATCCACGAATTCCGTGTACAGCTTGACTCGCTCCGTGGGGTAAATCCCGGCCTCGCGAATCTGCTCCGCCTCTGCCTGCGTCAGTGGATCGCGACGGTTCGGCTGCGCCATCCCCGCACTGGCGCACGCCAGGCAGAACATGGCCACCACGCATCCGCGCAAAACGCCCATCATCGCCACTCCCCGCAGAACTTCCCGCATCCTGATTGACTCGTGTCCTGCCGGGCAGGGAAGCGTCCCGGTTATTTCTGGAAGACCTGCATCATGGCCTTCTGGTCGGCTGCATTCACCTGGTTCAGTGCCTCTTCCGCCACCGGACGGTCCTCGTAACTCATCGAGTGCACCATCTCGGTCAGCCGGAAGGCCGTGTGCCGCAGCAGCAGCTCTGCGTTCTTCAGTCGCTTGTCGTTTTCTGACACGGCGGCATGCAGCTTGTGCGCCATCTGCTGCACCTGTTGCAGCAGCGCGCTTGCTCGCTCCACGTTGCCCGCCGCGTACTCATGCAGGCTGTACTCCGTCATCTCATGAATCAGCTCGGCGTACAGGAAACACTGTTCCTTTGCCGGGGCCTGGCTTATCCGCGCCTGTAGCGCGGCAATGCTTTGTGGATCGGGTGGTTTGCCGTCCATGGCGGCCGCGCACGCCGGGACTGCGACTGCCAGGAGCAAAACGAGGGTGGCGAACCATCTCTGCCAGCGCATGAGGGACCTCCGCTTCTGCGGAACCCGTGTGACCTTCCTGCCGGAATCTCACACAACCCCAGGCCGTGAATATAGGTCCGTTTGGGAGTTTATGCAAGGGGAAGCAACATTCTCCCACCGTCCCCACTTTCACTGCACAAACACGGCCTCAGTAGCTCCGCCTTTGCTTTTGCTCTCGCCGGCACGGTTCGCTATTTGTTCTCAAGCATCTTCAAACGTTGCCGTGCCTGCCATTCCTGATTCGGAAACTTTCCGGCCGCAGCATCCAAAAAGTGGTGGTAATACGTCGCCGCAGCCGCCTTTTGATGCAATGTATCGTAAGCCGTCGCCCAAAGAAAGTAGGTAGCGGGCACTTCGGGCAAAAATTTTGACCGCATCGTAAGAGCATGCAACGTTACGTTCGGCTGTCCCAGCCGCGATGCCGTAAAGGCCATGCCGCTCCACGCATCCCCATTGGCCCCGTCCAGCTCCGTCGCCTTCGTAAACACCGTCAGCGCCTCGGCAAACTTCGCCTGTTCCACCAGGTTCTGCCCATGCGCCACCAGCAGCGCCGGATCCTCCGGCGTCGCCGCCAGCAGCGCCTGGTACAGCTTGTCCGATCCTGCAAAGTCCCCGGCCTGCGACAGAACCTCCGCCAGCATGTGCGTAATCGCCACATTCTTCGGATGTTCCGTGTGCAGCTTCTCCAGCAGGGGCAGCGCCTCCGCCTTGTCCTGCGCCGCCAGCACCGTCGCCAGTTGCGCCGTCAATGCCGGGTCATCGGGAGACTGTTCCAGCGCCGTGCGCAGCAGCGTCTCCGCCTCCGGATACTTCTTCTGCGCAATCAGCAGGTGAGCCAGCCCCGCGTTCGCCGGTCCCGATTTCGGATCCTTCGCCAGCAGCCGCCGGTACGCCGACTCCGCCGCGTCATACTGCCCCTGGCTCTCCGCCAGGCTTGCCGCCATCAGCGTGTCGTCTGCGGTCTCCGGCGTCAGCTTCAGCGCCTCCAGCAGCTCGTTTGAGGCCGCCTGCGCATCCCCCGGCCGTCCCGGGCCTGGCTCATCAATGCGCGCCAGGGCCCGCCACGCCCGCGCCTTCAGCGCCGCGCCCGCATCCCCCGGATCCAGCGTCGTCGCGGTCTCCAGTTCCTTGTGGGCCTCGTCCAGCTTGCCCTGCCGCGCCAGCAGCAATCCCAGCGAGAGCCTCGCCTCAAACGACTTTGGGTTCGCGTCCACCGCTCTCTGGTACAGTCCCGCCGCGTCCTCCAGCCGGTTCTGTGCGTCGGCCACGTAGCCTGCGTCAAACAGTGCCCGGGCATCCTGCGGATGCGCCGCCAGCCACGTATCCAGCTTTGTCTCGGCCGTCTTCCAGTCAGACTTCCCAATGGCCGCCTCGGCCGCTTCCACCTCGCTCGAGGGCGCCTGCCCCTGGGCATTCCCGCCCGCCGGCGCAGGCGGAACCGCCCTGGGGCCGTCCCCGGCTTGGGTGGAACTCTGTGCCGCCGCCATCAGCGGCGCAAAAAGCAGGAGAAAAAAGACGATACGACGCACGCAATACCTCTCCTTCAGTGTACCGCCCCCGCACTCGCACCCGCAGGTCGCCCGCCCCCATTGCCGCACCGCTCCGTGCGCGCGTTCGTCGCATTGTTTTTCAGCCCGCGGACATCTCTCCCAGTTACCCGGGCATCCAACCCGAACGGGAGGAGCGTAGCCATGGAAACTCTCCTGAAGCTGAATCTTGTAAGCCCAGCAAAAGCAGAGGAAACGGCGACACTTCCCGAAACCGAGAAGGAAGAGTCAAAGCCTCTCGTGGTCGGCAAACGGCTGAACCAGTTGGCCAACAAGGCGGCACATAAAGCGGCAAAGGACTTCGCAACCACGCGGAGCAACCTCTTTTCCAAGTAGCAGAGCCGCTTCGTGCTCCAGTGGCGCGATGTGCATGTTGGCTTTAGACCAGGGCCTTTGGCTCTGGAGAATGCGATGAGGGCAAGAGCAGCTTAATGCGGCAGTTCCAGGTTTCCTGCCCATCCCTTTGCCCGGTTCTGCTCCCGTCGCAACCGAACCCGCAACCGCTTTCCATGCGGCAAAAGGGTACGTGCGTGTTGCTTGCGCGCCCGTCGCGTCCCACCCCACCGTCGCCCTATAATAAAAAATGGCCTGTTATGCGCTGAGCCTCTCTGGGGTGTCACCGCAGGGCCTGACAAATTCTCACTGGTGCCTTCCCTTTGAACGACGCCATTCTCATTCGCGGTGCGCGGACACACAATCTGAAGAACATCTCCTGCGAGATCCCTCACGGCAGGCTGACCGTCGTCAGCGGCGTCTCCGGCTCGGGCAAAAGCTCGCTCGCCTTCGACACCATTTACGCCGAGGGCCAGCGCCGCTACGTCGAGTCGCTCTCCGCCTACGCCCGCCAGTTCCTCGAGCGCATTGAGAAGCCCGATGTCGACGAGATCGAGGGCCTCGCCCCCGCCATCGCCATCAAGCAGAAGAACACCACCCGCAACCCGCGCTCCACCGTCGCCACCGCCACTGAGATCTACGACTACATGCGCCTCCTCTACGCCCGCTGCGGAGAGGTGCACTGTGTCCACTGCGACGGCCTCGTCAAGCGCGACTCCATCGACGAAGTCGCCGCCGCCATCCTCGCCCTCGGCGAGGGAACCCGCCTCAACGCGCTCTTCCTCGTCCGCCATGAAACACCGGCTGCCGAGCCGACAAAGCCCCTTCGCCGCAGCGCCAAGGCTCCCAAGGCCGCGCCCCGTCCAGACAACGAGCCGCTGACTGAGGCCATGAAGGCCCGCCTCGTTGACCTCCGCGCTTCCGGCTTCAACCGCCTCTACCAGCGCGGCCGCATCTTCGAGTTCTCCACGCCCGAGTCGCTCCTCGACCTCGACTTCACCCTCCCCGTCTTCGTCCTCCTCGACCGCATTGTGGTCAGCGCGGAAAACCGCGCCCGCCTCGTCGATGCCGCCGAAATCGCCTATCGCGAGGCCGGCGAGGTCATCTTTGAAGAGGTGCCCCGCGACGAAACCGCAGAGCGCAGGCGTCACCGCTTCTCCGGCGAGTACGAGTGCACCAGTTGCCATCGCCCCGGCAAGGAGCCCGAGCCGCGCCTCTTCAGCTTCAACAACCCCTTCGGCGCCTGCCCGCGCTGTCAGGGCTTCGGCAACACCGTCGATTACGATCTCAACCTCATCATTCCAGACAAGTCCCTCAGCCTGGCCGACGGCGCCATCGATCCCTGGAACCGCCCCAAGTACCGCCCCTGGTACTCCGATCTCCGCAAGCAGGCCGCTTCGCTCGGCGTTCCGCTCGATGTTCCCTGGAACCTCATGTCCGAGGAGGCGCGCGAGATCGTCCTGCGCGGCAAGGGCAGCTTTGAGGGCGTCTACGGTTTCTTCGCGCAGATGGAGCGCAAAAAGTACAAGCTCCACGTCCGCGTCATGCTCAGCAAGTACCGCGGCTACGCCGAGTGCCCCGACTGCCGCGGCCAGCGCCTCCGCGCAGAAGCCCGCGCCGTCCGCCTCAACGGCAAAAACATCTGCCAGGCCTCGTCCCTCACCATCGGCCGCGCCACGGAGTTCTTCGGCGCGCTTCAGCTCACGCCCATGCAGCAGGAGATCGCCGGCCAAATCCTGCACGAAGTCCAGCAGCGCCTCAGCTTCCTCGATGCCGTCGGCCTCGAGTACCTCACCCTCGACCGCCTTGCCTCCACGCTCTCCGGCGGAGAAGCCCAGCGCATTCAGCTTGCCACCTCACTCGGCTCGCAGCTCGTCGGCGCGCTCTACGTCCTCGACGAGCCCTCCATCGGCCTGCACACCCGCGATACCGACCGCCTCATCCGCATCCTCAAGAACCTCCGCGACCTCGGCAACACCATCGTCGTCGTCGAGCACGATGCCGACGTCCTCCGCGCCGCCGATCACCTTCTCGACCTCGGCCCCGGCGCAGGCGAGTTCGGCGGCAAGCTCCTCGCCGAAGGCGTCCTCGCAGAGATCGAGGCCAACCCCAACTCGCTCACCGGCCGCTATCTCTCCGGCCAAATCGCCATCCCCGTGCCCACGCGCCGTCGCGCCCCGGGCAGGGAAAAGCTCGTCCTGCGCGGTGCTCAGGCCAATAACCTCCGCGGTCTCGACGTCGAAATCCCTCTCGGCCTGCTTGTCGCCATCACCGGCGTCTCCGGCTCCGGCAAGTCCACGCTCGTCCACAAGGTGCTCTATCGCGCCGTGGCCCGCGCCCTCGGCCAAACCGACGGCGGCGACCCCACCGGCCTCTACAAATCCCTCACCGGCGTCGAGCGACTCAATGACGTCGTCCTCGTCGATCAAACGCCCATCGGCCGCACGCCGCGCTCCAACCCCATCACCTACATCAAGGCCTTCGACCTCGTCCGCGAGCTCTTCGCCGCGCAGCCGGATGCCAAACGTCTCTCGCTCACCCCCGGCCACTTCTCCTTCAACGTCCCCGGCGGCCGCTGCAACACCTGCGAGGGCGACGGCACCGTCACCGTGGAAATGCAGTTCCTCGCCGACGTCGAGCTCCCCTGCGAAGACTGCAACGGCACCCGCTACCAGCCCCGCATCCTTGAAGTCCGCTACAAGGGCAAGAACATCCATGAAGTGCTACAGATGACTGTCAAGGAGGCGCTCCGCTTCTTTGCCGGGCAAACCCGCCTGCTGGAAAAGCTCGCCGTCCTCGACGAAGTCGGCCTCGGCTATCTCCGCCTGGGCCAGTCCGCCACCACGCTCTCCGGCGGCGAGGCACAGCGCGTCAAGCTCGCCGCCCATCTCGCCCAGGTGCGCTCCGCCAACGCCAACGCCAGGCCGTCACAGGCCAGCCGCGTCCTCTACATCCTCGACGAGCCCACCACCGGCCTCCACTTCGACGATGTCTCCAAGCTCCTCACCGCCTTCCGTAAGCTCCTCGACGGCGGCGGCTCCCTCATCGTCATCGAGCACAACCTCGACGTCATCAAGTCCGCCGACTGGGTCATCGACCTCGGCCCCGAGGGCGGCGACGGCGGCGGCCACATCGTCGCAGAAGGCACCCCCGAAGACATCGCCCAGAGCCTCCACTCCCACACCGGCCACTGGCTCGCCCGCGTCCTCTAACTCCGCGCCGTAAAAAACATGTCTGTCATCCTGATCCGGGTGCCGGGTGCCCCAGGTCTTGCCTTTGAGACCTGGGATTACAAGCGCTTGCAGTTACCAAGATCCTGGTGCCCCATCCATGCCGCGCTTTTGCGGCATGGGTGGGAAACCCACACCCCCAGCCCACTGTCATCCTGAGCGAGCGCAGCGAGTCGAAGGATCCGCGGCTGCCTTCGCAGAAGCCTCCACTGCGCCGCGCTTCCACCCAAAGCAACAGCGAAGCTACGGCTTGCTGCTCTCCGGCGGAGGCCATGGATCCGATCGCAGCGGCGTACATGCGCTCTGCACGTACGCAAGGCCGGGCAACGGAATCCGGTATGTGTTCGTTTGGAAATCCCATGTCGCGAGCGCAGAGCTCGACATGATCCCGCCGTTATCCCCCGTACAACTGCCATTGGTTCCAAGAAAGGGTGTATTTTGCAC
>JAJXWS010000096.1 GCA_021781495.1 Acidobacteriota bacterium | reverse complement strand
GCGCGGAGGGCGGCGTGGCGCGGATGGCCAAGCCGAGCCTGATCAAGGAGATTATCCAGGCGGTCTCGATTCCGGTGATGGCGAAGGCGCGGATTGGGCACTTTGCCGAGGCGCAGATTCTGCAGGAATTGGGCGTGGACTTCATCGACGAGAGCGAGGTTCTGACGCCGGCGGACGAAGCGCACCACATCGACAAGCATGCGTTTACGACGCCGTTTGTGTGCGGCGCGCGGAACCTGGGCGAGGCGCTGCGGCGTATTGCCGAGGGCGCGGCGATGATCCGCACGAAGGGCGAGGCGGGCACGGGCGACGTGGTGCACGCGGTGCAGCACATGCGCCAGATTACGCGCGAGATGCGCCAGTTGACGGTGCTGACGGAGCAGGAGCTCTACCTGGCGGCGAAGGAGTTGCAGGCTCCGTATGAGCTGGTGCACATGGTGGCGCAGGCGGGCAAGCTGCCGGTGCCGAACTTCTCCGCAGGTGGCATTGCGACGCCGGCGGATGCGGCGCTGATGATGCAGCTGGGCGCGGAAGCGATCTTTGTAGGATCGGGCATCTTTATGAAGGAGCGCGCCACTCCGCTGGATGTGGAGAATGATGCCAAGGAGCGCGAGGAGGCGGTGTCGCGCGCGAAGGCGATTGTGATTGCGACGACGCACTACAACGACCCGAAGATTCTTGCCGAAGTCTCTGAGCTGGTGACGGGGACGATGAAGGGTCTGGCCGCGGCCGCTCTTGAAGAGTCGCAGCTTTTGCAGACACGCGGCTGGTAACGGCCACGACCTCGACAGGAGAACATCGGTTGAGCCAGGAACGCGCATTGCCGCGCATCGGCGTACTTGCGATCCAGGGAGACTATGCAGCCCACGCGGAGGCGCTGGCAGAAGCCGGCGCTGTGCCCGTGGAGGTGCGCAAGCCGGAAGAGCTGGCGAGCCTGGATGGGCTGATTCTGCCCGGTGGCGAGTCCACCACGATGCTGAAGTTTCTGGAGAAGCGGCACTTCTTTGAGACGCTCAAGGAGTTCTGCGCGAGCCACCCGGTGTTTGGAACATGCGCGGGAGCGATTCTGCTGGCGCGCGAGGTGCGGAACCCGGCCCAGCGCTCGCTGGCGGTGATGGACACGGTGGTGGAGCGCAACGCCTATGGGCGGCAGATCGACTCCAGCATTGTGACGGAGCAGACGAGTCTGCCGGGCGGACCGCTGGAGATGGTGTTCATCCGGGCGCCGCGGATTGTGGCCGTGGGCGACGCGGTAGAGGTGCTGGCACGGCGCGAGGGCTTCCCGACGCTGGTTCGCCAGGGTAATACACTGGCGGCGACGTTCCACCCGGAGCTGTCGCACGACCGGCGCGTGCATCGGGCCTTTGTGGAGATGGTGACCGGCGTAATTAAAGGTTAGCAACCCTCTCCTATTCGGGATTAGACAAGCGAGTGTAGATATTTCACAGCACCGTGTAATTTTTCGCACGATTTCTGTGGAAAAGAAAAATATTTAGGGGGGGGTGGGGGTACCCCCTTGCCTGTCCGATTCTCGCTCATGGCTGCTGGCTGTGGTTCGGCATGCTTCAAGGTTAGCGAAATGGGCGGAAATTGTTCGCACGTTGGGGTGCGGGATTTTTCTGTTTGTTTTCAGTGGGTTAGAGGATGGCTGGGGATTTGGGGTGTTGACAAGGGGGTTCGTGCCCTTCTGGGAGGTCGGGCGGGGTGGGGGTTTGAGGTTTCCCACCCATGCCGCGAAGGGCGCGGCATGAATGGGGCACCCCGGATCCTGTAACTGCAAGCGCTTGTAATCCCAGGTCTGAAAGGCGAGACGTGGGGCACCCGGCGGGAAGTTGGGTTGGGGCGGGAAAAGCAACCGCGGATCCTTCGACTCCCTTTGGTCGCTCAGGATGACAAGCGTGTGGGTTGAGGTTGTGGTTTCCCACCCATGACGCCCGCTTTGCGGACGCCATGAATGGGGCACCCCGGATCCTGGAACTGCAAGCGCTTGTAATCCCAGGTCTCAGAAGCGAGACCTGGGGCGCCCGGCACACGGCGACGGGGTGGAGTATGTGGATGTTGACAGGGGACGGGTTCCCGCCCTGTCCCTTGGGATAAGGGTGGGGCAACCACGGCAGTCAGGCTGTCAGTGTGTGGTTGGATGATGCGGACATGGATTGAACAGCCGCCAGTCCCGGATTCGGAAGAGAGACATGGGCACACGGCACACGGCATTTGACGAGGCAGGCGGGTTTCCTGATTGCGCCCCGGCGCTTTGCGCAATGTGAAAAAAGAGGCAGCAAGAATGGCTATGCGGTCGATGTGATGTGGGAGTAAGCTCTACATCACAGAGGCGACCTATGCCCGGCACCTTTACGCACTCCCCGGCGGAAACGGAACGGAAAGAGCCCGGAATTGGCGGCAAGCCCCCAGTTGATCGACGGCCTACAGGGGGTGGGGGCGGGGGTGGCGACGACAACTGGTCAAGACCGCAGCATGGGCCGCGGGAGTTGCGGAACCGGGTGCGGCTGTTCGTCTTCTTCGGGCTGGCCGGGGACATGATGTTTTTTGTGGTGCTGGTGGTGCTGTTCTTTGCACGCCAGGCAGGGACGCATCTGGACCCGGGGACGCATGAGCAGATTGGCGACTGGCGGCCAGTGCTGCTGCCTCCCATTCTCTACCTGAATACAGCCGTTCTGATCCTGAGCAGCCTGACGATGGAACTGGCGCGGCAGAACATCTTTCGCGAGATTGACGTGCTGGAGGAATGGCTGGGGCTGGGACGACCAGCGCTGCGACGCACGCTGCCGTGGATTGGCGCGACCCTGGTGCTGGGAAGCCTGTTTCTGGCCGGGCAGTGGACCGCATGGAAGCAGCTGACTGCGCAGGGATTTGCGTTCGATCACTGGTCAACGCCGGCAAGCTACTTCTTCTATGTGATTACGGGACTGCACGCGGCGCATCTGGTGCTGGGACTTGCGGCGCTGCTGGGATGCCTGTGCCTGCTGGGGATTCTGAAGCGCGTGGAGCTGAGGCAGATTGCCGTGGATGCAGCGTCGTGGTACTGGCACGCGATGGGGCTGGCGTGGGTGCTGCTGCTGGCCGTGCTGGCGATTGGGCAGTAACGGGACGATCAGTCCGCGGGAACCCAGCGCCGCAGAAGGGCGCGCCAGCGCTCCGCGAAGGTGGGAACGACGGGGCACTCAAAGTAGATTTGCCGGTTGAGCGCCATGAGGAGTTGCACTGCCTCCACCGGGCCATCGCTGGCAGAGCCCGAGCCGCCCTGATGGATGTATTCGTCGGTAAGGTACTCGATGGCGTGACCGAGGCATTCGAGGGCGCGGCCTGCCTGCGGGGTGATGCGGCGCAGACGGCCAGCTTCAGCGGCAATAGCGGGCGCCTCGAGCGCTTCAGCCGCGATGGAAAAGCCGGTAGTGGTGGTTGCTGCCATGGAGAGCTCCTCAACTTCCTTTTCGGAAGGGAGGGTACCTGCCTTTAGATTACCGAAGTTACTATTTCGGTAACCATCGAGGCGATTATGCGCCAACGAGAGGCTGAAAGCAAGTGATGCAGCGCACAAATGATTTATGAGGCACTCGCATATACAAGGAAGAGGAGAGGCACGGCAAGAGGCCACGGCAGGGCAAAGGCGCAGAATGCCTTAGGGATCGGACTGCTGCGGTAGCGCCCGGAAAGCACGTGGGAGGTAACCTGGCGTGTTTCTTCACCTTGACGGGATGAGGTTGAAAACCTAATCTCAAGTAGGAAGCCTGACACACAACGGGGGAAAGCATCCGCGTGTGCCTGGCGCAATTTTTTGCAGGAAAATCAGGGACAGGGCTGCGATGATTTCCTACCACTGGCAGTATCTTCCACTTTTGATGCAAGTCCTTGTTGCCTTTGGACTTGGCGCGGTGATGGTGACGTTTTCCTGGTTTATCGGGCGGCACCGGAACTCGGCAGTGAAACTGGCCGCCTATGAGTGCGGGATCGAGGCCGTGGGCGACGCGCGCGGACGCTTCAGTGTCCGCTTTTACATGGTCGCGATGCTCTTTATTCTGTTCGATGTGGAAGCGGTATTCATGATGCCGTGGGCGGTAATCTACCGGAGCCTTCCCCAGATTACCGGCTCGCGGCTTTTCGGTTTCTGGGAGATGGTTGTGTATCTCGGCTTTGTGGCCGTGGGGCTCTACTACATTGTGCGCAAGGGCATTTTGAACTGGAGCCAGGACAAGGCGGATCTGTAAGCCTGGTTGAGTTTTCTGCTGCCCTGGTTGCGCCGCGCTGAACTTGCACTGCTTACCCCGGAGTTTCAATGACAGACCCAAAGATGAATGACGCGCCTGTGGGCACGCTGCTGGGAAAAGCGGCGGTGCTGGACGGGCTGCCGGAGCACCCTGCCGTAAAGGCTTTGCTGGCGTGGAATGCCGAGGCGTTGCTGGACGCCAAGTTTGACCGCAAGGAACTGACCCTTACCGTTGCGCATGACCAGATTTGCGCCGCTGCCAGAGCGGTGCAGGCGGCGGGCTACAACTTCTTTGAAGACATGACGGCGGTGGACTGGTTCCCTTCCGAGCCGCGCTTTCAACTGAGCTATCACATTCTGTCGCACGGCTATAAGGAGCGCATCCGGCTGCGGGTGATGCTGGAGGCGGCGGATCCGGCGGTGGAGTCGATTACGTCGGTTTGGCCCTCAGCGAATTTTTACGAGCGGGAGGTGTTTGACCTGTTCGGCATTCGCTTTGAGGGGCACCCGAATCTGCGGCGCATCATGATGCCGGAGGAGTGGGAAGGACACCCGTTGCGCAAGGACTACCCGGTGGAGGGGTACCGCTAGATGAGTGATATTGTGGGCACGCCCATCCTCGAGGTTCCTGTTGCCGAAGGCGCGAAGGACCAGCACATGATTCTGAACATGGGCCCGCAGCACCCATCCACGCACGGGGTTCTGCGGCTGGTTCTGGAGATTGACGGCGAGATTGTGGTGCGCCTGTATCCGGAGATTGGGTATCTGCACACGGGCGTGGAGAAGACCTGCGAGGCGAAGTTCTACCAGCAGGTGGTTCCGCTGACGGACCGGCTGGACTACCTGAGCCCGATGGCGAACAACCTTTGCTACTGCCTGGCCGTGGAGCGGCTGCTGGGGCTGGAGATTCCGCCGAAGGCGCAGTGGATGCGGGTACTGCTGTCGGAGTTGACACGCCTGAACTCGCACCTGGTGTGGCTGGGCACGCACGCCATGGATATTGGCGCGCTGACGGTGTTTCTGTACACCTTCCGCGAGCGCGAGGATATTCTGCGCATCTTTGAGCATGTAGCCGGCCAGCGGATGATGACGAGCTACTTCCGCATTGGCGGCCTCTCCATGGAACCGCCGCTGGACTTCTTTGACCGCGTGCAGGCGTTCATCAAGACCTTCCCGGAGAAGATTGACGAGTACTCGAACCTGCTGACGGGCAACCCTATCTTTGTAAACCGGCTGAAGGGCGTGGGGCACCTGACCGCGGCCGAGGCGATTGCGCTGGGTGTGACAGGGCCGCCGCTGCGGGCTTCCGGCGTGGACGTGGACCTGCGGCGCGATACGCCGTACTCCGGCTACGAGAACTTCCAGTTTGATGTGCCGGTATCCAACGAGGGCGACTGCTGGGCGCGGTACGTGGTGCGGCTGGAAGAGATGCGGCAGAGCGTGCGGATTATCCAGCAAGCGCTGGATGGGATGCCGGAGGGACCGATCAAGGCAGATGCGCCGAAGGTGGTGCTGCCGGATCGCGAGAAGATGAAGACGCAGATGGAGGCCCTGATCCATCACTTCAAGATTGTGACCGAGGGCTTTACGGTTCCGGCGGGCGAGGTGTACCAGGGGATTGAAAGTCCGCGCGGACAGATGGGCTACTACGTGGTGTCAGACGGTTCGGCGAAGCCGTGGCGTGTGCACATGCGGAACCCGTCGTTTGCCACGCTGCAGGCGGTGGAGACGATGTGCAAGGGCCGGATGCTGGCCGATGTGGTGGCGGTGGTGGGCTCCATCGATATTGTGCTTGGGGAGATTGACCGCTAGTGACGATGGCGGAGCAGTTGTATGGGGAGCTCTGGGTATCGCTGGCTTCCCTGCTCCGCAGCTACACGGCGGCTCACGGATTGAACGGCGACCGGCAGGCGACCGTGGAGCTGGGAGAAGAGCGGATCACGGTGCGGCACGGGGACCGGTGGCTGGATTTGAAGCGAAACGGCGCGCAGACAAGCTGGACGCGCGAAGATGGACGGAATGGAATGCTTGAGTTGACCGAATCCGGACGATTGCGGTCCGCAGGAGGCGAGGAAGAGTTGGATATGGCGGCCGAAGCGTGGGCACGGGAGTTGATGCAATGAGCAACGAAACCATGAGCATCTTTTCACCGCAGTTGGCAGCCCGGTTTGATGCGCTGGTGCAGAAGTACCCGGTGCGTCGCTCGGCGCTGGTACCCATGCTGCTTTATGCGCAGGACGAGATTGGCTACCTGTCGGACGCAGTGATTGCCGAGGTGGCGGAGCGGATTGGCATTACGGAGCTGGACGTGCGCAATGTGGCCACGTACTACTCGATGCTGCGCTTCAAGCCGGCGGGCAAGTTTAACGTGCAGGTATGCACGAACATCAGCTGCATGCTGCGCGGCGGCTACGATATCTTCGAGCGCTTCCAGGAGGAGCTTGGCGTGGGGCACAAGGGCGTGACCCAGGACGGCGTGTTCTCACTGGAAGAGGTGGAGTGCATCGGTGCGTGCTGCTGGGCTCCGGCGATCCAGGTGAACTACGACTTTCACGATGATCTGACGCCGGAGCAGGTGCCGGGGATTCTGGCCGGTTATCGCGGCAAGGCCAACGCAGAAGGGAAGGCTGCCCATGCCTAGGCTGGTATCGCATCCGGATGAAGTGAAGATTGTGACGCGCCGGTTTGGACAGGGCGCGGCGAATATCGACCGGTACGTTGAGCTGGGCGGTTATGAGGCCGCGAAGAAGTGCCTGGAGCAGGGACCGGACTGGATCATCAACGAGATGAAGGCCTCAAACCTGCGCGGACGCGGCGGCGCGGGATTTCCGACGGGCATGAAGTGGTCGTTTGTGCCCAAGCAGAGCGCCAAGCCGAAGTATGTGCTGGTGAACGGCGACGAGAGCGAACCGGGCACCTGCAAGGACCACCTGATCTTTCTGCACGATCCGCACGCGGTGATTGAAGGCACGATTATTGCGGGCCTGGCGATTGGCGCCAAGCTGGGCTTCATCTACCTGCGCGGCGAGTATCGCTACCTGCTGGAGATTATGGAGAAGGCCGTGGCCGATGCGTATGCCAAGGGCTTTCTGGGCAAGAACATCTTCGGCTCGGATGTTGAGTTCAACGTGATTACGCAGTCGGGCGCCGGCGCGTATGAGGTGGGCGAAGAGTCGGCCCTGATGGAGTCGCTGGAAGGCAAGCGGGGCGTGCCGCGCATCAAGCCTCCCTTCCCTGCCGTGGTCGGCCTGTATGGCGGACCGACGGTCATCAACAACGCCGAGACGATTGCGACGGTTCCGCATGTGATTTCGATGGGCGCAGAGGCCTACGCTGCGGTGGGTACGCCGCGCAACGGCGGCACGCGCCTGTTCGGCGTGAGCGGCCATGTGGAACGGCCCGGCGTGTACGAGCTGCCGATGGGCTACAACCTGAAGAAGATCATTTACGACGTTGCGGGCGGCGTTCGCGGCGGGCGCAAGCTGAAGGCCGTGGTTCCGGGCGGGTCTTCGACGCCGGTGCTGCTGCCGGAGGAGATTGAGAGCCTGGGCATGGACTTTGACCAGGTGGGCAAGGCGGGGTCGATGCTGGGCTCAGGCGGCGTGGTGGTGATTGACGACCAGACATGCATTGTGGAGTTTGCCCTGCGCACGATCAGCTTCTATCAGCACGAGAGCTGCGGCTGGTGCATTCCGTGCCGCGAGGGAACGGACTGGCTGAAGAAATCGCTGACGCGATTCCATGCCGGATTTGGCGTGGAGAAGGATATCGACAACATCCGTTACCTTGCGGAGAACATGCTGGGCCGGACATTCTGCCCGCTGGGCGATGCTGCGGCGATGCCGATTCTGGGCTTTGTGAAGAAGTTCCGCAAGGAGTTTGAAGATCACCTGAACGGGAAGCCGTGCCCGTTTGCCAAGCACGCGGAAATCGCGTTGGTGTAGGGGGCGCTGGAGACGAATGGCTGACGTAACGTTCACAGTCGATGGAAAGAAGCTGACGGCTCCCGCGGGGACGCTGCTGATTGAGGCCTGCCGGAAGGCAGGCATCGAGATTCCGGCTTTTTGCTACTATCCCGGGCTGAGCCTGCAGGCGGCGTGCCGCATGTGCGTGGTTCGCCAGGAAAAGGTGCCGAAGCTGCAGACGGCGTGCACGACGCAGGTGGCCGAGGGACAGGTCTTCATTACCGAGTCAGAGGAGATTGTCCAGGCGCGGCGAGCCACGATTGAGCTGCTGCTGGGGAACCATCCGCTGGATTGCCCGGTGTGCGACGCGGGCGGCGAGTGCGAACTGCAGGACATGACCTTCAAGTACGGCCCCGGTGAGAGCCTTTATACGGAGGCCAAGCGACATCGCGAGGAACAGCAGTGGTCGCCGGCGGTGTACTACGACCGGCCGCGCTGCATCCTGTGCTACCGGTGCATCCGCATGTGCGGTGAAGGCATGGACGTGTGGGCGCTGGGCGTGCAGAATCGCGGCGCCAGCGCGGTGATTGCGCCGAATGGCGGCGACCGGCTGGACTGCGAACAGTGCGGCATGTGCATCGATGTGTGCCCGGTGGGCGCGCTGACCAGCGGAAGCTATCGCTACAAGACGCGGCCGTGGGAGATGAACCACGTTTCGACGGTGTGTACGCACTGCGCAGATGGCTGCAAGGTGACGCTGGGCGTGCGGCAGTCGACGGACGGCGCGGAGATTATCCGCGCGGACAACCGCGACAAGAGCGGCATGAACAACGACTTCCTGTGCGCCAAGGGTCGGTTCGGGTTTGACTTTGTGGAGAGCCAGGAGCGGCTGACCAAGCCGCTGGTGCGCAATGCCCAGGGCAAGCTGGAGCCAGCGACATGGGAACATGCGCTGCGCGTGGCCGCGGGCAAGCTGAAGGAAGTGCGCGACAGCAAGGGCGGCGCCGCAATCGGCGTTATCGGGTCAAACCACACGACGAACGAAGAGAACTATCTGCTGCAGAAGCTGGCGCGGAAGGTTCTGCACACGAACAACATTGACCACGAGCGCACGGCCGACTTTGAAGCGTTTGCTCGCGCGCTGGCGGGGAATGCGAACCGGGCTGCGAGCCTGCGCGAGGCCGCAACGGCACCGGCGATTCTGCTGATTGGCGGCAATCCGACCGAGGAGCATCCACTGCTGGCGTGGAATCTGCGCTCGAATGTGCGGCTGAACCAGGCGCGGCTCTACGTGGCAAATGTGGCGCCAATCAAGCTGGAGCGGCAGGCCAAGGCTGTGCTGCGGCTGTCGGCGAACGGATACGCGGAACTGGCAGCCTACCTGAATGGCGAGACGTCGGCGATTGCGGACGCGGGATTCCGCGAGGCAGTGCTGGCCGAGGAATCGCTGCTGGTGATCTTCGGACAGGAGTATCGCGGGGCGCAGGCGGACGCGCTGGT
>JAJXWS010000095.1 GCA_021781495.1 Acidobacteriota bacterium | reverse complement strand
GCTTCGCCAAGGAAGGCTCCCCGGCCTCCGGTCGCGAGATTGTCTTCCTCGATACCCCGGGCCACGAAGCCTTTACCCGCATGCGTGCCCGCGGCGCCAAGGTCACCGACATCGTCGTCATCGTGGTCGCGGCGGACGACGGCGTAATGCCGCAGACGCTGGAAGCCATCGACCACGCCAAGGCCGCGGAAGTGCCCATCATCGTGGCCGTCAACAAGATCGACAAGCCCGAGGCCAACCCCGACCGCGTGAAGAAGCAGCTTGCCGACCGCGGCCTCATTCCCGAAGAGTGGGCTGGCGGCGGCGAAGGCAGCACCGTCTTTGTGGAAGTCTCCGCAAAGAAGCGGCTGAACCTGGACCTGCTGCTGGAGATGATCTGCCTGGTTTCGGACATCAAGGCCCCCAAGGCCACCCCCGGCCGCAAGGCTGTGGGCTCCGTACTTGAAGCCAAGCTCGACCGCGGCCGTGGCGCCGTGGCCACCGTGCTGGTGCAGGACGGCACTCTGCACCTGAACGACAGCTACATCGTGGGCAACACCTTCGGCAAGGTCCGCGCCATGTTCGACGACCGTGGCCGCGCCATTGAAGAAGCGGGCCCGTCCACCCCGGTGGAGGTGCTCGGTCTGGAGGCCATGCCTGAGTCCGGTGACACCTTCCTGGTCGTCTCGGACCGCGACAAGGCCAAGGGCATTGCCCAGTACCGCAAGATGAAGGAGCGCGAAGCCCAGCTCGCCAAGAGCTCGCGCGTCTCGCTTGAGGGCCTTGCCGAGCAGATTCGTCAGGCCGGCGTAAAGGACCTCGCCCTCATCATCAAGGGCGACGTCACCGGCTCGGTCGAAGTGCTCGCCGACTCGCTGGTCAAGATGTCCACCGAAAAGGTGCGCATCAAGGTCATCCGCTCCGGCGTCGGCTCCATCACGGAAAGCGACGTGCTGCTGGCCACCGCCTCCAACGCCATCATCATCGGCTTTAACGTGCGCCCCGAGCGCAAGGCCGCTGAGCTGGCGCAGCAGGAAGACGTGGAGATCCGCCTGCACTCGATCATCTACGAGTTGCAGGATGAGATCCGCCTCGCCATGATGGGACTCCTCGAACCTACCTTCAAGGAAAACTACATGGGCCGCGCCGAAGTCCTCAACATCTTCAAGATCCCCAAGGTCGGCACCATCGCCGGCTGCCGCGTGCAGGATGGCGTCATCCGCCGCGACGCGGAGATCAAGGTGATGCGCGAAGGCGAACAGATCTTCAAGGGCAAGATCGGCTCGCTCAAGCGCTTCAAGGACGATGTGCGCGAGGTGACCAACGGCATGGAGTGCGGTATCGGCGTCGCCGGCTTCGGCGACCTGAAGGAAGGCGACGTGCTCGAAGCCTTCTCGACGGAGAAGATCGCCGCCGACCTCGGCGCGCTCACTTCGGCCAAGGCATAAGCCAACTCAGCCGCAACAAATCGGCCCGCTTCTCTCCACGAGAGGCGGACCTCTTCTCTTGCGCTGCAATTTGCGAATCGAGATCCGAAGCGCAGCCCCTATGATTGGGGCGGGTGGAGCACCAGCTGGCCTCGTGAATAGTCGATCGTAACTGCAAATCGCTCAAGAAACGTATTGCCGATGATGCCGGTCAGCCCTTTGCCGCTTGAGCCGTCGTTGGACGCTGGCATAGACACAGGCAGTTGGGGAAAATCCACTCCGTCAAACCGAATCTTTCGCAGTGTTCCGACGTCGTAGTTCATAGGGCCGGCAAGGTCATATCCAGACCCCGAGGGTGCGCGATGCCTTTCTAACAATGCACCCTTGTACTTTTCTGCAAACCAGCCATTCAATTCAATTCCGTCGTCGCTGCCTGTGTCGACGAGGAAACGCCCGCTATGCATTTTGCCCGCACGCGTATCCACTTGCGCAGTCACGATCGGTAGTTTTCTGCGATCGAAAGGCAACTCGATGTCTCCCGCTTTGATTGGAGGTCCATCGCCGAGAAGGATCCGCCGGTTGCGGTAGTCAATTGTGATGACATGCCGCAGAAACAATGCGGAACCGAGAATGCCGTCCACCTCCAGGTGATCCTCCCGCGAGAGAAACGCGAGATCAAGAACCAAAGTGGGCCCTGGCGACACATCAAGGCTCGCAAAATGGAGACTAATACCCGTCGCAATCTTGCCAGCCTGTTCAACAATACCCTGTGCAGTCGTTAGGTGCACTGGGCGTTCCAAGGTTGCAAGTCGATGCTTTGTGGCCCAAGCCGCGCTAATCGCTGCACCGGAGAATCCCGTATCGAACAAGAAGTGGGCCAAACAACCATTTACTTCGACCGGAACGACGATGAGCCCTTGAGTATAGTTGAAGGGTACTACCATTGGAGCTGCTTTTGGCAGCTCCAATGGCTGGATTTTCATATTGGTTAGGCTCTGGCCAGAAAGTGTGAGATTGATTGCGACAATGGCGAGCAAAGCCATTGAGACTCGTGCTGTAAACATCACTGGTTTAGGCATATTTTCTCCGTGCACGTTCCACCCGAAGGAGAAGGCGGACGAGTGTAAGTCGCGGAGCCCGCGTCAATTGGTCCGGTCTGCGTGCTCGATATCTGCGCATAAAATGTGTATGTACCCGGATTTCCCAAGTCAGTAAAAGCAGCGTCAGTCACTGCGCTCAGTTTCAACGGCCCGCTCCTCACGCGGGAAGCGGGCCGTTGCTGTCTTCTATTTTGCGCGTCTACCTCCCCACCTGCAGTTCCTGCTTCCCGGCAACGTCGGGAATGACGACATGCAGCGCGTGCGCCTTTGCGTCATACGTTGTCTTCAGCGCTTCGGTTGAGCCGGATAGCTTCACCTCGGCATGCTCTGACTGCCAGCCGTAGACAACGACCTCGATGCTCTTCCACCACGGCGCGTAGCTGCCCTCGCGCGCGCCAAAGGCCAGCGTAACGGCCTTGGCCTCGGCGCGGCACGTAAACGACTGCCGCAGATACTCGCCCTGCTTGTAGCGGAAGGTGTGCCCGTCATCCAGATACAACGAGCCCTCGCACTGCGGCCCCGGATACACGCGCAGTTCCAGCGGACCGTTTGGCGTCTCATCCGTGCTCTGCACCAGCGGCTGCATCGGAATCACGCTGCCGCCGCGCACATACACCGGCAGAGTCTCCAGCGTGGGATGAATCGTGTACGGCTCAGGAAACTGCGAGAGCGACTGCCCCTGGGAAACCGTCTCTGCCACCTGGACGATGTTTGGACCCGTGCGTTGCGCCGGCATCTTTTCGCCGGTCCAGAAGTCGTACCACGGCCCCGGCGGATACGAGACCGCATAGTCGTCCAGCATATCCGGCAACGACGGCGGCGCCACCAGCAGCGAGCGGCCCAGCAGGAACTCCGAGTCCGCAGAGTCGTAGTAGCCGGGAAACTCCATGAACAGCGGGCGTACCAGCGGCAGCCCCGTGCGCGAGGCCTCCTCGGCCAGCGTGTAGATGTAGGGCAGCAGCCGGTAGCGCGTGTCAATGTAGCGCCGCCGGATCGCCTCCTGCTGCGGCCCGTGGACCCACACCTCCTGCGGCAGCGAGCCAATCGTGGAGTGGTCGCGGTACATGGGGTTGAACGCGCCCATCTCAATCCACTTGGTCAGCAGGTCCGGCTGCGGCGAGCCGTTGAATCCGCCGATATCATCCCCCACCATCGAGATGCCGCTCATTCCCAGATTCAGGAGCATCTGGGTCGCCAGCCGCAGATGGTTCCACGTCGAGGAGTTGTCGCCCGTCCACGTAAACCCGAAGCGCTGACCGCCGGCATACGTGGCGCGCGTCAGCACAAACGGCCGCTCATCGGGCCGCAGCTTCAGCAGACCGTCATATGTGGCGCGCTCGTTCTCCATACCCACAATGTTGTGAATCTCGGCATGCGTTGCCGTGCGCGTCCTGAAGCCCGGCTCCTCAATGCGATGCACCGTATCCAGCGGCATGGTCTTGCCGGGGCCGTCAAACACCGAGGGCTCGTTCATGTCGTTCCAGAAGCCCGACACGCCGTCCTGCGCAAACTGCTTGTAGAGCCCGCCCCACCACGCGCGCGTCTTCTCGCGCGTAAAGTCGGGGAACACCGCGGGCCCCGGCCACACCACGCCCACAAACTCGCTGCCGTCGGGGTTCTTCACAAAGTTGTCGCCGGCGTGCCCGGTGTCATACGGCATGTATCCCTGGTTGGCAATGTGCGCAATGTGCAGATCCGTAATCGTCACCAGGTGGAAGTGCTGCTTCTTCAGGTCCGCCACCAGCCCCGGAAAGTTCGGGAACCGGTCGGGGTCCACCGTGAACGGCCGGTTGCGGTACTGGTAATCGATGTCCAGATACAGCACGTCCGACGGAATCTTGTCCGCGCGCAGCCGGTTGGCCACGTCGCGCACCTGCGACTCCGGCGAGTAACTGTACCGCGACTGCTGAAAGCCCAGCGCCCACATCGGCGGCAGCGGCGGCTTGCCCGTCAGATACGCGTAACCCTCCACCACCTGCTTCGGCGTGGGCCCGTAGATCACGTAGTAGTCCAGCGGTCCGCCCTCCGAACCAAACGTGTAGGCATCGCGCGCCGTCTTGCCAAAGTCAAACCACGTGCGCCACGTGTTGTCGAGGAACAGCCCGTAGCTGCGGTCGTGCGTAATCGCCAGGAAGAACGGGATGCTCTTGTACAGCGGATCCGTCGCCTCCTGCGGTCCCACATCCGTGTTCCACAGCGTGTACGCCTGGTCACGCCGGTTGAACAGCCCCGTCTTGTCTCCCAGGCCGTAGAACTGCTCGTCGTCCGGCATTTGCTTGGCAACGGTAAAGCCGCCCAGCTTGAAGGCCGTGGGCCTGCCCAGCGCGTCGGCGCAGATCACATGCCCGGCCGTGTCGCGCACCACCAGCCGCAGCGGCTTGCGCTCCACGCGGACATCCAGCTTCGGCGTGCGAAATCCCACGGCAGCGGCGTCCGAGATGGCCTGCACAGCCACGGTTTTCGTGCGCGCCTCCGGCAGCACCGCCCAGGACGCATCCTCAGGCAGTTGCGCGTTCGGCGACACGCGCACGCGCACAATGTCCTCGCGCAGTGCGGTGATGCGCAGTTGCGCTTCTCCCGCGCGAATTTGAATGCCATCCGGCAATGCCCTGGCATCGGTTACGGCGTCCAGCTCCACGCGAGCCTGCGACGCATTGTTTGGCCTGTTCGGCGGCTGTGCCGCCTGCAGATTGGATTGGTGGATTGCGGCGAATACAGCCAGACAAACAGTCAAGCAAAGGGTGCTGCGTTTCATGCTCTATTTCTCCTGAACAGCAAGTCATGTTACCAATGCGCACAGGCTCTCCGCCGCAAATCTTTTGCGGTCTTGTAGCAGGTTCCCGCTCTTTCCAGTTAAGGGCCTTGCGCTGGAGCCGCCATCAGCGGCCCCAGCGGCTTACAGGGGGTATCGCTCGGCGGCAATGCAGTGCTGTGCCACGGCGCGGCTCAGCGCCACCGCATCGGCGGGCACCATCTTCGCCAGCCTGCGCAGAATCGCCAATTGCGTGCGCAGCGCATCGCCTTCGGCACAGGCCGCCAGTACGCGCTTTGCGGCCTGTTCGGCCACCGCCATGCTCTCATCCGCCAGCAGACCGGTCATGGCAGCCGCCACCGCAGCCTGCCCGCGCCGGCCCGCCTCCAGCTTGCGCGCCCGCAGCAGCGCAGACTCCAGCGCGTACACCTGCGCGATGATGTCCGCCAGGTCGGCCATCACCTCCTGCTGCTCCTGCAGCTCGGCCAGGAACCGCTGGCTGGCCACGCCAGCGGCAAACAGCGCAATCTTCCGCACGCCGGCCAGCACTTCAGCCTCCCGCGCCAGCGGCTCGCCCGTCTCGCCGCCACCGTCAAAGGAAGGCGGCTGCATCACCTCATCCATCAGCTTTTTGATGGCGCCCAGCAGCGGCAGCTGGCCATTCATCGCCCGCTTCATCAGCCAGCCGGTAATGATCATCCGGTTGATCTCGTTCGTCCCCTCGAAGATGCGGTTGATGCGCGCATCGCGATAGAAGCGCTCCGCCGGATAGTCCTCCACGTAGCCGTAGCCGCCCATGGTGGCCACCAGTTCGTCGGCCACCACCGCCAGCATCTCGGACCCGTACACCTTCAGAATCGAGCACTCGACGGCATACTCCTCAATGTGCCGCTGAATCTCGCGCGGTTCGCGCGCCATATCCGCGCTCAGGCCCCCCATCCCTGCATCCATCAGGCCCGCCGTGCGATACGCCATGCTCTCCGTGGCAAACAGCCGCGTGGCCGCAGTGGAGATCTTCCGCTGAATCAGCCCGAACTCCGCAATCGCCTTGCCGAAGGCCTTCCGCTCCCGCGCATAGCGAATCATATGCGCCATGGCGTGCCGCGCTCCGCCCATGCAGGCCACGCCCAGCTTGAACCGGCCCACGTTCAGCACATTGAACGCGATATGGTGTCCCTTGCCCGGCTCGCCCAGCAGGTTCGCGGCGGGCACCCGGCAATCCTGCAGCACCAGCGGGCAGGTGGACGAGCCGCGAATCCCCAGCTTGTGCTCCTCCGCGCCCACCGTCAGCCCCGGAGCATCGCGCTCCACCAGAAAGGCGGAAAACTTTTCGCCGTCAATCTTGGCAAACACGGTGTACAGCCCCGCAATGGCGCCGTTGGTAATCCACATCTTCTCGCCGTTCAGCGTGTAGTGGCTGCCGTCGGCCGAAAGCGTCGCCCGCGTGCGGATATTCATGGCGTCCGAGCCGGAGCTGGCCTCGGACAGGCCGTAGCCTCCAATCCACTCGCCCGAGGCCAGCCTGGGCAGATAACGCTGCTTCTGCTCCTCCGTGCCATACCAGACCAGCGGCAGAGTGGCGATGCCGATATGCGCGCCAAACGCCGTGGAAAAGCTGGCCAGCACCGAAATGTGGTCCGTAATCAGCGTGGAGCTCACCTTGTCCAGCCCCATGCCGCCATACTCTTCCGGAATATCGACAGCCGTCAGGCCCAGTTCTCCGGCCTTGCGCATCAGTCCGGCTATCACGCCCGGCTTCTTGGCCTCAATCTCCTCCGCGGCCGGCTCAACCTCCTCGCGCGCAAACTGCGCGGCCATCGCCGCAATCTGGCGCTGTTCCTCGTTCAGGTCTTCCGGGGTAAACACTTCAGCGGGAGTACGGGAATCCAGAAGAAAGCTGCCGCCTGCAGCGGCAATCACAAAGGAAGCAGTCATAAGCGGTATACGCCTCCTGACTGAGCCACCTTACGCCAGCAGCCGAGCCGGCGGCAACTCGCTCCCGCCGCTTCCGCCCTGCCCCGATGCCCAAATCGCGTACAATGCCGTTATCCCAGTCGTGGAGGCGTTGCCCTGTTCGCCGTGCTTGCCGCCAGCCTCAAACTCACCGCCGGTCTGCTTGCCGGGCTGCCTTCCCAGGTGGCCGCGCTGCTCGCCTTTGCCCCGCAAAACGGTCTGCGCCATTACCTGAAGATGCAGTATGCCGACCAGACCTTCAAAGGCCTCTACCACTGGAACTGGTTCGATCTTGCCCTGCTGATTCCGTACTTCGCGGTCATGATCACCCTTGCCATCTACGGCATCCACCGCTACACGCTCTGCTACATCTATTTCAAATACCGCAAGAACTACAATCCCAATCCGCCAAAGCACTTTGACGAGCTGCCCAACGTCACCGTCCAGTTGCCCATCTTCAACGAGCAGTTCGTAATCGACCGCCTGATTGAGGCCGTCTGCGCCATGGAGTACCCGCGCGAAAAGCTCGAAATCCAGGTGCTTGACGACTCGACTGACGAAACCACGGAGGTCGCCGCCGGCATCGTGGCGCGCTACGCCTCCATGGGCCACCCCATCGTCTACATCCACCGCACCAACCGCCACGGCTTCAAGGCCGGAGCCCTCGACGCCGGCCTCAAAGTGGCCAAAGGCGAGTTCGTCGCCATCTTCGACGCCGACTTCGTTCCTCCGCCGGACTGGCTCATGAAGGTGATCCACCACTTCGCCGAGCCGGAGATCGGCATGGTGCAGACCCGCTGGACCCACCTGAACCGCGACTACAGCATGCTCACCCAGATCGAGGCCATCCTGCTCGACGGCCACTTCGTCCTGGAGCATGGCGCCCGCGCGCGCTCCGGCGACTTCTTCAACTTCAACGGCACCGCAGGCATGTGGCGGCGCCAGGCCATCTCCGACGGCGGTGGCTGGCAGCACGACACGCTCACGGAGGACACTGACCTCAGCTACCGCTCGCAGATGGCCGGCTGGAAGTTCAAGTACCTGCCCAATATCGAGTGCCCCTCCGAGCTGCCCATCGAGATGACCGCCTTCAAAACACAGCAGGCGCGCTGGGCCAAGGGACTCATCCAGACCAGCATCAAGGTGCTGCCCATGATCTTCCGCTCCAACGTGGAGCGCCGCATCAAGATCGAGGCCGTCTACCACCTCACCGCCAACCTTAGCTATCCGCTCATGGTCATCATGACCGCACTGCTGATGCCCGCCATGATCGTGCGCTTCTATCAGGGCTGGTTCCAGATGCTGCTCATCGATGTGCCGCTCTTCACGGCCTCCACGTTCTCCATTGCCGTGTTCTACGTGGTCAGCCAGCGCGAGTTGTTCCCCAAAAGCTGGATGAAGACCTTCCTCTACCTGCCCTTCCTGATGGCGCTCGGCATCGGCCTCACGGTCACCAACACCAAGGCCGTGATGGAAGCGCTGCTCGGCATCAAAAGCGCCTTCGTCCGCACCCCGAAGTACCGCGTGGCTCAGAAGGGCGAGAAGTCCAAGGCAGCCAAGTATCGCAAACGCCTGGTGCTGGCCCCCTGGATTGAACTGCTCATCGGCGCCTACTTCTTCCTCGCCATTCTCTACACCTTCTCAAACCAGAACTACTTCACCGCGCCGTTCCTCATCCTGTTCGTCATCGGTTACTGGTACACCGGCCTGATGAGCCTGCTGCAGGGCCGCTTTGAGCGCTGGCGCACCGGCGGGGCAAACACTGAGGAATCCAGCCCCAAGCCGTTCCCTGTGGGCGTGTAAGTGCAACCGCTGTCTATTGTCTGGGACCCCGTGAAAGCCCGCCGAAATGAGCTAAAGCACGGCGTGGCCTTCGAAGAAGCAGCAACGGTTTTTCGTGATCCACTCTTGCTGGTTCAGCCTGATGTGGTGCATTCTCTTGACGAGGAGCGCTGGATTGCCCTCGGAAAGTCGGCCCACCAGCTCCTCTTGGTTCTGGTGCATACTGAGAATGAAAAGACCATCCGCATCATCAGTGCCCGCAAGGCTGAGCCCAGGGAAAGGAAGCGCTATGAGCAGCAGCCGTAAGCAGGTGACCGAAGACAAAGACATGCGCAAAGAGTACGACTTCACCCACGCCGTGCGCGGCAAATATGCCAAGCGTTTCCCCAGGGACGTGGTAATGGTGACGCTCGCCCCAGACGTAGCTGAGGCGTTTCCGGATGCAGAGTCGGTGAACCAGGCACTGCGCGTTCTCATCAAAGCCGCAAAGAAAGCAGCCCCAGCCGCTTGAAGACCTGCGAGTTCCAAGCGGGACTGCACACGCATCCTGATGAATCCAAACACGCCACCGCCTTGGTTCCCACCACTATTCCCCATCATCTTTATCGCCGCCTGGGTCCTCGTTTGCCTGCTTATCGGCTCCATGAGCGGGTGGCTGGCGCTCGCCGCGCGCTTCCGGCAGCAATCTGATCCCTGCGGCGAAACCAGAACCGCGGGACCATGGTTCTATGCGGTTTATATGCGCTTCTGGACACACTACAGCAGCATCGTTCGCATCACTGCAGCCGAGGATGCCCT
>JAJXWS010000021.1 GCA_021781495.1 Acidobacteriota bacterium | reverse complement strand
GCCACGCCAATGTCATGTTCGTATTGGGCGCAAGCGTGAAGGGCGGCAAAGTCTACGGGCACTGGCCCGGCTTGGCGAATGAGCAGCTCAACCAGGGCCGCGATCTGGCGCTTACCACCGACTACCGCCAAGTCCTCGCGGAAGTGGTCAGCCGCACGCTCAATGCAGCCAACCTCAATCTTGTCTTTCCCGGCGCCTCCATCGCTCCGGCCAACTTCCTCGGCATCGTGTAACGCCTCCACGGCTCAGCGCCGCGGATCTCCAAATTCAAAAGCCCCATCCCCTCCGCAATTGCAGCGGCAGGCATGGGACTTTGTATTGGCGATGAAGATTCTAGTGCTTGTTGTACATCTCCATCACATCCTTGCGCAGTTCCAGCCGGCTTGATTCGCGCGTGTAGAACATGTGACCGCCCGGATACTCATGCACCGCAACGCGCGTCGGATCGCCCATCACCGGCATCTGGTCCACCGTCAGCAGCGATCCCATGAAGGGGCACGAAAGATCGTTCCATCCATGCACAATCATCACGCGCAGCTTCGGATCCGCAGCCACCGCCTGCCGCAGTTGCGGCACCGATCCGCTGCGCAGGCTGGCGTCCCGATCCCACAGTCGGTTCACGTCATACGACAGCGCGTTGTAGCGCGCGTCTACCTTCCAGCCCACCGTCTCGGTTACAAAGTTCACCATCGCTGTCGTCATCGGCGCAATCATCGCCGCCAGAATCGGATCATTCGCCCGCTGCTCCGGCGCAAATGGAAACGGATCGAACGAAGTCACGTTCGAGTCATACACTGAGCTCAGCTTGCCCTCTTCGCGATACGCCTCGCGCAGATACGCGCCCGTCTCCAGCCGCCCGCCCGCGAACTTCACAAACGAGGGGTCCAGCCCCGTCATCTCCGTCACGCGTGCAATCATCTTCTTCTGCGCATCCGGGTCGGAGTTGCCCTTGATCAGCGTCGTGGCATACTCGCCCATCGTGTATTGAATGACGTCCTGCATCGCCTGCGGCGTCAGCTTCTTCTGCCGCTCCAGGTTTGCTGCGGTAATCGACGGCAGCGTCACCATCCAGGGCAGCGGGCTCAGATCGCCATCCCTCTCAATCGTCGGGTTCAGATACGGCGACACCAGCACCACGCCATTCATCGCAACGCCAAGCTGCGACTGCAGGAAGTACGTAACGCGCGGACCGCGGAAGCCTCCGTAGCTCTCACCAACCAGGTACTTACGCGACTCCAGCCGGCCGTTCTTCACCAGCCAGTCGTAGATCACGCGCGACAGATACTCAATGTCCGCATCCGTGCTGTAGAACTGCTTCTTCGCCTCCACCTCCGGCACCAGCGACCGGCTGAACCCCGTGCCAACCGGATCGATAAATACCAGATCGGTAAAATCCAGCCACGTCCCGGGATTGTCCTTCAGCATCGCCGGGTCCGATGGGCTGTCGCCATCGTTCCCCGCCTGCAGGTGCTTCGGCCCTATCGCGCCAAAGTTCAGGTAGACGCTCGCCGCACCCGGCCCGCCATTCAGCGCAAAGGTCACCGGGCGATCTTTCCCCTCCATCGTGTAGGAGGTCACAACCACCTGGCCCACTTCCTTGCCGTCCGCGTTGCGCACCGGCAGCGCACCTACGGTTACCGTGTAGTGCAGCGTCTTGCCATTCAGCTCAATCGACTGCGGTGCATGCGCCTCCGCCGGCAATGGCGGCAGCGCATTCTTATCCTTATCCTTATCGGCGGCGGGCTTCTCTGCCGTTTTTTCGGCTGTAGCCGCTGCCTTCTCCGTCTGCGCCTCCATGCGCATCGCAGGAACCATCAGGCAGCACATGGCGCACGCAGCAATGGCGAGGCGCCCAAAACCAATTCGTGAACAATAGGCACTCATGCGATAACAATACATCGTGGAGCATCGCGGCTGGCTCCGCCCCCACCCCATGATTTACCCTCAAAAGCGGCATGAGACTTCAGCAATCCCTTCTCGCATCCGCTCTGGCCGTGGCCTTTGCCGCCTCGGCATTCGCGCAGGACACGACCAAACCGGCCGCCCCCGCCGAGGATATCCCCGACGCGCCACAGGCCACCGCCGCTGCGCTCATCCACCCCAACGGCCCCTTCGTCGTCATGGACACCTCCATGGGCCGTATCACCTGCCAGTTCTTCCAGAAGCAGGCTCCCGTCGCCGTCGCCAACTTCATCGCGCTTGCCCAGGGCACCAAAGACTGGACCGACCCGGCGACCAAGAAGATCCAGCGCCACAAGCCCTTCTATGACGGAACCACCTTCCACCGTGTCATTCCGGAGTTCATGATCCAGGGCGGCGATCCCACCGGCACCGGAATGGGTGACGCCGGCTACTCCTTCAACGACGAGTTCGACCCAGATTTGAACTTCGATGTCGCTGGCCGCCTCGCCATGGCCAACTCCGGCCCCAACACCAACGGCAGCCAGTTCTTCATCACCGAGCAGCCCTACGACTCGCTCAATCAGCACTACACCATCTTTGGCCAGTGCGATGAGCCCAGCGTCCTCGTCGTCAAGACCATCGCCCGCGTGCAGCGCGACGACAACGACAAGCCCGTCACGCCCGTACTGCTCAAGAAGGTCACCATCGTGCCCGAGGGCCAGCCGTTGCCGCCATCGCCATCGGCGCCGCAGCAGCCAGCAGCCGGCTCCCCTTCTACGCCCCAACCGTAATCTGCGCCTGCTCTTGCAACTTCGCAGCGGCAACAGCAGCCAACCACTCAAATCTCAGGAGTCAACCATGGCACTCGCAGCAGGAACCTACGCCGTCTTCAATACCACTGAAGGCAAAATCACTGTTCGCCTCTTGGAGGCCGACGCGCCCGTCACCGTCAAGAACTTCATCGAGCTCGCTGAAGGCTCCCGCGAGTGGGTTCACCCCGGCACGCGCGCCAAATCGCAGGACAAGCTCTACGACGGCACCGTCTTCCATCGCGTCATCCCCGACTTCATGATCCAGGGTGGCGACCCCACCGGAACCGGCATGGGCGGCCCCGGCTATCGCTTCCAGGACGAGACCAAAGGCTCCCCGCACCGCTTCGATAAGCCCGGCAAGCTGGCCATGGCCAACTCCGGCCCCAACACCAACGGCTGCCAGTTCTTCATCACCGTGGCGCCCACGCCCTGGCTCACCGGCAACCACACCATCTTCGGCGAAGTCGTCGAAGGGCAGGACATCGCCGACAAGATCTCCCGCGTTTCCCGCAACGCCCAGGACAAGCCCCACAAGCCCGTCGTCCTCGAGTCCGTCGTCATCGAGCGCGTCAGCTAGCTCCGCAGCGCCTGCGCACCCTTTCCGCATCTCGCGGAGAGGGTGCGCAGCCTGCATCCCGCCTCAGCCCGCCCGGCAGACTCCCAGCAGCGCCTCGCCAAACTTCTCCACCTTCGCCGGTCCCATCCCGTCCACTCCCAGCAACTCCCGCAGGTTTCCCGGCCGCGCTGCCGCCACGGCGTTCAGCGTCCGGTCATGCAGCACTAGGTAGGCCGGAACACCCAGCCGCTTTGCTTCTTCTTTGCGCCACTCCTTCAGCCGCGTCGCCAGTGCCAGCGCATCCCCCGCCAAGGCTACCGGCTCGCTCTCCGCCGCACGATTCCCGGCACTCCGAGCCGCTGCCTTTCCCTTCTTCGCTCGTACAGCCGTTCCTCTGCCGCCAAACTCCGCCACCACCCCATCGGCAATCAGCAGCTCCAACTGCCGCCCGGGCCGCACTGCCAGCCCCGCCTCCGTGAGCCGCACCTTCCGGAACCGCCGAACCTCGCCGTCCTTCTCGTACTCCGCATCTTCCATGGCAACCAGCCCAGCCCGGACCATTGCGTTCAGCAGCCCCTCAAATGCATCGCGATCCAGCCGCCCCGCCGGGTCCACTGCCCGCTGCAGCGTTCCGGCCGCCTTGTAGTCCACGGGCCGCAGCTCGTCCACCATCCGTAGCGCCAACTCCTGTTCCGCCGCCGTCGCCCGCCGAAACAGTTTCAGCCGCGCCCCCGCCGGGTCGCACACATCGCATGTGCCGCACGGCCGGCTCGCGTCCTCCACATCTCCAAAGTGCCGCACCAGCGCCGCCATCCGGCACTCGCTCGATTCCGTAAACCGCAGCACCTTGTCAAACTGCTCCGTTCTGTACTGCGACTGCACAGCGTAGGTCTTCTTCCATCCCGGTCCGCCCCGCGTCACGTTGCCGCCAAAGTCCACCCGGGCGCCGCCGTGGATCTCCAGCTTCTCCAACGCCTTGTCAAACTCCTCGTCGCTCAGCTTCGACTCCGCGCGCAGCTCATCCACGCCCTGCGGATCCTCCCCCAGCATCCGAAAAACCTGTTCCAGATTGGCCACCGGAGGATAATCCCTCGTCAGAAAGAAGTCGTGCGTCCGCTGGTCCGCATACGAGTGCATAAGAAATGTCCGGCTCGGCTGGCCATCCCGGCCCGCCCTGCCTATTTCCTGGTAATACCCCTCCAGCGTTGCCGGCAACCCCGCATGTATCACCGTCCGAATATCGGCCTTGTCGATGCCCATGCCGAAGGCAATCGTCGCTACCACCGCCTCCAGCTTCCCCGCCTGGAAGGCCGTCTGCACCCGCTCCCGTGTCTCCGCGTCCAGCCCTGCGTGGTAGGCCGCCGCCGGAATCCGTCGTGCCAGTTCCTCCGCCAGCCGCTCCGCCTGCTTGCGCGAGGTCGCATACACAATTGCCGGTCGCCGCGCCTTCTCCGCCAGCAGCCGGCAAACCACCTCGGCCCGCTCCGGCACGGGAACCTCCACCACCTCGATCGCCAGGTTCTCTCGCCGGAACCCGTGGATGAATAGCTCCGGTTCGATCATCCCCAGCTGCGTCACAATATCGGCCTGCACCCTCGGCGTCGCCGTCGCCGTCAGCGCCAGCACCGGCGCCGGACGCAACGCCGGCAGATACTGCCCCAGCATCCGGTAATCCGGCCGGAAGTCATGCCCCCATTGCGAGATACAGTGCGCTTCGTCAATCGCAATCAGTCCCGGCTTGCGCTTGGCCAGCATCTCCGGAAACCCCGGCACCCGCAGCCGCTCCGGCGCAATCAACAAGAACTGCAAATTCCCTTGCAAATAGTCCACGCAGGCCTGCCGCGAGTCCGCCCGGTCCATCCCGGAGTGGATGCGAGCCACCCGCAGCCCCAGCGCCGCCAGCTTCGCCGCCTGGTCTTCCATCAGTGCTATCAGCGGCGAAATCACCAGCGCCGTGCCACCCAGCGCAATCGCCGGAAGCTGATAGCACAAGGACTTGCCTGACCCCGTCGGCATCACCAGCAGCAGGTCCCGCCCCTCCAGCGCCGTGCGGCAAACCGCCTCCTGGTTCGCTCGAAACCCGGCAAAGCCAAACACGGACCTTAGCAGTTCCGTCAAGACATCCGATGTTGGGGAATTCTTCACGCAGGACGCATCCAGAACCGAGCCCGCCGCCAACCTCTAAGGCGGCAGGAACCTCTCTCCACCTTACAGGACTGGCCCTCCCCGCAATCCCGTCTTTCCACAGCCCATCGCCCATCCATCGCCTCCCGCACCAATCCAGATACCCCGCCCCCGCCGCGGCTTGCCTCCACCCGGCCGCTACAATGCTTACGAACCACACGAGGGCCTCCATCCCATGGATTCGAACCACCCGGCAAGCCGGCGAACCTTCCTCAAAGGCGCCATGCTCGCTTCTGCTCCGCTCCTGGCCGGCGCAGCCGCGCCGGCAGCCTCCACGCTCTCCGCAGCGCCGCTCCTCAGCCCAACGGCAGACGACCGCTCCCGCTGGATCAGCATCGTCGAGCGCGTCTCGAATCCGGTCCTGCAGGCCATCCGCCAGCAGAAGCTCCGCGCCACCATGCCCGTGGAAGCCGCTCCCGGCCTCGCCCAAGCCCGCAGCCAATCCACACACCTTGAGGCCGTCGGCCGACTTCTCTCCGGCCTCGCCCCCTGGCTCGAAGGCCAGCCGGAACCCTCCCCGCGCCACGAACAGCTTCGTCGCCAATACCAGCAGAGTGCCCGCCTCGCCATCCGCTACGGCACAGACCCCCACTCGCCCGACGCCTTCCACTTCGGCACGAACCCTCAGTCCTTGGTCGACGCGGCCTTTCTCGCGCTCGCCATCCTCCGCGCTCCCGGCCAGCTCTGGGACAGCCTCGATGCCCCAGTCCGGCAGAATGTCGTCCAGACCCTGCGCCAAACCCGCACGGTCACGCCCGGCTTCAGCAACTGGCTGCTCTTCTCCGCCAGCCTCGAGGCCTTCTTCTGCAAAATCGGCCAGCCGTGGGATGCCATGCGCATCGACTATGCCCTGCGCGAGCACCAGCAGTGGTATGTCGGCGACGGGCTCTACGGCGACGGCCCGCACTTCCACTGGGACTACTACAACAGCTTCGTCATCCAGCCCATGCTGCTCCACATTCTGGACGCCCTCGGCCCCGCCGCCGAGCGATGGAGCACGCTCCGCGACCCCATCCACAGCCGTGCCCGGCGCTACGCCGCCATTCAGGAGCGGCTCATCAGCCCCGAAGCCACCTTCCCCGCCATCGGCCGCTCGCTCGCCTATCGCTTCGGAGCATTCCATCACCTGGCAGAGATGTCCCTCCGCCGCGATCTGCCCACAAACCTCAGCCCCGCCCAGGTGCGGTGCGCCCTCACCGCCGTCATGTCGCGCATGATCGAGGCCCCCGGCACCTTCGACCGGAACGGCTGGCTGACCATTGGCTTTGCCGGTCACCAGCCCTCCATGGGCGAAAACTACATCTCCACCGGCAGCCTCTACCTCTGTGCCGCCGCCTGGCTTCCCCTCGGCCTTCCCGCCAGCGATCCGTTCTGGGCCGCCCCCGCCGCCCCATGGACATCCCGAAAACTCTGGTCCGGCGTCGACATTCCAGCAGACCACGCCCTCAGCGACTGACCTCAACCATCCGGCACTGTCGCCATTTCGTACGCTGCACATTACATTAGTTACTAGAATTGGCCCTCATCTCCATGAATCTGCTGCTGCTTACCACTCCTGTGCTATATCCTGCCCAGGAAGTTACCTTTTCATTCGGCAGTTTTTGGCACAAGCTGAACCCGGAAGCACAACAGCACCTGTGCCGGGCCCCAGTCCGTTTTGTGGAGGAGGAGCAGATGAACAACGTCGTACTCAAGGTCCATATCTGGTTCAGAACAATTCTGATCTGCGAAGAGGGCCAGGATCTGATCGAGTACGCGCTCCTTCTGTCCCTTGTCGCCTTTGGCGCCGTCACCGGTATGGAGTCACTCGCCGGCGGGCTCGACCGAGCCTTCGACCACCTCTCCATCCTGCTCTTCCGCTACGTCTCCGGCGCACCGATCGACAATTAACGGCAGCACCAGCCCACTCCGCAGGCAAAACGCCCTTCGCCGCAATCTATTCTGCCCATATTCCTGCCCAATGAAAAAGACGACCCGTCACACGTCTCTCAGGTCGCCAAGAACTTCAAGTTAAATAAAGATATTAGGCTATTTTTATTGATTACAAATGTCTTGCTTTCAAATTATGCTTGCGACGCTCGGCACTCCACAGTCATTGCAAACGCCCAACCCCTCGACGCTCTCCAAAGATTTTCTCTCGTAAATTTCTTAATCTTTCACTTAAGAAAACACTCTTAACGCATTCATCATAAAAATAATATATGTCGCCCATCTTAGCCATGCGCTGCAACAATCATTTCTGCGGTGATGATTGCCCTGTTCTATGATTGCCTTAGCGATAGAAGGGGCGAACCAATGAATCTGCAGGACCTGCGTTATCTGGTAGCGGTGGCGGAACAGCGGCATTTCGGCCGCGCGGCTGAGGCCTGCAATGTCAGCCAGCCCACCCTCAGCAGCCAGATCCGCAAGCTGGAAGTCGAGCTTGGAGTCACCCTGTTCGAGCGAACCAACAAGCGTGTGGAGCTCACCCCCATCGGCAGCCGAATCCTCGCCCATGCACAGCGCGCACTCGATGAAGCCGCGCAGATGGAGGCGGTGGCCCAATCCGCGCGCGACCCCCTCGTCGGCCCCCTCAGGCTTGGCGTCATCCCCACCCTGGCTCCCTACCTGATGCCGCTGATCCTGGCCCCTCTGCGTGCCTCCTATCCCGGCCTGACCATTGAGCTATGGGAAGATCAGACCCGCGCCCTGATTGAAGGCTTGCGCAAGCATCGTCTTGACGCCCTGCTGCTGGCAACGGCAACTGAAGCTCCTGAGATTACCGAGATCGCGCTCTTCCGGGAACCTCTTCTTGCTGCATTGCCTCTCCAGCACAGCAGCGCCTCGGCCCAGGTTGTCAGCGAGGATGCCCTCAAAGACGAGCTGCTCGTACTCGCGGAGGGCCACTGCCTCGCCAACCAGGCACTTGCCGCCTGCGGGTCCAAGCATGGACCGCGCAGCGCATTCCAGGGCTCCATGCAGGCCGCCACTCTTGAGACGCTCGTCAACCTCGTGGCCGCTGGCTACGGCGTCACCCTCATCCCCGCCCTCGCTGCCGACTCGCTCGGTACGCGCGGCATCGCTCTGCGCCCATTGGCCGGGCGCTCCGCCCGAACCATCCGACTCGCCAGCCGCCCCACCTTCCCCCGGCCCCAGGCTTTGCGCGCTTTGGAGAAGATTATCCGTAACGCTGTTGGTTCCACCCTGCCCGCGGAACAGCCTTGATTCCGCCCTCCTGCTTGTGGAAAAATAAGGTCGAATTCCAGAAAAAACCCTGGAAACTCGCCAAAACTCGCGGATTTTACGAGAAGGTGAATTCCGGCCCCCCTTATCCACAAAAACCCGCCATCCCGCCGTTGACCCCACCCCTCCAGCTCCTTACAGTCTGTAAGCAAAGGGCCGTCCGTCCGCAGCATTGGCGGCGCCCCGTGGTTGTGGAGGCATCACCGGCAACGGCCCCCGCAAACCCCATGGAACAGGAGTCAACATGCTGAAACTGAAGAAGATCCACATTCTCGGCTTTAAAAGCTTTTGTGACCGCACGGAGCTCACCGTGTCCGGCACGGGCATAGCCGTGGTGGTGGGACCGAACGGGTGCGGCAAGTCCAACATTCTGGACGGGGTTAGCTGGGTCCTCGGCGAGCAGAGCGCCAAAACTCTGCGCGGCACGCACATGCAGGATGTCATCTTTGCAGGCACCCGCGACCGCAAGCCCCTGGGCATGGCGGAGGTCACCCTGACCATGGTGGACCCCGAAGCCTACGAAGGCCCCATCCCGGTTGAACCCGAGGTTGTCGTCGATCACGACGGCCCCGCGGACTGGGACGAGGAAGAGGCCCGGCGCCAGCGCGCGGCCGAGTCCGAGGAGCTTGCAGCCGCCGAGCAGCCCGGCCAGGTGATCGAAGAAGACGAACCAGAACAGAGCCAGGCCGAAGCCGAAGGCCCCCAGCCCGTCGTGCTGAAGATTCGCCGCCGCAAGTTCCACCGCACGCCGCAGAAGGGTGAGATTGTCATCACCCGCCGCCTCTTCCGCACCGGCGAAAGCGAGTATCTGCTGAACGGCAAGCTGTGCCGGCTCCGCGATATTCAGGACATCTTCATGGGCACCGGCCTCGGTCCTGAGAGCTACGCCATCATCGGCCAGGAGCGCATCGGCCAGCTGCTCAGTTCCAAGCCGCACGACCGCCGCGCCATCATTGAAGAAGCCGCCGGTATTACCCGCTTCAAGACCAAGAAGCGCCTGGCCGAGCTGCGCCTTGAGAGTTCCAAACAGAACCTCGCCCGCGTGGATGACATCTTTGAAGAAGTCACCCGCCAGATGAACAGCCTGAAGCGGCAGGCCGCCAAGGCCGAGCGCTTCGCCGCTGTTCGCGATGAGCTGCGCGGCCGCCTGCGCGTTGTGCTCGCCAGCCGCATGGCGCTCATGGACGCCGAGCAGGCCCACCTGCAGCAGGAGATCGCCAGCCTTACCGAGCAGATCAACGGCTCCGCCGCCGAAATTGAAACCATGGAGGCCAGCCAGCACTCCCTCACCGAGCGCGGCTACGAGCTCGACCGCGAAGGCCAGGATGCCCAGAACCGCGCCAACAGCGCCGCCGTCGAGCTAGAGCGCGCCGCCGCCCGCGAGCGCAGCAACTCCGAGCGCATCGGCGAGCTGGAGTCCCGCATCGAGGCGGCTGCCGTTGAGTTGGAACAGACCCGCACGCAGCTCGCCAGCATTGCCGAGGAGCGTGCCCAGCAGCGCAGCTTCCTTGAGACGGCGGCCGGTGAAGCGCATGCCTTTCACCAGCGGGTGCAGGCCCACCAGCACCAGGCCAGGGCCGCGGCGGAAGAGGTCTTCTCCGCGGAGCGGCAAATGGAGGCCAACCGCCGCCACGCCATGCACCTGCTCTCGCAGGCGGGCAATGCGCGCAACAGCACTGCACAGGCGGAAGAGAACCTCGCCGCCCTTGAGCGCGAGTCCGAGCGACTGAATGCCGAGCTGGGCCAGGCAAAGAATGAGCTGGAGCGGCTCGGCGTCCAGAGTGGCCAGGCCAGGCTCAGCTTTGAGAACGCCGGGGAGACCCTCAAGCGCCTCGAAGCCGAGATCGCCGCCCTGCGTGCCGACCTGCAGATGCGTCGCGCTGAGGAGAACGCCCTCCGCACGCGCTCCAACCAGCTGCGCAGTGAGCAGGCTACCGTCACCGGGCGCCGCAACTCCCTTCAGGCGCTTATCCGCAATCACAGCTATGCCACAGACACGGTGCGCAACCTGCTCAAGCCCGGCGCGCTTGAAAACAGCATGGCGCCCGCCGGCACGCTGGCTGACTTCATTGAAGTCAGCAATGAGCATGAGGGCGTGGTCGACGAGTTCCTGCGCGAGGAGCTGAACTACGTCGTCGTCAAGAATTGGGATGCAGCTGAGGAAGGCGTCAAGCTGCTCAAGTCCGGCGTCGACGGACGCGCCACCTTCCTGATTCACGACGCGGCACAGGGTAACCTCTTCGAGGAGTACCTCGAAGAAAAGCAAATCCGCATCGACTACCCCGGGGTCACGCCCCTGAAGGACGCCATCCGCGTCCTCAACGGCTTCGGCAACTCGCTCGAGGCCATCCTGCCCAAACTCGGCAATGGCTTCATCGTCGAGAGCCCCGCGCTGGCGCAGCGGCTGGCACTCGAGCACATGCACGCCTACTTCCTCACGCCGGAAGGCGAGTGCTTCCACAACGCCACGGTTGCTGGCGGCAAGCCTGCCAGCGAAGGTCCTCTCGCCCTGAAGCGCGAGCTGCGCGAAGCCGAAAAGCGCCTCGCCGGAATCGAAAAGGATCTCGATCAGGCAGAGTTGCAGGCCGCCGTTCTCACCCGCACGCTGGAAGAGCTGACCTCTCAGATTGAAATCCGCAGTGAAGAGCGCCGTCTGGCCGAGCGCGACGCCGCCAACCAGGGCGCGGCGTTAAAGCAGATGGAAGGTGAGATTCAGCGCGTTGAGCGCCGCCTGCAGGAATGGACCCTGCAGGCCGCCCGCAACAAGGATGCGCGCGAAGCTAAGTTCGCCATCATTGGGCAGAAGCGTGAAGAAGCAGCACGCCTTGAGGCCGAACACAAGGCCGCTGAAGCCGCGCTCGAAGAGCAGCAGGCACAGCTTGCCGAGTTGCGCCAGAATCGTGAAGTCCTGCAGCAGGATGCCGCGCGCCTCACCGCCGAGCTTGCCGGGCTGGAGGAGCGCCGCCGCGGCGCCGAGGCAGCGTTCCAGCGCATTGACCGCCTGCACGCCGACCTCGAACGGCGCGTACAGGCCATCGAGCAGCAACGCACCGCCGCCCAGGCCGAGCGCGAACAGCGCACAGGAGAAAGCGCCAGCCTGGCCCAGCGCGAGCAGGAGCTCACCGTCATCCGTGCCGAGGCCCTGGCCCAGGCGCAGACCATGGCCGCCCAGGCATTGGCCCTGCGGCAGCAGCTGGCCACCATGGAAAGCCAGCTCAAGACCAGCCGCGCCTCGCTCGACCAGTTGCGCGATGCCCGCGCCAACCGCTCCAGTGAGGTGGCCAAGCTGCACTCTGACCTGGAGCACCTAGAGGCCAGCTGCCTGGCAGAGGTCAACGTCGAGGCCGCCGCCCTGCGCTCAGACGCCGAGATCGTCCACATCGCCGGTGAAGCCCTCACCGCGGAAGAGGAAGCCTGCCGCTCCCTGCGCCAGCGCATCGAGCAGATGGGCCCCGTCAATATGATGGCTCTTGACGAGTACAAAGAGACCGCCGAGCGTCACGACTTCCTGGAGACCCAGCGCAAAGATCTCATGGAGTCGATCGAAAACACCCAGGAGACCATCCGCGAAATCGATCAGATCTCGCGCACCAAGTTCGACGAAGCCTTTGCCCGCATCAATGAGAACTTCGGCCAGGTCTTCACCCGCCTCTTCCACGGCGGTCAGGCCTTCCTGCGGCTCACCGATGCAGAAAATCAGGCTGAAAGCGGGCTGGACATCGTGGCCTCGCCGCCGGGCAAAAAGCTGCAGAACGTGCTGCTGCTCTCCGGCGGAGAAAAGGCCCTCACCGCGCTCGCCTTGCTCGTCGGCATCTTCCAGTTCCAGCCCAGCCCGTTCTGCGTGCTCGACGAAGTGGATGCCGCCCTCGACGAAACCAACGTCGGCCGGCTGGCGGACCTGCTCCACTCCCTCAGCAAGGAGACGCAGTTCCTCCTCGTCACCCACTCCAAGCGCATGATGCACTCCGCCGACATCATCTACGGCGTCACCATGCAGGAGCCGGGTGTCTCCAAGGTGGTCAGCGTCAAGCTCGGCGGCCACGAGCAGCAGCGCGCCACGGCTTAGGCACGCATTCCCACCCCATCTCGCGCAGACTCTGCCCCGCAGGGTCTGCGCTTTAAATATGCTCCGGAAATAAAAATCGCCCCCGAAGGATATCTTCTCTTCGGAGGCGCTTGCGAATCACAAGTGAGTAACGGGTACCAGTAGCCGGCGCTGGAGGTCGGTAGCGCGCGGCTACTGGTGATCCCTTAGAAACGAAGCTAGCCGCGGCTTCCCCTTTCCACTGCTGCCTCGTGTCGCCCGGCTCAAAGAGGACTTTCTTGCCCGCCCTCCGAACCATGTTGACAATTGGAGTGTCGCCCATTTCCAGCCCTCATTCCGTGACGGCCATCACACATCTTCGACTTTTCGCCCTCGCGCACCGCCATCGGGGAACCTCGTACCGGCATGTGCAAAATTGACAAATCGCCGCTCACACCGGAGAATCGGAGTTTCGATTCCACCCGATAAGGCCTTCCTATGACTGCTCTTCTTCATTCCCATCTTGGTGACACTCCATTGCTCGGCAGGGGCAAGGTCCGCGATCTCTATGCCGTCGGCGAAGACCTTCTGCTGGTCGCCACCGATCGCATCTCCGCCTTCGATCACGTCCTGGCCACCGGCATCCCCGGCAAAGGCAAGATCCTCACCCAGATATCCCTCTTCTGGTTCGATCTGCTGGCCGGCCTCGTCCCCAACCACATCATCTCGGCCAACGTCGCCGAGTTCCCTGCCTCGCTCCAGCCCTATGCTGACCAGTTGGAGGGCCGCTCCATGCTCGTCAAGCGGGCCAGCATGTTCCCGGTGGAGTGCGTCGCCCGCGGCTACCTGGCCGGCTCCGGCTGGAAGGAGTACCAGGCCAGCCGAACCGTCTGCGGAATTCTCTTGCCCGAGGGCCTGCTTGACGGCTCCCGCCTGCCGGAAGCGGTCTTCACCCCCGCCACCAAGAGCCAGGACGGCTCGCACGACGAGAACATCTCCTTCGAGCAGACGCAGCATATCCTCGGCGCGGATGTTGCCGCCGAACTGCGCCGCCTGACCCTCGCCATCTATACCCGCGCCGCGCAGCACGCTGAGTCCTGCGGCCTCATCCTGGCAGACACCAAGTTCGAGTTCGGCACCATCGGCGGCAGCATCGTCCTCGCCGACGAGGTGCTCACACCCGACTCTTCGCGCTTCTGGGAGGCATCCGCCTGGAAGCCCGGTGGTCCTCAGCCGTCCTTTGACAAGCAGTTCGTCCGCGATTATCTCGAGAACATCCGCTGGAACAAGCAGGCGCCCGCGCCCGGCCTGCCCGCCGATGTGGTCGAGCGCACGCTCGCCAAGTATCTGCAGGCCTTCCGCCGGCTCACCGGCCGCGACCTAGCTCTGTAGATGCAGGGGATGGACGCGCCCATGACCATCGTCGACTGGATCATCGTGATTATCCTCGCCTCCGCCGTGCTCGGCGGACTGCTGCGGGGATTTTTCCGCTCCGTGTTCTCCTTCGGCGGGCTCGTCCTCGGGCTCATCCTGGCGGCGTGGAACTACGGCAGCCTCGCCCGCCTGCTCCGGCCCATGGTGCACACCGCCATGGTTGCGGACGCCATTGCGTTCCTGGGGATCGCCATCGCGGTCATGGTTCTGGCCGGCATCGCGGGTTCGCTCCTCTCCAGGGCGCTGCACAAAATCGGGCTCGGATGCCTCGACCGCCTCGCCGGAGCAGTCTTCGGCCTCTTTCAGGGAGCGCTCATGGTTACCGTGTGCATCCTTGTCACCGTCGCGTTCTTCCCCAAAACCCAGTGGCTCACGCAGTCGCGGCTGCCACGATATTTTTTCGGGGCCTGCCACTTCAGCACCCACATCACTCCGGAGCGGCTTGCCGACCGCGTGCGCCAGGAACTCAAATCCCTCGAAAAAGCATCGCCCGAGTGGATGCACCCGGGCACAACCGGTGTATGATTTTTTGCCGGACCGTTCCGCGGTCGAATGTGGCAAGCTAGTAATGCAAGGGGTAGACGTGAAACGAGAACTGGATAGCCTGGTAACACAAATGCATTCCAGCGGCATTCGCTACGAGGATGCCGTGCGCGAATTCAAGAAGCAATATCTGCGCGAAGTGCTGGTGGCAAACCGGGGAAACCAGTGCAAAGCGGCCGATGAGCTGGGCATTCACCGCAACACGCTGAGCCGCACCATGGCAGAGCTGGGGCTCAGCCTCGCGGAAGTTCGCGCCGGGCTCAAGCGTCCGCCGCGCAGCGAACGTCCTGTATTCGGAGCGGTACGCCAGGGCTTGCACCACGGCTGACCCAACTCCCCATACGATGCAGACGACCCAACAGAACACAGCGCGGATTGCCATCCAACCCGGATTTCGATGGGATGAACAGAACGCATATCTGTTCGACATTGACGGCACGCTCCTGCGCAGCCGTGATCGTGTCCACTTCGAGTCCTTTGCTCACACCGTGCAAAGCGTCACCGGCTTCGAGGTATCGCTCGAAGGCGTCCCCGTTCACGGCAGTACCGACACCGCCATCCTGCGCGACGCCTGCGCCCGCGCCGGCATCCCTCCTCAAGTGCTGGAGCCGCAGGTCGAAGCCATCCTGCAGGGCATGTGCAACCACGTTGCCGAGCGGCGCCACCAGCTCGATCCCATCCTCATGCCAGGCGTTGAGGATGTTCTCCGCCATCTCGCGCACCGCGGAGCCCTGCTCGGCGTGGCCACCGGCAACCTGGAGATGATCGGCTGGATCAAGATTGAGGCAGCCGGCCTGCGCGAGTGGTTCCGCTTCGGCGGCTTCAGCGATCACTTTCCCATTCGCTCCCAACTCATCGGGCACGCCGCGCACAAGGCGCGCCAGCTCTGCGAGTCAGGCGCGCAAATCTGCGTCGTCGGCGACACCCCGCGGGACATTGAAGCGGCCCACGCCAATCACCTGCCCGTCATCGCCGTCGCGACCGGCCACTTCAGTTTCGACACGCTTCTCGAGCACCACCCCGAAGCCTGCGCCACATCCCTGGCCGATCTGCTCGCCGCCACCCGCGCCGCAGCCAAGGATCTGCCAGCATGAGCGCGATCCACCATCGACCCGCGCGGCTCGCGGCGCTGCTGCTCGCGGCGTCCGGTGCAGCCCTGGCGCAGCAGGCCCAACCGGCCGCGCAGGCCCCGGCCTCCGCTACGGCTTCCGCGATGGCCACGTCCAGTTCCAGCACGCATGTCTCTACACGGGATCAGCGTCGCGCCGCCAAACTCTTTCTTCAGGCTGGCAGGCTCTTCCAAAAAAGTGACTTCGAAGCCGCCCTGCAGCAGTACGAACAGGCCGCCGAACTGGACCCCGGCAAACCCGAATACGGCCTCGCCGCCAAGGTCGCGCGTAGCCATGTCGTCACCGCGCTCATCCAGGCAGCCACCAAGGCCCGCTTCAGCGGAGACTCTGCAGCCGCGCGAGCCGCCCTGCAGCGCGCGCTCCAACTCGACCCCGGCAATGCCCAGCTCGCGGAGCGGCTCAACCAGCAGGCGGACGACGCCATCAGCGGCCGCACGGAGTCCGTCTACGAGCAGGGTGCAGCCACCCTTGGCAGCGCGCCCGATCTCGTCGCCAACGCGGACACGCACAACTTCCACCTGCGCACCAACGCGCGTCAGCTCATCCTGAACGTCTACAAGGCTTACGGAATCGACGCCACCGTGGACCAGAGCATCGCCCCGGTCCCCGTTCGCTTTGACCTTGACTCTGCCACCTACCAGCAGGCGTCGCAGGCGCTCGGCCTCGTCACGCACTCCTTCGCCGTGCCGCTCGATGCCCACCGCGTCCTCGTCGCGCGCGATACCCCGCAGAACCGCGACCAGTACACGCGCCAGGACATGGAAACCATCTATCTGCCCGGCCTGTCCACCAAGGAGATGACCGACGTCAGCGACTTGGCCAAGACCGTCTTCCAGACGCGCCAGGCCGTCCTGGAGCAGAGCAAAGGCACCATGACCATCCGCGCGTCCACTGACACGCTGGATGCCTTCAACACCACGCTCCGCCAGCTTCTCGACGGGCGCAGCCAGGTGCTGCTCGACGTGCGTCTCATCCAGCTCGCGCACACCAACCAGCGCAGTACCGGCGCCATCCTGCCCCAGCAACTCACGGCCTTCAACGTCTATGCCGAGGAGCAGGCCATCCTCAACTCCAACCAGCAACTTGTGCAGCAGATCATCTCCTCCGGCCTCGCCGCTCCCGGAGACACGCTGGCCATCCTGGGCATCCTGCTCGCCTCCGGGCAGGTCTCCAGTTCCATCTTCTCGAACGGCATTGCGCTCTTCGGCGGCGGGCTCACGCTCTCCGGTCTCTCGCCCGGCCCGGCCTCCGCCAATCTCAGCCTCAACGCCTCTGACTCGCGCGCCCTCGACGACATACAGCTCCGCATCGGCGATGGCGAAGACGGCACGCTGCGCTCCGGCCTGCGCTATCCCATCACCACGTCGTCCTACTCCGACCTCGGCTCCAGCAACATCAACATACCGGGCCTTACCAGCGCCGGAACATCCAGCAGCCTGCTGTCGCTGCTATCCTCGCTAACCTCATCCGCCATGCAGATCCCCCAGGTGGAGTATCAGGATCTCGGCCTCACGCTCAAGGCAACGCCCAAGGTAGTTCGCAACGGCGATGTCGCCCTCACGCTCGACCTGAAACTGACCGCACTGGCCGGCACGCAGATCAACGGCCTGCCCGTGCTCAACAATCGCGCCTACTCCGCCGTCGTCACTCTGCGCGAGGGCTCTGCCGTGGTCGTCGCCAGCGAGCTCAACCAGCAGGAAAGTCGCGCCATCAGCGGCATGCCGGGCCTCACGGAGATTCCCGGTTTGAATGACCTCACTGGCCGACAGGTAGAGAGGGACTACGCCACCCTGCTCATCATCATCACCCCGCACGTCATTCGCGGGCCGCAGGCCGCGGGCCACTCGCCCATGTTGCGCATCGATCGCGCCCGCTGAGCCAGGCGTTCCCCCTCGCAGAGCCAAATTTCCCGCAAAGAAAAGCCCCCACTCCTTCAGCATGGCCGCGTGTGCGGCATGCTGCGTTCGTGGGGGCTTCCGTCTTACGGCTCTGCTCAGGTTCGACTACTGGGCAGCAACGCCATCCAGCTTCGCCTGGTATTCAACAATCTTCTTGATCGTTTCATAAGGCACGCCGTCAATCGGCACCGGGCGGCCGTTGATCATCAGCATCGGCGTCTGGTTGACGTTCAGCGACTGCGCCAGCTTGACGGACTTCTGCACCTCTGCCAGCACATCCGGCGTCGCCGAGCATGCCGCAATCTTGGCCGGATCCAGTCCTGCCTTGGTCACCGCGCTGTTCAGCGTCAGCGTCGTGCCATCCGGAGTCGTCAGCCCATCCTGCCCTTCATACACCGCCGACGCAAACTGGAAGAAGGCCGTGCTGCCTCCCTGCCGCGTCACGCACACGCCATAGGAAGCTGCCTTCAGCGCCTCCGGGTGGATGCGCGTCAGAGGATAGTTCTGGAAGACGATCCGTGCCTTCGGAAAGTCCACTGCCAGCTTGTCCATCGTCGGCTGGGCGGCCTTGCAGTGCGGGCACTGCAGGTCGGCAAACTCCACCAGCTCCAGGGTCTTGTCCGCCGCGCCGCGATACGGCCCGTCCGCGCTCTGCTGCAGCGCCGCGCGATCAGCGGCATACGGGTGCTCGCCGAAAGGAAGCACTTCGTCTCCGGCGATAATGTGCTGGCCATCGGGCAGCGCAAAGAACTGCAGAGCCGCCATCTTCTGCTTGCCGCTCTTGTCGGCCACCAGCACCACCACCTTGCTCAGACCCTCCACCTGGGTCTTCAGGATGGCCTGTACCTGCCAGACTCGGTTCTCGTCATAGCCCCAGGCCGCCTGCAGAAATCCGTTGACCGCGGCCGCGGTCGGCGTCGGGGCGGTAAAGTTTGCCGGGTCTGCCTTGGGAAAAATCGGCGCGGCCAGCGGTGCGGGTGCGGCTGGCGCGGCGGCCTGCGGAGGTGCCGCGGGCACCTGCTGCTGAGCCTGCATGTGCTGCGCTGTCAACGAAAGAAGGGCCAGCGTGGAAACACCAGCCAAGCGGAAATACGAACGAATCAAGCGGAATCTCCTCCACGGACGGGGAAATACCCGTCCCTTGTCTTATACCTGAACCTTCACAGCGATGGGAAATCTGCGCCCCATGCCAAACGACTTGGATGTTACCTTCAACACCGGCGCGGCCTGCTGTCGCTTGTACTCGGACCGCTCCACCAGGCGCACCACCTGCTTCACCAGCTCCATCGGGAAGCCGTGCTCCCGCACAATCGTCTCCGGCGTCTCGTAGCGCTCCACGTAGGCCTCCAGAATCGGATCGAGCACATCGTACGGCGGCAGCGAGTCCGTATCCTTCTGGTCGGGCCGCAGCTCGGCCGAGGGCGGCTTCTCCAGGATCGGCGCGGGAATCACCTCCCGCTCCCGGTTCAGCCAGCGGCACACCGCATACACGCGCGTCTTGATCAGGTCGCCGATCACCGCCAGCGCGCCCACCATATCCCCATACAGCGTGCAGTAGCCCACTGCCATCTCAGACTTGTTCCCCGTGGTAAGCACCAGAGCGGAGAACTTGTTCGACAGCGCCATCAGCAGATTTCCGCGAATACGCGACTGGATGTTCTCTTCCGTCGTATCCGGCTTGGTACCCACAAACTGCGGCTCCAGCGTGTGGATATACTCCCGGAACAGTCCCGAGATGCCGATTACTTCAAAGGAAATGCCCAGGTTCGCCGCCAGCCTTCGGCTGTCCTCCACGGACCCGGTCGAAGAATACGGGCTTGGCATGCCCACGCCAATCACGTTCTCCGGCCCCAGCGCCTCAGTGGCAATGGCCGCCACCAGCGCCGAGTCGATTCCGCCGCTCAACCCCACCAGGGCCTTGCGAAATCCGCACTTGCGCACGTAATCCCGCGTGCCCAGCACCAGCGCGCGATACGCGGCCTCCGTCTCATCCTCCAGCGGCTCCGCAATGGGCTGCGCGCTGAAGGGCTCCAGCACCACCAGGTCCTCTGTAAACGACGCAGCCTGCGCAATCAGCTCGCCGCTCGCATTCAACGCCAGCGACGAGCCGTCAAACACCAGGCTGTCGTTGCCGCCTACCTGGTTGCACATCAACACCGGAATCTGATCGCGTCGCGCAATCGCCGCCAGCATCTGCCGCCGCGTCTCCCGCTTGGAGTGCCAGAACGGCGAAGAGGATAGATTGATGTGCACATCCGGGATCTGCCGCATCAACTCTTCCATCGGGTCAATCGAGTAGAGCCGCCGCGGCCAGAAGTTCTTGTCATTCCACGCGTCTTCGCAGATCGTGATGGCCAACCGCACACCGTCCAGCTCAAACACCCGCTGCGACCGCGAGGCCGAGAAGTACCGCTGCTCATCAAAGACGTCGTAGAACGGCAGCAGCCGCTTATGCTGCTCAAACACCAGGCGTCCGCCATCCAGCAGCACAGCCGCATTCACTGCGGGCTTTCCATCCTCCGGCGCAGCGGGCAAGGCCACACCCGCCAGCACGGCCGTCGGCAGATCGCGCGTCGCGGCGGCCAGCTCGTCCACAGCCGTCTGGCAGCGCGCCAGAAAACTCGGCTTTTCCAGAAAGTCCGCCGGCGGATACCCACAGATCGCCAGCTCTGAAAATACGGTCAGGCGAGCTCCCTGCGCGGCAGCGCGGCGGCTCGCATCCACAATGGCTTCCAGGTTTCCGGCAAAGTCCCCAACCGTGGGGTTGATCTGGGCTAGCGCGATCTTCACCTATCCAGTGTAATCGCAGGCAGGCGTTGCAGGCCTGCCCGTTACCCTACATGCCCGTCCCGGCAAACACCACGCCAATGGTGCGGACAATGATCTTGAAGTCGAGCCAGATGCTCCAGTTTTCGATGTAGCTCACATCCAGGGAAACGTAGCTGTCGAATGACGGGTTCTGACGCCCCTGCACCTGCCACAAGCCCGTAATCCCCGGCGTCACGCTCAGCCGGCGCAGGTGGCTCAGCTTGTACTCCCGCACCTCGCTTGCAATCGGCGGCCGCGGGCCCACCACGCTCATGTCGCCCCGCAGAACGTTGAAGAACTGTGGCAGCTCGTCCAGCGAATACTTGCGCAAAAACCGTCCCAGCTTGGTCACCCGCGGATCGTTTGCCATCTTGAACAGAACGCCGTCGCGCTCGTTCATGTGCATCACCTCCGCGCGGCGAACATCGGCATCCCGCACCATGGTGCGGAACTTGAAACAGCGGAAGACCCACCCCTTCTTGCCGATGCGCTCCGAGGAGTAAAGAACAGGCCCGGGCGAGTCAATCTTGATGGCAATGGATATCAGCAGCATCAGCGGCAAAAGCAGCAACATCACCGTGCTGGAAAACACAATGTCGAAAATGCGCTTCATCACCCGGCTGACTTCATGCGCCTCGCCGCGATGCAGCGGAATGGTGGGAAACTGGCCAATGTACTCCACCGGGCAGTTCCAGGCCATCCCGTCGTACAGGTCGGGCACCACGCGCATGTCCACGCCATAGGCGCGAGCCTTCTCCAGCACGCCGCGCACGATGCCGCGTTCGCACGGAGTGGTAAAGAAAATCTCGTCCACAAAATGTTTCCGCGCATACTGGAACATCGTGTCGAGCGTGCCCACCACGTCGCCGGAGCTCGACGTCCGCCTTGAATCCGCCCCCGAAGCCTCAATAAAGCCCTTGAACGTGAATCCCAGGTGCCGGATGTTCTCCAGGTGATGCCGCAGCGCGTGCGCCTCAGGCCCGGTGCCCACAATCAGCACGTTGCGCGTGTCCATCCCGCGATCAAACTTGCGGTAGAGCATAATGCGGTAGACGAACCGCCGCAGGCTCAGTCCCACCGTCGTCACGCCAATGGTCAGCAGCACCACCTTGCGCGAGATGTCCCCCCCGTGCACCAGGTAGAGCGTACCGGTCAGCAGCAGCCCCGAAGTCAGGCAGGCCTGCGCACTCAACCGCTGCTCGTTCAGGAAGCTTCTCTGGCGCGTCGGGTCATACAGCGCCAGGCGCCGGCTGGTCAGAATCAGGGCAACGGTATAGCCCAGAAATAGGGACAGAAGCATGCCCATCGACCGGCCCTGTACCAGCGTGCCGTGCACCAGCGACTCTGCCCCTGCCACCGGTCCTATGTGCAGCGAAACGTAAATGGCTATCAGCGCAGCGGCAAGCACCGTCAGGGCATCCATCAGCATCCACACGGCGCTGGCTCCGCGCAACCTGCGCGCAGACACACCTGTGGCATCCTGAGTCCAGTCTGGAGAAATGGACATGGATGCGGATACTCTCTGCCAGAAATCCGACGTCGCCATATGCGTTCCGCAAAACCAAAATGCTTTGAAAACGCACAGATAAGACTGGGGGAGCCTTACCCCGATCGAACCAGGCAACAGGCAGGGACAACCGCAACTGCTGCTTTGGAACTCTCGTGCGCTTGTACTGCTGCCGGATTGGACGCTTTTTTGCGTCCTCAGGTTGACTCCATCTTTTTGATCCGGCGGCGATTGCTGTTCAGGTCAGGCTATGTCGATCGTGCTTCCGAAAGAACACACCGTATTTCAATCATTGCGTTATGAATCCACACCTGCATTCGCCTGACCGTGCAGAATCCACATCATCTCGGCTCACACTACGTCACATGTACCACTTTGGATATTGCCCAAAAGTTGCAGCGAATCCTTGCGATTCCCCCAATGCAGCTCATCCTCCCCATATTCCAACTGATTCCAGGAGAAGGAGATAGCGGTTTATTCCGATTGCCCGCTCTGGAGCGCCGCTTTCAGCCCCATTTCTAAGGAGCGACAATCGGCAAAGGTACAAAGATGCACCCACCACCGCCTTGAATGCAAGCAAATTGCAACAATTCTCTGTTACCGGCCGTTCCCGGGCCTGCTCCCGGGTAACTCATAGGCGTCCAGCGTAAGGAATTGCTGGATGTTCGGATCCGCGGATGCCAGAAATCCCGCCAGCGAGCCAAAGTACGCAGCCCGTCCCTGGTGCAGAAACAGGACCACGTCCGCCAGCCGCTCGGCAAACCGCATATCGTGCGTGACCACGATGCTGGTAAAGCCCATCTGCCGCTTCAGCCGCTGAATCAGGTCGCCCAGCCGCCGTGCAATCAGCGGATCCACCATGGTGGTCGGCTCGTCGTAGAGCACCACATCCGGCTGTGCTGCCAGTGCCCGGGCAATCGCCACCGCCCGGCGGCGCCCGGTGGAAAGGCTCGCAGGCAGCGAGTCCATCACGTCCTCGGCGCCCACCATCTGGACCAGCCGCTCCACAATCTGCTGCACCTGGTCCTCGTCCAGCCCTCCGCGCTCGCGCAGCGGAAACGCCACATTCTCCCGCACCGTCAGGGAGTCGAACAGCGCCCCGTTCTGGAAGACCATGGTGATCCGCTTGCGGACCTCCTGCATCCCCTCTTCCCCAAGCTCGGTAATCTCCTGTCCGTCCACCCGGATTGAGCCCGAGTCGGCCCGCAGAAAACCCATCAGGACGCGCAGCGCCACCGACTTCCCCACGCCGCTGCGGCCCAGGATGCACAGCGTCTGGCCCCGCTCCACACAGAAGCTCACGTCCTCCAGAACCTTGTGCTCGTCAAAAGCGATATACACATGGTCAAACGCGATCATGGGCTCCCGTGCGCGTTCCGCCGCCTCGGCGTCCGGCGAAGCACTCTCTCTGCCGGCCCCGGGCAGCATCGCAGACACCACGGATTGGTCATCAGGCTCTGGCATCGTCTTGTGTTCAGCTTACGCGATGTCGGCCCCTGACCCGAGCCAAACTGGAACCGACGGCTGCTCCGGGCGACTCACCCTCGCCGGCTGTGCTGCAACGACTGCGCCCGTGCCAGGTCTTCCGGCGTGTTGGCATTCCAGAACCAGAAGACCGGCTGCAACCCCTCCGGATGCGCAACACGCCCGCACTGCACCAGCCGCTCCACCGACGGAATGACCAGCGGCTGGCTCAACTCCTCCGCCGCCCTGTGAAAGGCCGCAAAGCAGCCTCCCCGGCCCGCCTCCAGCTCCGCCTTCAATACCGGCAGCGCGCGCCGGTCCACCACTGCCGGAAAAGTCTGCGCAAACCCGTTCAGCGAGACAAGCGTAACGGCCGCACCGGTCACGCGCGCATCTTCCACGAGGCAAGCGATAAGAGAGGCTGGCATCAGCGGCAAATCCACCGGCAGAAACACCCCGAGCGACGTCCGCAAATCCTCCATTGCCGCGCAGATACCCCCCAGCGGCCCCTCGTCCAGAGCGCGGTCCGGCACCACCGGTGCAAACTCCTCCAGAGAAGAGCGCGCTCCGGCTATGCGTGTCTCCAGACCGGCCTCGCGCAGGGTTCGTACCGCGCGGGCCACCAGCGGCTCCCCGGCAAAGCGAACCAGCGCCTTGTCCGTGCCCATGCGGCTGGATTGCCCCCCGGCAAGCACAAACCCGGCCGCATCCCAGGCCGGATCCTGCGCTTCCCTGCTCAACGGCCCGCCTCCTCCAAAAAACGAATCAGCGAGCGGATGCCCAGCTCAAAGTTCGTCAGGTTGAACTTCTCATTGGGAGCGTGCAGGTTATCGTCCGGCAGACCAAAGCCCATCATCACGCTCGGCACGCCCAGGTGCCGCGCAAAGTCGCCCACAATCGGAATCGACCCGCCCGAGCGGATGAACACCGTGTCCTTGCCCCAGACCTCGTGGAGTGCGTGTGTTGCCGCCTGGATATACGGATTGTCCACCGGCACCAGGCAGGCGTCGCCGGAGTGAATCAGCCGCACCTCCACCTCCACGCCCTGCGGAACAATCTGCTCCACGTAGCTCTTGTACTGCGCAAACGCCTTCGCCGGGGTCATATCCGGCACCAGCCGCATGGACACCTTCGCCATCGCCCGCGCCGGAATCACCGTCTTGGCGCCCGCGCCGATGAACCCGCCCGGCATGCCATGCACATCCAGCGTCGGCCTGGCCCACGTGCGCTCCAGCACGCTGAACCCCGGCTCGCCCACCAGAGTGCGCGAGCCAACCTCGGTCGCCCGGTAGTGCTCTTCATCAAACGGCAAGCTCCGCCATGCCGCCAGTTCCGCCTCGCTCGGCGGCACCACGTCGTCATAGATGCCGGGGATAAGGATGTGCCCGTTCTCATCCTTCAACCGCGCCACGATCTGCGCCAGCGCCACAAAGGGATTGGGGGCCGCGCCGCCGTACATGCCGGAGTGCAGGTCGGTCTTTGCTCCGCGCACCTCAATCTCGGTGTAGATCATGCCCCGCAGCCCCACGCACAGCGTCGGCAGCCCGGGAGCAAACAGCTCCGTATCCGAAACCAGCGCAAAATCCGCCTTCAGCTCCGGAGGCTTTGAGGCCACAAAATCCGCAATGCCCTCGCCGCCCACCTCTTCCTCGCCCTCCAGCAGCACGCGCACATTCAGCGGCAGCCGGCCATCGGCCGCCAGCAGAGATTCCAGCGCTTTGACCTGCGCCCACACCTGCCCCTTGTCGTCCACCGCGCCGCGGGCGTAAAGATTGCCGTCGCGCTCCTGCGGCTCAAACGGCGGCGATACCCACTCATCCAGCGGGTCCGGCGGCTGCACGTCATAGTGTCCATAGACCAGCACCGTCGGTTTGCCTGCCGCGTGCAGCCAGTCGGCATACACCAGCGGATGCCCGCCCGTCTCAATCAGTCGCACGTTCTCCATGCCGATGCGGTGCAGTTCCCGTGCCACCATATCCGCCGCGCGGCGGCAGTCCTCCGCGTGCTCCGGCAGCGTGGAAACAGACGGAATCCTCAGCAGGTCCTTCAGTTCGTTCAAAAATCGCGGGTGATTCTGCCGCGCAAACTCAACTGCGGATGAAGACATAACGTTCCCCTCTCAAAAACCAACAGAGGAGAGTATAGGCCGGAAGCCCTCCAGCCCGCAGGGCGCCAGCCTAATAGCGCGCCACGTCCGGGTCCACCTGCCGCGACCAGGCATCAATGCCCCCGCGCAGCGACTGCACCTGCTCGAACCCCTGGTTGCGCAGCCACACCGTCACGCTCATCGACCGCAGGCCCAGGTGGCAAAGCACCACCAGGTGCTCCTCCGGGTCCAGTTCCATGTGCGCGCGCGACGGCACATCGCCCATCGGCATCAGCACGCTGCCGTCAATCCGGGCGGCCTGGAACTCCCACGGCTCCCGCACGTCAAGGATCCGAGCCTTTCTGTCCCGGACCAGATCAGCGGCTTCAGTTGGGGAAATCTCGTATTCGAGCATACTTTCAGTGTACCGGCGCGCATGGGTACTCGCATCCGCACCCCGCTCGCCTTTAGTCTTATAAGAGATGCCTCCCATACTCAACGCCCAGTCGATCTCGAAGACCTTCGGCGCCACACCCCTGTTTCGCGGAATCTCCATGACCGTCGACGACGGCGCGCGCATCGGCCTCATCGGTCCCAACGGCGCGGGCAAGTCGACCCTCCTCGCCGTCCTTGCCGGGCAGGTCGAGCCGGACACCGGCGAGATGGCCGTGCGCAAACGCACCCGGGCGGCCTATGTTCCGCAGGATTCACGCTTCACCCCCGGCCTCAACGTCCGGCAGGTCCTCGAACAGGCTCTCAGCGCCGGCCATGTCCTCGAATCCGAGCACGAGGGCCGCCTTCGCGAGCTCGCCGGCCGCGCCGGTTTCGCCAGCCTCGACGCCGAGGCTGCCTCGCTCTCCGGCGGCTGGCGCAAGCGCCTCGCCATCGTGGAAGCCCTTGCCGGCGAGCCGGATGTCCTGCTCCTCGACGAGCCTACCAACCACCTCGACCTTGCCGGCATCGAGTGGCTGGAGGAGCTGCTCTCCACCTCGTCCTTCGCCGCCGTCACCGTCAGCCACGACCGCTACTTCCTTGAGGCCACCTCCAGCGAAATCATCGAATTGAATCGCGTTTACGCCGAGGGCCTGCTGCGCGTCAAAGGCAACTTCAGCCGCTTTCTTGAAGAGCGCCAGGCCTACCTCGAATCCCAGAGCCGCCAGCAGGAGAGCCTGCGCAACCGCGTGCGCACTGAGATTGAATGGCTCCGCCGCGGTCCCAAGGCCCGCACCACCAAGTCCAAGGCCCGCATCGACGCCGCCAACGCTATGATCGGCCAGCTGGCCCAGATGGATGCCCGCACCGCCTCCAGCACCGCCGGCATCGACTTTGCCGCCAGCGAGCGCAAGACCAAGCGGCTGGTGGAGTTCCAGGACGTCGCCTGCGACGTCGGCGGCCGCCGCCTCTTCTCCGGGCTGAATTTCATCCTCACCGCGGGCATGAAGGTCGGCCTCGTCGGCCCCAACGGCAGTGGCAAAACCACACTTCTGCGCCTGCTGCGCGGCGAGCTGGAGCCAGCCGAAGGCCAGCTTCGCCGTGCCGAAGCCCTTCGCCTCGTCTACTTCAGCCAGAACCGCGAGCTGGACGAGAACCTCACCCTGCGTCGCGCCCTTGCTCCCGAGGGCGATGCCGTCATCCATCAGGGCCGCACCGTGCACGTCGCCAGCTGGGCATCGCGGTTCCTCTTCACCGGCGAGCAGCTCAACCAGCCCGTGCGCAACCTCAGCGGCGGCGAGCGCGCCCGCGTGCTCATTGCAAAGCTCATGCTGGAACCGGCGGACATACTGCTCCTCGACGAGCCCACCAACGATCTCGATATCCCCACGCTCGAGATCCTCGAAGAGAACCTGCTTGAGTTTCCCGGCGCCCTTGTTCTCGTCACCCACGACCGCTATCTGCTCAACCGCGTCGCCTCCACCGTCGTGGGTCTGGACGGCCGCGGCAACACCGGCCGGTTCGCCGACTACGCCCAGTGGGAGAGCTGGCTTGAGGAGCAGGAGGCCGCCGCGCAGAACCGCCCCACGGCATCGCCCGCGCCGCAGCCCGCCGCTCCGGCGCCCACACCCGGCGCGGCCGGCAAAAAGAAGCTCTCGTATCTTGAGGCGCGCGAGTTTGCCGCCATCGAGCAGCGCGTGGAGGCCGCCGATGCCCGGCTTGCCGCCGCCCGCCAGCGCGCGGAAAGCCCGGAGATCGCCACCAACGCCGCCGAGCTGCAAAGTGCCCTCGCCGAGCTTGAGGCCGCCCAGCAGGAAAACGATGCTTTGTACGCGCGCTGGGCCGAACTCACGGAGAAAGCAGGCTGACCCGTGGTAGAAAGAAGGGGGAAACCGTTCGACCAGGCTCTCAGCTACAAAGCACGATTTCGCCTGAAAACCTAAGGTCTATAAGGTATTTATGCAGGATGCAGTGAAAGTCCTCATTGTGGAAGACGAGCCCCACGCCCTCGCGGGCCTCGCCGAACTCATCTCCGGCTGGGGATACCGCACCGAGACCGCCCGCGACGGCATTGAAGGCTGGGAGAAGGCTCTGGCCTGGGACCCGGCCATCGTCGTCACGGACTTCAAAATGCCGCGCCTCGACGGAATCGGCCTTCTGACCAGGCTGGCGGAAGAAGGCTCCGGCGTCAGCCCGAACATCGCCGTGGTGCTCCTCACCGCCCAGGGCTCCATCCAGGTCGCCGTGGACGCCATGAAGCTCGGCGCCTACGACTTCCTGCAGAAGCCCGTCGACGCCACCCGCCTGCGCACCATCCTGGCCAACGCCACCCGCCAGCGCGAAACCGCCATCGAGCTGGAGGTGGCTCGCCGCCGCCTGCGCGAGTCCGGCGTCCTTGGCGCCATGGTCGGCAACTCCCGCCCCATGCGCGAGATCTTCACGCTCATTGAGCAGATCGCGCCCTCCAACGTCTCCGTGCTCATCACCGGCGAGAGCGGCACCGGCAAGGAGCTGGTGGCCCGCACCCTGCACGAGCTCAGCCCGCGCAAACCCCGGCCCTTTGTCGCCGTCAACTGCGCTGCCATTCCGGAAACGCTGATCGAGAGCGAGATCTTCGGCCACGAGAAAGGCGCCTTCACCGGAGCCGTGGAGCGCCGTGCCGGCTGCTTCGAGCTGGCCTCCGGCGGCACGCTACTGCTCGATGAGCTCGGCGAGATGCCCATCGGCACGCAGGCCAAGCTGCTCCGCGTCCTGGAAGAGCGCAAGCTCCGGCGCCTGGGCGCCCGCACCGAGCAGGATGTGGACGTGCGCGTTCTGGCCGCCACCAATCGCGACCCCCTCCAGGCCGTCTCCGAAGGGCATCTCCGCAGCGACCTCTACTACCGGCTCAACGTCTTCCACATCCACATGCCGCCCCTGCGCGAGCACATGGATGACCTGCCCTCCATGGCCGAAGCTATGGTGCAGGAGATGAACCAGAAGCACAATCGCCGCGTCTCCGGCCTTGGCCCGTCCATCCTCAGCCGCATGATGAGCTACGACTGGCCCGGCAACGCGCGCGAGCTGCGCAACACCATCGAGCGAGCCGTCATCCTCTGCCCGGACGGCGCACCGCTCGACGCCGGGCATCTGCCGCCCGCCTTCGGCAAGGCGCAGGCCGCCGCCGCTCAGCTCATGGATGCAAGCATCGTGCCCGTCCGCGTGGGCACCACCGTGGATGAAGCCGAACGCATGCTCATCCTGCGCACGCTCGAATCCACCGGGCAAAACAAGACCCGCGCCGCCGAGATTCTCGGCGTGAGCCTGAAAACGCTGCACAACAAGCTCAAGGAGTACAGCCAGTCGCCGGAAGATCAGCCGGCCTGAGATATGCGCCTTAAGACTAAACTCGTTCTGGCCATCACGGCCCTGGTCTTCATCATCACGGGGCTGCTCTCGCTCGTCTACGTCAACCAGCTGCTGAACGCCGCCGTGCAGCAGTCCTATGACACCAACAAGATGGTGGCCAACCAGGTCCGGCTTGCGCTGCAAAACGCGCTGGAGACCGGCCTGAAAGACCGCGTCGTCGATCCCAACAACCCCGACGAGCTGCGCAACATTGCCGCGGAAGCCATCCGCGACAACGCCGCGCTCCAGGCCGTCCTTGAGTCCGTCAACCGCTACTCGCTCACCGTCTACGACCTCAACATCGGCGACAGCCAGCAGCGCACTCTGCTCAGCACCAATCCAGACAATCAGGACAAGCCGCTGCCCGTCCGCCCGGATTATAAGCAGATTCTCAACGCCAATCCCATCCAGCTCATCCAGGAGGTCTACGGGCCGCCTCGCGTCTACGAGGTCGTGGTTCCGCTTGAACGCAACGGTCAGCCCTTCCTTACCGTGCACGTCGGCGTGCGCACCACGCTGCTGCGCGCCGTCTATGGGCCGTGGCTGGCAGAGGCGTTCACGCTGATGGGCTTTGCCCTCGGCACCGCGTTGCTGGTGGCCTTCCTGCTCAGCAACCTCGCCCTGCGCCCGCTTGAGGAGATCAGCCAGCAGCTCGACTACTGGACCGCCGCCAGCGAGGCTGCCCCCGAAGAGGAGACCGCGCCACGCCAGGACACCCCCGAGCGCGTCTCCACCAAGATTGAAAAGATCGGCCAGCGCATGCGCAACGTCGAGGAGGTCTTCTCCGCGCTCAAGGAAAACCTCGACCAGATCCTCGGCAATCTGCAGGACGGCATTCTGCTCTTCACCGCCGACGGCCGCACCGTGCTCGTCTCTGAGGCCGCCCGCCGCTTCCTGCACATCGACAAGGACCGCATCCTCGGCATGCACGCGCAGGAGATCTTCAACCGCTCCACCATCCTGGGCAAAACCCTGCGCGATGCCTACGACGCCGGCGTCAACATGGTGCAGGAAGAGGTTCGCACTGAGACCGGCCGCCGCATCCAGGCTTCGCTCGACTTCATCCACGACGACCTCACCGGACAGGGCCTCGGCGCCCTCGTCCGGCTGCACGATGTCGAGTCCGTCGAGCAGATTGAGTCCGAGTTGGAGCTGTCGCGCCGCATGGCCGCCATCGGACGCCTCACCTCCGGCGTCGGCCACGAGGTCAAGAACCCCATCAACGCCATCGTCGTCCACCTGGAGCTGCTGAAGAACAAGCTCGGCACTGAGAATGCCTCGGCATCCCGGCACCTGGAGATTATTGACTCGGAGATTCACCGCCTCGATCGCGTCGTGCAGACACTCGTCGATTTCTCCCGCCCCGTGGAGCTGCAACTGCAGGAGCAGGATCTGCGCTCCGTCATCGGTGACATCCTCGCCCTCGCCTCCGAGGAGCTGCCCACCCGCAACGTAATCCTCGAAAGCTCTCTCCCCGCCAATCCCCTTATCGCCAATGTTGATGCCGACCTGCTCAAGCAGGCCGCCCTGAACGTCATCCAGAATGGCGCCCAGGCCATGCCCGAGGGCGGCCGCCTTCGCGTCGTGCTGGAAGAGGACAGGAAGAACGCCGTCCTCCGCATCGCCGACGAGGGCCCCGGCATCCCGGACGACCTCCGCGAGCGCATCTTCGACCTCTACTTCACCACAAAAAGTGGCGGCAGCGGCATCGGTCTCGCCATGACATATCGCATCCTGCAGCTCCACCACGGCAGCGTGGAAGTACAATCAGAAGTAGGACGTGGCACAGAGTTTTCGCTTCGAATTCCTCTGGTCGCTACGGATTGGGGACGCCGGCATCCACAACCGGCGAATGTTACGGGCAAGGAAGGGTTTATCGGATGAGAACGCATCTCAGGAGCGTCGCGCTGCTGCTGCCGCTCTGTCTAACGGCATGCTTTCATCGCCCTCATTCGGTAAAGACTCCGCCCCTGGCACCGCCGCTGCCGGACGCCACGCAGACCCAGCCGCAACCCCAGACGCAGCCGGCGCAAACCACTCCGTCTGACGCGACCCCTCCCGCCCCGGCTACAACCGCGCAGCCTGCCCCGGAAAAGCAGCCGGAGAAGCCCGTCCACCACACGGTTCACCACAAAAAGCCTGCGGCCAAGCCCGCCGAAGAAGCCTCCAGCGCGCCGTCCGCACCCTCCGGCGTCAGCGCCATTGGCCAGCTCTCGCCCGGCGACACCTCCGACCTGAGCCGCGAGACCGTCACCTCCATTGACGCCACCGAGCGCGGACTCAAGCAGATCAACCGCGGCCTGACCACGCAGGAACAGAAAACCGTTGCTCAGATCAAGGAATTCCTCAAGCAGGCCAAGGCTGCCCTGGCCTCCGGCGACGTCGATGGCGCGCATACCCTCGCCATGAAGGCCAAGGTTTTGCTGGGCGAAATCAGCCGCTAGCGCTCGCCCCAGCTCAGCTTGTTGCGCAGCGCCTCAAAGAATCCGCTCTCGCTCAGCCGCACCAGGTTTACCGTGTGGCTCGATCGCCGGCAGCGCACCTCGTCGCCCATGTGCAGTTCCAGCATGTTCTGGCCATCCACCGTCAGCAGCGCATGGTTCGGCACTGCCTCAACGCGCACCGTCAGGGAGGCGTCGCCGCGCACCACAATCGGCCGCAGCGTCAGCAGATGCGGACAGATAGGCGTCACCACCATCGCATCCACATCCGGCGTCAGAATCGGCCCGTTCGCCGCCAGCGTATAGGCCGTCGAGCCCGTCGGCGTGGACACGATCACCCCATCTGCGCGAAACCGCGCCACCATCTTGCCGTCCAGCTCCACGGCAAAGTCGCCCATCCGCGCAATGTCGCCCTTGGAGACAACAACCTCGTTCAGTGCCTCAAAGGTGCCCAGCACCTTGCTCTGCCGCCACACCGCGGCATGCAGCATCGTGCGCGAGTCCAGCGTGTGGCAGTCGTTGCACCAGCCCTCCAGCGTCGCGTACAGGTCGCCCAGCCGGATCTCCGTCAGAAATCCCAGAAATCCCAGGTTCACGCCCAGAATCGGCGTCCCCGTAGACGCAAAGATGCGCGCCACCGAGAGCAGCGTGCCATCCCCGCCCAGCACAATCACCAGCCCCGGTGAGTGGGCCGGCATATCCGCCCGGTCCACAATCGGCGCCGTCTGGCAATACTCGCCGCCCTCGCGGTCCAGCAGGGGTTCATAGCCGCGCGCGCGCAGCCACGCCACCAGGTCCGGCAGCAGCCGGGCAAGCTCTTCCTTCTGCGGTTTGCAAACTATCGCAACGCGAATCATGCGGTCCCAGTGTAACGGAAAACTCCCTTCCCAGCGTCGGCAACAAGCCGGCGTCAACTCTTCGCCGTGTCATCCTCCGCACGGCGCGCGTACAGCAGAAACTCCCGGTTCCCTTCCGCTCCCGTAATCGGCGAGGGAATCGTCTCCACCACCTGCCAGCCCAGCCCGCGCACGCACTCCGCCACGCGCGCAACAGCCTGCCGGTGCACCTCCGGGTCGCGAACGATGCCGCCCTTGCCCACATGCCCGCGTCCCGCCTCAAACTGTGGCTTGACCAGGATGACGGCCTCGCACAGCTCCGGAGCCGCCGCCAGCACCGGCTCCAGCAGCAGCGTGGCGGAAATGAACGACACATCCATCACCAGCAGCGTAAGCGCCGGCATGCCCGCCCCCGCCAGCGACGCAGCCTCCAGCATCCGCGCATTGGTACGCTCCATCAGCCGTACCCGCACGTCATTGCGCAGCTTCATCGCAATCTGGCCAAAGCCCGTATCCACCGCCGTTACGTGCGCCGCGCCATGCTGCAGCAGGCAGTCCGTAAACCCGCCCGTCGAGGCGCCCACGTCCAGGCACGACCGGCCCGTCACATCGATCTTCCAGTGCTCCAGCGCCCCGGCCAGCTTCAGCCCGCCCCGGCTCACGTAGGGCAGGTCCTCGCCCAGCAGCCGAACGGCCGCCTCCTGCGCCACCATCGCTCCGGGCTTGTCCACCTTCTGCTCCTGCACCAGCACCCGCCCGGCCAGGATCATCGCCCGCGCCCGCTCGCGGCTGGCCACAAGCCCGCGCTCCACCAGCAGCACATCCACCCGGACTTTTGATCCTGCCTTCTCTTTGTTCATCGGTGTTGCGGCTGCGGCGCCTTGCCTTCCTTGTTCTGCTCGCAAACAGTTGAGGGTCATTCCCGCATTCAGGAATGACCCTCGTGGTCCATGCGGACGCTGACCGGTTACGGCATGGTCTGGCAGTTTGCCAGCGTGTAATTCGCGCCGTAGGTGGACTGCATCAGAGCCGGCGGCAGGTAGCAGGGCTGTCCGGCGCCCGGCTTCCGGCTGGCCGTGATTGCGTTGCCGCTCACTCCGTTCTGGTTGCTCACGCGAACATCCACAATGTTGCCCTGCACCAGCACCGTCGTATCCATAATGTCCTGATCCGTCCGGATAATGGTCAGGTACGGGCTGTCCGGCGAAACCACATACACCTTGCCGTACAGCGAGTTCGACACCGACATCACCGTGCGCGGATGCCCCACCACGGCCACCGTCTTCTCCACCGTGTGGCTGCTCAGGTTCAGAATCGAAACCGTGCCGTCCGTCTGGTTGGCGGCATATGCGCGGCTGCCGTTGTAGAGCGCAGTCACGCTGGCCGGATTGTTGCCCACCGGAATCGTAAACGTGGTGCCGAAGGTCGAGCTGTCGTTGCCATACTCGTCCAGGCTCACGTCAATCACCGTCACGGTGCCGCCGTCGTAGTTGGCCACCACCAGTTGCTGGGTCGCCGAGTTGTACTCGGCATACACCGGCCCCGCCGTCGCCGTCATTCCGCTCGTTCCGTTCGGCGGCGTAATCCCCGTCGCCTCCACGGCCGTGGTCGAAAGCGGCAGCGTCGGATGGCAGGTCACCGTCTGGCCGGTCTGGCTGGTAAACGGCGTGCAGGCATCCAGCGTGTTGTTCTGCGTGTTGATCACCGTCACGGTATCGCTGCCCCGGTTCAACACAAACAGCCGCTTGTCGTCGCTTCCCTGCACGGCATACACCGGGCACTTGCCCAGCGGAATCCGCGCCGAGACGGTGTAGTTCGCCACTTCAATCGCGTCCGCCTCGCCCGCCACCGGCACGCCCGCCGGATTCTGGTTGCAGCTCACGCCGTAGGGCAGATTCTGGCTGATGGCAAAGTCGCGCTGCTCCACCCTGGTGGGTCCCACAATGGCGATCGGCGTCTGCGCCACCGGAATCGACAGCTTGAAGGTCTGCGGGCTGCCCGAAAGCACATCCACCGCATTCGCATTCACGTCCGCCGTCCAAAGCCCCACCGACGGCGAAAACAGACCAATGGTCTGCGCCGTGGTCGGCAGCGTAGTGTACGTAATCTGCTTCTCCTGCAGGTTCGTGGACACAGGAAAATTCGTCAGCGTGCCATCACTGTTCACCGTGTAGCCCGTCGCGCCGTTCGAGTCCACCGTAAACGCATTCGGGTTCGGACCGATCGGCGACTGCGCCATGATCGTGTCGCCGGAGTAATCAATCACCGTCGCCACGCCCGCCGAGGTGGGCGAAGGCGACGAAACCACCACCGCCAGCGCCGTCGGCTGCGCAGCCGGACCGTTGGGGTTGATGGGCGTAATAACCGGCCGGTATGCAGTTCCGCATCCGGCAACCAGGGCCGCTGCCACAAAGGCCGCACCCAACTGTACCAATCGCATAGGCGCCTGGCCTGAATTCATGGGAAAAAGACTCATTCAGTTCGTTCCTGCTTACCCCGTGATTGTAAATCAGCAGACCCATGGTCCGGGGACCCGCGGGCACACCGGGAGTCACACACGACACTGCCCGCTCCGCCCAGCACGCGCACCCCGCCGCCGTGCAGGCACACGCTGCCCTTCCGCGTGCCGCATCTGCCACAGCCCCGCGCCTTTAGCTCTACCTCCCAACAGGCCGCTCAGACTCAGCGATGCACAACCTCCACAACCGCGCTGTCCGGGCCGCTCCACGCCGCCGCGCCCTTGTGCGTCAGCTGGTGCGTGGCCTCGTCCCAGTGCAGCTTCGTAACCGCGCCCGCGCCCTTCTCGTAGGCGTAGGTCATGCCATCGTCGTTAAAGAGCGTAAAGCTGCTGCTGGCCCCCGGATACACGCGCACTTTGGCGATCGCCTGCTTCTGGTGCGTGCTCTCCACCGGCGCTCCAAGAGGCACAATCGATCCCGCGCGCACAAATACGGGAATCGTATCGATAGGCGCCTCGGCCGTAATCGTCTGCCCGCCCTTCAACCGCTCATTCGTCCAGTAGTTGTACCAGTCGGCTCCGGCCGGCAGATACACCTTGCGGCTGGTCGCCCCCTGCTCCGTAACCGGGGCCACCAGGAAAGCCGGACCGAGCATGTACTCATCCCGCAGGTCGGTTACGTTCGGGTCCTGCGGAAAATCCAGCGGCAGCGCCCGCAGAAACGGCGCGCCCGTCTGCCACGTGTGATAGCCAAGCGAGTAGATATACGGCATTAGCTCATAGCGCAGCCGCAGATACTTCTCCAGAATCGGCTCCGCCTGCTTGCCATATGACCAGACCTCATTCTCCCGGCGGCTGCCGTGCGAGCGCATGATGGGCAGGAATGTCGCATACTGGAACCACCGCGTGTACAGCTCCGGATAGTCGTCGTATCCGCCCACGTTCGCCCGCGCATCCGAGGGGTCCAGCAGCGGCTTCCGCGCCGGATGATGCTCGCCCGGCAGATACTGCCAGCCGCCCGTGTCGTTGGACCAGTACGTAATCCCCGATGCCGCAAAGTCCAGCCCCGTGGGAATCTGGCGCTTCAAAGTGTCCCACGTCGGGTAGATATCCGAAGACCACACAATCGCGCCGTTCCTCTGTACGCCCAGGTACGCATCCCGTGACAGGATCAAAGCCCGCTTCGCAGGCTCATCGCGCCGGAATCCGTCATACAGCGCGCCCGTGTGCAGCAGCGGATACACGTTGAAGTACTGCGTCCCCGGCCCAATGTGGAAGTAGGCGCCGTCGGGCGGCAAGTCCGGCTCCGTCTCGTCCGCCCACAGCGAGTCAAAGCCCTTGCTCAGAATGTTGTCGCGAATCGTGTCCCAGTACCACTTCGCAGCGGCGGGGTTGGTCGTATCAATGTCAGAACCCGCGCGGTCATACGGCAACCCATTGATCGGCGTGCCATCCGCCAGGTGGATAAACCAGCCGTTCTTCTGCAACTGCGCATAGTAGCGGTCTTCCGGCACAAAGCGCGGCCACACGCTGATCATCGTCTCGAATCCCATATCGTGCAGTTGCCGGTTCATCGCCGTCGGATCGGGCCACGCCTTGGGGTCCATATCCATCTGGCCCATCTTCGTGTAGTAGAACCAGTCCACCACCAGCACGTCCGCCGGCAGATGCCGGTCGCGATAGCCCTTCGCCACCGACATCAGCTCATCCTGGCTGGCATAGCGCTGTTTGCACTGGATGTATCCATACGCCGCCTTGGGCAACATCGGCGTCGGCCCCGTCAGCAGCCGGTAGCCTGCATAAATCTCATCCGCCGTTTTCCCCGCAATCACAAAAAACGAGACGCGGTCGCCCACCTCGCTCTGCCAGCGAGTCTGCTCGTTAAAGCCCGGCTCGATAATCGTCTTCGACGGGTTGTCCCACACCATGCCGTAGCCCTTGTTCGTCACCACGAACGGCACGCAGGTGCTCGGCCCGGCGGGCGACAGATAGTCCTGCCAGCAGCGCACCGGGTGCCCGCGATGATCCAGGAAGCCCTCCTGGTTCTGCCCCAGTCCGTAGTAGTGCTCGTCGTCCGGCGAAGCAAACGACGCGCCCACCACGTAGAACTCGGGGTCCGTCGGCCGGCGTTGCAGCGCCAGGCGCGCGGTCCCGTCCTTCTGGTTGGGAACCGCCTGCGACCAGCCCCGCATCTCCACCAGCTTCTTCCCGTCCGGCGTGCTCAGCGTGATGTGCGCCCACGGCGCCGAGCCGTTAAAGTACTTGCCAATGTCGGCCATCGACTTCAGCGGCGGCGGTCCCGCCGGATGCTCGCGGTCCACCGTGGCCACCATGCGCGACGAGCGATACACGTCGGCGTCCGCGGTCTGGCTCGCGCTCCAGCCCTCGGCATTCGGCGTGGCCACAAATCCATAGCCCGGCGGAGCCACGGCGGGCTCCCGCTTCAGGCTCAGGGTCACGCGCAGAATGTTCGGCGCATACGGCTCCAGCACAATCGTCTGGCCCGTCCGGTCCAGTTCCAGCCGCTGCGCGGAGCTCTGCGCAGGGCTCTGGGCAACGACACTCAGAGCGCCGCAGGCCACTCCGGCAACAAACGCGAGCAAAGCAGAATACCGTTTCATCCTGGGCTCCAGTGGAAGTCTGCGGCCGCACCCCTCGTGCGTCGCGCCAACCGAGTGTAAACCGATTCAGTAGACCATGGCCAGCCGCGCCTTCCCCCGCCCGCGCCGGGACGTTACGATGAAGCGTGGCCCCGATCAAGCTTCTCTGGCAATCCAAGCTCGTGCTGCTCCTCGTGCTGCCCTTTGTCGCAGCCGACATCGTCCTCGAATCCCGCTGGTGGCTCGATCAAGTCCCGCCCGTCGCCATCTGGACGCTTGGCCTCAGCGTCGTGCTCGGCCTCGTCGCCTGGCAAAGCGGCTCAGCCAAACCCGGCGCAGCCGTCGCCGGCGCCGCCATCAACGCCAGCCTCATGTTCGCCACCGCCACCCTGCCCTACCAGCCGTGGCAAACCGCGCTGGTTCCCGTAATGACCATGCTGGTGCTCACCTCGCTCGCCACGCGCGCCGGCCGCGCCCGCAAAGAGCGCATGGGCATCGCCGAGCACCGCACAGGCCGCGCCGTCTCGCAGGTCGCCGCCAACCTCGGCATGGCCGCCATCGCATCCAATGCGCTCACGCAGGACGTGCTCTCATCCACCCACTGGTACCCGCGCGCAGCCCTCGTCCCTGCCCTGCTGCTCACCGGCGGCGTTGCCGCGCTGGCCGAGGCCGCCGCGGACACCGTCTCCTCCGAGCTGGGCCAGCTCATGAGCGCCCGTCCCCGCATGCTCACCACCCTGCGCCCAGCGGATCCCGGCACAGACGGCGCCATCAGCCTGGGCGGAACGCTGCTCGGCATGCTGGCCGCAGCCGTTGTCTCCGCAACGGCGGCGTTCGCCCTTCGCGGCGGTTGGCTCCTGTTTGCCTTCAGTTGGATCGGTGGCGTCTTCGGCCTCTTCTTTGACAGTCTGCTCGGCGCCACCCTGGAGCGTCGCGGCTGGCTTAACAACGATGGCGTCAACTTCCTCTCCACCGTCAGCGCAGCGGTTGTCGCTCTCGCACTGCTCGCCCTGCTGCCCGCGCCCAACCTGCCCTGAGGCGCGCTCTGCTGCGTGCTACTCCAGGTGCAGCCGCCAGGCCGTGTAGCTCAGAATCTCGTGGATCACCGGGTTCCACTGCGAGGTGGTGCCCTCCACGGGCACGCGCTGCCGTGGCGAGGGGAGCACCTCCAGCCCGTTCGCCTTGCAGATTGCGTGAATGCGGAACAGGTGCGTGCCGTCGCTCACCACCACCAGCCGGTGAAATCCGTTGGCCCGCGCAATCACGGCCACGCGCCGCGCGGAGTCCGCCGTGCTGCGGCTGTGCGTCTCGGCAATGATGTCGGAGTCCGGTATGCCCTGCGCCCGCAGATACTCGCGGCCCACCCCGCCCTCGGAGTAGGCATCGCCGCCGTCGCCGCCCAGCGTGATGATCAGCGGTGCGATTCCGCGGTTGTACAGGGCCTCCGCGTGATCCAGCCGGGCCCGGTACACCGGTGACGGCCTGCCGTCGTACTCCGCCGCGCCAAACACCGCAATCGCATCCGCCGGCGCAGCCTCGTCGCGGCTGGCGTAGCGCTCAATCTGAGCATAAACCCAGCAGCACCACGCGCCACCCAATGCCAGCACCAGAACAAGCAGGAACGCTCCGCCCACCAGCCAGCGGTGTTGTTTCGCGATGTCCCACTTGCTCATGCGGTCATCTTAACGCTGCAGTACCATCACCACTTCGTGCGTCGGAATCGCGCCTTCGCGCAGAATCTCCCAGCGCCCCGGCCCCAGGGAAAGGTCCACAATCGTGGTCGGCATCGCGCGCCCGGTCGGTCCGCCATCGATAATCAGCGGAATGCGGTCGCCAATCTGGTCGCGCACGCAGGCAGCGTGCGTACACTCCGAAGCACCCTGCAGATTGGCCGAGGTCGCCGTTATCGGCAGGCCAAGCTTCTCCACCACCGCCCGCGGAATCGCCGCATCCGGCACGCGCAGCGCCACGTTCCCCGTATTCGCCGTGGAGCGCAGCGGCAGCTTGGTGCCCGCGCGCACAATAATCGTCAGAGGTCCCGGCCAGAACTTGTCCGCCAGCCGGTCCAGCATCGGATCCGTGTCACGCGCCAGCTCATAGGCCTGCGAGACAGACGCGATCAGCAGCGACAGCGGCTTGTGCTTCTGCCGCGTCTTGATCTGGTAGATCCGCTCCACGGCATGCAGATTGACCGGGTCCACGGCCAGGCCGTAGAAGGTGTCCGTGGGTAAGGCAACCACATCCCCTTTGCGCAGACAGGAGACTACATAATCGATCCGGTCCGGCTGGGGTTCATCGGGATGGACACGCAAGATTTCCGCGGACAAGAAGGTCTACCTCGGTTCCCGAATTGCAGACGCCACAAAGACGGAAGCTATCACAGCACCAGCAGCGGTGCAAGTTCCACCCAACCGCCCGTGGCTCGCAAATCGCCAAAAGAGCATAGAATCGGCTAAGAGCTTCAGACGACTCGCACGGATGCCTCTTCGCATTGTACAGAGTAAGCAGAACAGCCGCCTCAAGGAGCTGCGGCGCGCCTTCGCACAGCCGGGCCGCGGTGCGCAGGGCCTTGCCGCGATTGAAGGCCCCAACCTGCTTGCGGAAGCTCTGCGCGCCGGCCTTGCCCTTCGCACCGTCTTCGTCGCCGAAAGCGCGCAGCATCTGCTCGACGGCCTCGCCCTGTCGCCGCAGGTCGAAGTCCTCATCCTGTCCAGCGATCTGCTGCTCTCCGCCCTCGCCACGGAAGCGCCCCAACCCATCGCCGCGCTCGTGCAGCCGCCCCGCTGGACGTGGCACGACATCCTTCAGCCCGCCGCTTCCACCGCTCCGCTCATCCTCGTCCTCGCCGGACTGCAGGACCCCGGCAACATCGGCACCATTCTGCGCTCGGCAGAGGCCTTCGCCGCCACCGGCATCGTCGCTCTGCCCGGCACCGTCAGCCCGTGGAACCCCAAGGCCGTCCGCGCCTCCGCCGGCAGCGTCTTCCGCCTTCCGCTGCTGCACGCCGAGCCGGCAGATTGCCTCGCCCGCCTTCACGCCGCCGGCCTCCAGACCTTCGCCACCATTCCGCACGGCGCCGCGCCCGCACCGGAGGCCGACCTCGCCGCTCCCGTCGCCCTGCTCATCGGCAACGAAGGCAACGGCCTCGCCCCCGAGCTTGCACGGCAGGCCAGCGCCGCCATCACCATCCCCTGCCCCGGCCCCGTGGAAAGCCTCAACGCCGCCGTCGCCACCAGCATCCTGCTCTATGAGGCCTCGCGCCAGCGCGGTGGCAAGCCATGAGCCTCTTTGACGCTACCCCGCCCGGCCCACTCGACGCGCAAAGAAACCCGCCGCGCGCCGGGGCTCCGCTCGCCGAGCGCATGCGCCCCCATACCCTCGACGAGTACAGCGGGCAGGAGCATCTCCTCGGCCCCGGCAAGCCCCTGCGCGTGCAGATCGACCGCGACGACCCCAGCTCCATGATCTTCTGGGGCCCGCCCGGCGTGGGCAAAACCACCCTTGCCAAGATCATCGCGGAAACCACCCACGCCAACTTCGTCGAGTTCTCCGCCGTCCTCAGCGGCATCAAGGAGATCAAGCTGGTGATGGCCGCCGCCGAGCGCGCCGCCGAGATGCACGCCCGCACCATCCTCTTCGTCGACGAGATTCACCGCTTCAACAAGGCCCAGCAGGATGCCTTTCTCCCCTACGTCGAGCGCGGCACCATTCGCCTCATCGGCGCCACCACAGAGAATCCCTCCTTCGAGATCATCTCCGCGCTGCTCTCCCGCTGCCGCGTCTATGTCCTAAAGCCGCTCAGCGAAGAGCGCATCGTCGCCCTGCTGCGCCGCGCGCTCCAGGACGCCGAACGCGGCCTTGGCGCCTCGCAGCTCACCGCGGACGACGAGGCGCTCCAGCTCATAGCCGACTACTCCAGCGGCGACTGCCGCAGCGCCTTCAACACCCTCGAAGTCGCCGCCCAGCTCGCTCTCGACAGCGACAAACACATCTCCAAAAGCAAAGCCGCGGAAGCCGTCCAGCAGCGCGTCCTCGTCTATGACAAGTCCGGCGAGGAGCACTACAACCTCATCTCCGCGCTGCACAAAAGCGTGCGCAACTCTGACCCCGACGCCGCGCTCTACTGGCTGGCCCGCATGTTCGCCGCCGGAGAAGACCCGTTCTACCTCGCCCGCCGCGTCGTCCGCATGGCCGTGGAAGACATCGGCCTGGCCGCCCCCGAGGCCCTCAACCTGTGCCTCTCCGCCAGGCAGACCATGGAGTTCCTCGGCTCACCCGAAGGCGATCTCGCCCTCGCGGAAGCGGTCGTTTACCTCGCCCTCGCGCCCAAGTCCAACGCCGTCTACACCGCCTACGGTGCCGCCCTGCAGGATGTGGAGCAGACCCGCCAGGAGCCCGTGCCGCTCCACCTGCGCAACGCGCCCACCCGCCTGATGCAGGAGCTCGATTACGGCAAAGGCTACCGCTACGCCCACGACGAGGAAGGCCGCGTCGCCGACATGGACTGCCTGCCCGACTCGCTGCGCGGCCGAACCTACTACCAGCCCACCACCGAAGGCCGCGAAAAACAACTCGCACAGCGCATGGAAGAGATCCGCCGCATCCGCGCCTCAAAACGTAAAGCCAATTCCTGAGTCCGGCCGCTGCTTCTCCATCGCTGGCAGGAACCTCCCGCAGCTCTGCCGCGCTTTTGCTGCCCCCCCTGTGCAAAACAGCCGGCAATCCAATAACTCCAGCTAACTCGACTTATACATTAGCTTCTCTTAATTACATTCTCGCCATAGCTATCCCCTGAAGGACGGATTGAGCGCAAACCACATCCTCGCTCACAGTGGTTGTCAGCTGATCTTCTGTCAAAAGGCCAGCAAACACATTGGAGGATCGTGGAGGTTATGGTGAATCTGCAACATCTTGACCCAAGAGTGATGGAAGCTCGGGAGATACGGAGACGCGAGTTTTACAGGGCACTCAGCGAGAGTTATGCGAACCGTGAGCACACCATCGCCTGGGCCTTGGTTGTCTTCGTCATCATCTGGGCGACACTGACGCCCTTTCGCGGAGTGACGGAAGCAACCCTCTTTGCGAGCGCAGCCTCGCTGCTCTGGGCCGCAGTGCACAAAACGCGCCGCGTGTAAGCTCATCGGCGCAACGCCGAGCCCAGGCATGCTCTGGCTCGATCCATTCCGGCAGCCGGCCCACCCGTTCAGGGTTGCCCCACCCTTGTCGTTTGCGTCAGCGAACGACAGGGTGGGAATCCACAAAAGATCGTTCCCCGAATACCCCATATCTCGCTTCCGGGACCCGGGACCGCCTGATCACAAAGCACGACTGCAATCCCGAAGGGTAGGGCTTCTGCCCCTACGTCCCGCGTCGCAAAAGAAAAGAGGCGCCAACCCCACGGGAAACACCCCATGTCAACACCCCAAATCCCCGGCCACTCTCTAACACGCTGAAAACAAAGCGAAAATTCCCTCGTCGCCATGTGCGAAGTATTTCCCGCCATTCGACTACCCTTGAAGTATGCCGAACCAGAGCCATTAGCCCTGGGCGTAAGGCTGGCAGCCAGAGAGAGGGGGGTACCCCCCCCCACCCCCCCCTGAAAATTTTGTTTTCCACAGAAAATCGTGCGAAAAATTACGAGGCTCGGTTCGCCTCATCTTCGCTTTTATCGGAGAAATGCCTGCAATCACTGCTTCGCAGATGAGCTGACCAGTGGGCCCGCCTTCTGCGGCAGCGCGGCCAGGGCATCGGTCACGATGGACGTCGTGAGCACCTCCGGCAGCACCCGTGGAGCCGCATCGCCCGGTGCATACAGCACATACGTCGGCACGCCGCTGCGGCCCAGCCCGGCCAGCGCGTGCTCAATGGTGGCATCGCGCGCAGTCCAGTCCGCTTTCAGCAGAGTCACGTGAGCCTCGGCGAGCGCCTTCTGCACCTCGGGCTGATCCAGCACCACCCGCTCATTCACCTGGCAGCTCAGGCACCACTTCGCCGTAAAGTCCACAAACACCGGATGCCCGGCAGCCAGTTCGCGGCTCACCGCCTCCGCCGACCACGGCTGCCAGCCCTCGGACGCCACCGCAGCGCCCGCCTGCGCGGTTGTCGCCAGCTTTCCGGGAGCCGCCGCATTGCCCGCGATCACCACCGCGATGATGCCGGCCGCCACCGCCGTCGCCCAGCGCTTCGCAGGCCACCGGCCCAGGAACCACCCAGCAATCGCCAGCAACAGGAAGCCCGCCAGCAGCGCCGCCAGCAGCGCCGAACCATAGGTATTGGCCAGCACCCACGCCAGCCAGATAACCGTGGCAAATATCGGCACGCTCACCGCCTGCTTCAGCACTTCCATCCACGCGCCCGGCTTCGGCAGCCAGCGCGTCCAGGCGGGCTGCATGGTCAGCGCCACATACGGCGCGGCCAGCCCCAGCGCCAGCGCGGTAAACACCACAAACGTGACGGCCGCCGGCTGCGCCAGCGCGTAGCCAATCGCCGGCCCCATCAGCGGAGCCGTGCACGGAGTGGCCACCACCACCGCCAGCACGCCCGTAAAGAAGCTGCCTGCATGGCCCTGCCGGGCCGCCAGCGAGCCGCCGGCGCTCGTCAATGTCAACCCAATCTCAAACATCCCCGCCAGCGACAGACCCAGAAAGAACAGCAGTCCGGCCATCATCGCCAGAAACACCGGCGACTGGAACTGGAAGCCCCAGCCCAGCACAGACCCCGCCGCCCGCAGTGCCAGCAGCGCCGCCACCAGCGCCCAGAACGAAACCAG
>JAJXWS010000094.1 GCA_021781495.1 Acidobacteriota bacterium | reverse complement strand
GTCACGTGTTACTCACCCGTGCGCCACTTTACTCATGGATTGCTCCACTTTCTCGTTCGACTTGCATGTGTTAGGCACGCCGCCAGCGTTGATTCTGAGCCAGGATCAAACTCTCGTTTGAAACCTGATGCCTTCCCGGTCGACGGAGGTCAACCCGGGTCGGCTGTGTCTGCGCTCGAAAGCAGCAGACACCTTACCTTGTGAGAAGATCAAGCCAAACTTGATTCTTTCTCACGACTGGCACGTTCAACCTTATTGTCAAAGATCCTTAAGAACGGTCCGCCTGAGCGGTGTCCTTTTGGATCGAGGCCTGACGAAGTGTCAGGTTGTCCTCGAACTTGTTGCGCTGCTTGGCTTTGCGTTTCACCGCATTTGCCAACCGTTTTGCGCGAACTTTTTAAATCTATCGAACTTTCATCTCTCTGTCAAGCTTTTCTTACTTACCTTTTTGAGGCCGCTCCAACTCACTGTTGGCGGTTGTTCCCCGCATCCAGGCATCGAATCGCTCGACGGCTAAAAGTCCGTTCGATCTTTCGCGCTGCGCACAATATCAAAGAGCGACCAGCATTCTTTGCCTGAGCCGACAGGGCTCACGGGGAGTTAAACTCCCGGGTCATGCAATGGCTTGTTCTCTGCGGGATTCCCTACAGGGGCTCAGGGGCTTTCGCCTCACCTGACCCTACGAACCAGCTTCCCACTTCCCATACCGGGCAGGCCACTCGGCCACCGGGATGCTCCACTGCTCATTTGCAACTTCTTGAGAGTAACACAGGCTACTCCCCAGTGCAACCCGCTGTCCTCAGTTGCCGACAGCGCTCAGTTGCGACTTCCTGAGAATAGCAACAGGTGGGTTGCTTTGCAAGCACAGTGCCTGTGGAAAGATGCCTTTCCCTGTGGGAAAGCCCCTGAACCCCGCGTCAGTCCTGCCTGGCAATTAATCCCAAATCCGTCAGCCCGTTCACAAAGAACTGCATGGCCAGCGCAACCAACAGCAAGCCCATGATTCTCACCAGGATTCGAATCCCCGTTTCGCCCATCACGGCCCGCACTCGTCCCGCCCCGGCCAGTACCCAGTAGCTCACCAGGCAGGTGAACACAATCGCCCCCAGAATCGCCCCCATCTGCCAGTGCCACAGCCGGGGTACCTGCCCCACCAGCACCATCACCGACGAGATGGCTCCCGGCCCCGCCAGCATCGGGATGCCCAGCGGCACGATGCCCGCATCCTCCTTGGCGGCGGCCTCTTCCGTATCGCCCGTGGCCTCCTGCGTGGCAGAGCGCTTGGCCTGCAGCATCTCAAGACCGATCAGCAGCAGAATCAGCCCGCCGGCCACCTCAAATGCCGGCAGCGTAATGCCGAACATGCGAAAGATCATCTGCCCCGCCAGCGCAAAGCTGGTCAGCACAATCAGGCACGTCAGCGCCGCCTTGCGCGCCATCCGCTTGCGCCGCGCCGCGTCCGCATGTTCGGTAATCGCGATAAACGACGGAATCGCCGCAAACGGATCCACCAGGAAGAAGATGGAGCTGAGCGCAAGCAGCGAAAAACGCACAATGGGCTCCGTGCGTATCTCGTGCAGAGCAGTCGCCGCCGGGTTGGTCCAGATCACGCAAGCAGGCTATAGCATTTGCCTGCCCGCCGCCACTCCTGCCGCCCCTGGCCCGCAGCCGCCGGACTACAATGAGCACTTGCTCTCGCCGGCCCAATGCGAACACATTGACGTGGTGCTCGTTTCGCCGCGCAATCCGCTGAATATCGGCGCGGCGGCGCGCGCCATGGCCAACTTCGGCTTCTCCCGCCTCGCGCTCGTGGCCCCCTATGAAGAACACTGGCGCGAGGCCCGCTCCGCCGTCTCCGCCGAGGACCTGCTTCAGCACGCGCGCGTCTACCCCACGCTGGCAGACGCCGTGGCGTCGGCCACGCTCGTCCTCGGCACCGGCAGCCTCACCTATCGCAAGCCCGAGCAGCCCGTCGTCCCGCTGCCCGCTCTGCCGCCACTCCTCGCGCAGGAGTTCGAGCGCGGCGGCCGCATTGCGCTGGTCTTCGGCCCGGAAAAGCACGGCCTCACCCGCGACGACCTCTCCCACTGCCATCGCCTCATCGAAATCCCCACCAGCGCCCGGCAGCCCTCCATGAACCTCGGCCAGGCCGTCGCCGTCTGCCTCTACGAACTGGCATCGCACACGCAACCGCCTCCAATCACTGCGCCGCCCACGCCCGCAGCCGCGCCAACAGGCGAACTGGACCGGCTCGCCGGCCTCATCGAGCAGACCATGGTCGCCGCCGGCTACTCGCCGCGCACCATGCAGTCGGCCAACCGCCACGATCTCCGCGTGCTGCTGCGCCGCCTGGCGCTCACCCCGCACGACGCCCGCCGCAGCCTCGGTCTCTTTCGCCGCATCGTCTGGCAGCTTCACCGCTCCGGCAGCACAAAGAGCAACCCTGCGCAAACAAAGCCACCGCGGGCGTAAGCCGCGTTGCGCCGCGCGCAGACGTGTAAGCTACCCACGGAGGATCATCCACACCGCTTTGCATCTCGCTCTGCTCAGCCCTGTTCTCGTCTGGACCATAGCGCTGGCCAGCATCCTGTGCATGCTGCTGCGTCCGCGTGGCATCGCCGAGGTCTACTGGGCCTGCGGCGGAGGCCTGCTGCTCCTCGCCACCGGCCTCGTCCCCGCCCGCCAGGCTGCGCACGCCGCGCTGGAGGGCTGGGATGTCTACCTCTTCCTCGCCGGCATGATGGTGCTGGCCGAGATGGCCCGCGAAGAGGGCGTATTTGACTGGGCTGCCGGCCTGGCCGCCGGACACGCCCGTGGCTCGCCGCAGCGGCTCTTTCTGCTTGTCTATCTCGTCGGCATCGTCGTCACCGCGTTGCTCTCCAATGACGCAACCGCCGTCGTCCTCACGCCCGCGGTGCTCGCCGTCGCGCGCCGCGCCCGCATCCACGCCGAGCCTTACCTGCTGGCTTGCGCCTTCATCGCCAACGCCGCCAGCTTCGTCTTCCCCATCTCCAACCCCGCCAACCTCATCGTCTTCGACCGTCACCTTCCGCCGCTCTTCGACTGGCTCCGCATCTTTCTGCTGCCCTCGCTCGCCGCTATCGGCGTCACCTTCCTGTGCCTGCGCTGGAGCGAGCGCCGCAACCTGCGCGGCATCATCAAGGGCGAGTTGCACACGGCGCCGCTCACGCCCGAGGGCCACTTCGCCCTTGCCGGACTGCTGCTCGCCGCCGCCGCGCTCATCACCTGCTCGGCCTTCGGCATCCCGCTCGGCGCGCCCACCTGCGGAGCGGCTCTGCTCGCCATGGCCTTCGTCGCATGGCGCAATCCCCGCATTGTGCCTCACGTTGCCCGGCACGTCTCGTGGTCGGTGCTGCCGCTCGTCGCCGGCCTGTTCGTCATCGTGGAAGCCCTGCACGCCGCGGGCCTGCTCGCCGTGGGACTGGCCGGACTGCGCATGCTCGGCCACGTCTCTCCGTGGGTCGCCAAGCCGGTCGCGGCCTTCGCTGTCGCGCTTGCCTCCAACGTCATGAACAATCTGCCCATCGGCCTCATGAGCGGCGCCGCCATTCAGCACGCGCAGGAGACCAGCGTCGTGGCGCACGCCATCCTCATCGGCGTAGACCTCGGACCCAATCTCTCCGTCTCCGGCTCGCTCGCCACCATCCTCTGGCTCATCGTGCTGCGTCGCGAAAAGGTGCACATCACCGCGTGGCGATTCTTCCGCGTGGGCGTCCTCGCCATGCCGCTGGCCATGCTCGCCGGCCTGCTGCTGCTGTGGAGCTGAGCCGCACTACTCTTCCTGCCGCAATGTCTCTTCCAGCGTGGGCTTGTGCTTGGCCTGCCGCCCCGTGCGCGGTTCGCTCTGCACCACGCGCGCGGGCTTGGGCTGCCCCACGCGCTCGCGGGCATTGGCCTTCACGGCCTTCGATGCGGAAAATCGGCCTGGCTTGCGTTTCGTCATGGCAAGCATGAGTATGGAATACATCAGGCCGAAGCGGAAGCCCCCGGGGCTTTCCCTTCCCGAAACGGAGTATCGCAGGTCATGGAAGAGCGGGAGTTTTTTACCGAGACCACCGAGTTGCGCACCCACACCCTCACCTGTCCCCGGTGCGGCCAGGCCGCCGAGTACAAGGTGACCTGGGTCGTGCGTCGCAAGCGGGCGCAGTTGCCCCGCCACGCCGACGAGCGCGACCGCGCCCGCTTCGCCAAGGCGCAGTCCTACATGGTGCGGCGCGACGACAAGCTCGCTTGCAGCAACATCCGCTGCCGCAAGCCCTTTGAGATCACGACGCTCCAGACGCTGGCCTTCCTCACGGACTAGTTCCGGGCCAGAGTAGCTCCAGACCGGGGAGAAGTGCCGCCTCAGTCGCGTACCGTCTCATCGCGCCGCCTTCCCGCTGGCGCGTCCTCCACCGTATGTGATTGAATCATTGTCGTAATTGGCGCTGAGCCCGGAGGCCAATCGAACAGGGCCCGCCAGGAGAAACCAATGGCTAACACCCTTCTTCCCCCCGAAGAACGCAACCTGACTCCCGACCAGGTGGAGGCGCTCGACAAGCGGCGCGACCTTGGGCACACCTTCCTGGTCATCGCCGGCCAGTTCGCGGTCATTGCCACCGTGCTGCTGCTCTGGGTCGGCCAGGACCTCACCTACTCTCCCGGCTGGGCGCATCCCATGGCGTACTACTTCGTCGTCGCGCTCGCCATCATCGCGGTCTTCGGCGTCACCGGTATAGTCCTGCGCCGCGGCACCCCGCGCATCGACTAACGCTTCGGCATTCAGCGCAACACACAGGGCGGCATCCCGGCGTCGGGGATGCCGCCTTTTTCTGCCCGGTAGCCTCCGCGCTTCCCAAACGGGTGTAGCATTTCTCCCCGGACGAAGTTTGCGTTCCGCGCACGAGGCGCGAAGGCTATGTACGGCTTGTTTCGTCTGTTCGAGGGCACCCGGGCAATCGACTGGCTGATCCTGATTGTCGATTTCCTGATCCTGGTTTCAATCGTCTGGCTTGAGCTGCCGGACTGGCTCCACCATCGGCGGGCAGTTGCCATGTCGCGAGCGCTCACCCCGTTCATGGATCGGGGCCGGCAACTGCAGGTCTCCGTTCCCTCCCAGAACTCCCACCCCAGCCCCGAATTGCTCAAGTGGGCCGAAGAAGTAAAAACGTGGACCGAGGAGACGGAAATCTTTCTGGCCCGCTCGTCCCGGAAGGCTGCCATCGCCTTCACGCATGTCATCAACGCCTACAACGCTGACCGCACCGTGCGCCGGCCTGATGGAACCCGTTTCCGCCTGGCCGGGCATTACGGCGATATCTACCAGGTGCTGCAGGTCAAACTGGATAACCTGGAAAAGATCATCGAAAAACCGGAAGCCTACTTCTAGCGCATCTTCCCTGCCCTCAACGCGTCCCAGTGCCCTGCCTGCGCCTCTCCCCTGCCGGGATTCCCCCGAATGGCCCTGCAAAAACGGCTGGAACGGTATAGCCTAGGTGTGATGATGGCCGCCGCATCCCCAACGACGTCGTCTTCCGCAGCACCCGCCACGCGGCTCACAGACAGCCACGGCCGTGTCATCCACGACCTTCGCGTCTCCATCACAGACCGCTGCAACTACAAGTGCGTCTACTGCCGCACCGGCGAGCTCGGCGCGCAGTACGCCGAACTCGGCATCGGCGAGTACCTCCGCATCATCCGCCTCTTCGTCGGCCTCGGCATTGAGAAGGTCCGCCTCACCGGCGGCGAGCCCCTGCTGCGCCACGGCCTGCTCGAACTGCTGCAGGAGCTGGCCCGCATGCGCACCCTGGCCGGCGAGCCTCTCGACCTGGCCCTCACCACCAACGGCCATCTGCTTGAGTCCATGGCCCCGCAGCTCAAGGCCGCGGGTCTCAACCGCATCACCGTCAGCATGGACGCCGTGGACGAGCCCACCTTCGAGCGCATCACCCGCATTCCCGGTAGCTTCCAGACCGTGCTCGCCGGCATCCGCGCCGCGCGCGACGCCGGTCTCACTCCGCTCAAGGTCAACTGCGTGCTCCTGCGCGGCTTCAACGACGGCGAAATCGAGGGCTTTGCCCACTTCGCCCGCCGGGAAAACGTGGTCGTCCGCTTCATCGAGTTCATGCCCCTTGAGGAAGGCCGCCTCTGGACGCCTCAGATCGTCGTGCCCCTCCAGGAGATCGTCGAGCGCATCCAGCGCGTACTGCCGCTCACGTCGCTGCCTCCGCGTGAGGCCAGCGAAACCGCCCGCCGCTACACCTTCGCAGATGGCGTCGGCGAAATCGGCATCATCGCGCCCGTGTCGCAGGCCTTCTGCGGAGCCTGCAGCCGTGTCCGCCTCACCTCCGACGGCAAGATCCGCACCTGCCTCTTCTCGCAGACCGAGCACGACCTCTACGGCCGCATGCGCGCCGGACAAAGCGACGCCGAGCTCTCCGCCTTCATCGCCGGCACCGTGCAGGGCAAGGAGGCGCGCCATCACATCGGCGAGCCGGGCTTCCTCAAACCCTCCCGCTCCATGGTGCACATCGGCGGCTAAAGCATCCCCCGGCCTGCGCTTACATCCTTCGCGCCGCACCGCGCTCCGGCAAAATCCACAGGCCGCCGCTCCAGCAGGAAACGGAAACGCCGTCTCCGCTTCGCCTTGCGAAACGTTCTCGCGCAGGGGTCGCAACCTGCAACATTTGCGGCCCCTTTGCGCCGCAAGCGGTTCCCCGCCTGTGAAACAATGGCTTTTCAGCCGCATTTCCCCGCTGGAACGGCACATCCATGGCGCCTCAGGACGAAAACCGCATCCCGATTGACGATCTGCTGGTCTTTCACCAGCTGGCCCGCTCGCTCACGTCGAGCTTCGATCTGGACGCCATCCTGCGCACCATCCTCGAGCACATGGAGCGCTTCATCCAGGCGGACATGTGGACGCTCCTCATGCTCGAAGAGTCCACCCAGGAGCTCTACTACGCCATCGCCGCCGGCGGAGAAGAAGCCGCCCTGCGCGATCTGCGCGTCAAGGTGGGCGAGGGCGTGGCCGGCTGGGTGGTCCAGCACGGCGAAACCCTCATCGTGCCGGAGGCCGACAAGGATCCCCGACTCCGCCAGGCATCCCCCGAGCAGCTCCGCAAGGTCCGCAGCGTCATCGCCATGCCCCTGCGCGGACGCAAAGGCGTCCAGGGCGTCATTGAGATTCTCAATCCCCGCGCCGCGCAGCTCACCGACTACACCATCGCCTTCCTGCACATCCTCGCCGACCACGCCGCCATCGCGCTTGAAAACGCCCGCGACGTCGCCCGCATTCAGCAGCTCACCATCACCGACGACACCACCGGCCTCTACAACGTGCGCCATCTCTACGAGGTGCTCCGGTGTGAGCTGGAGCGCGGCGCGCAGCAGAACCAGCCGGCCAGCATCGCCTTCCTCGACCTTGACCGCTTCAAGCTCGTCAATGACATGCACGGCCATCTCATCGGCAGCGAGCTGCTGGCCCGCGTCGGCACACGCCTCCGCGAGCTGAGCCGCCAGCAGGACCTGTGCTTCCGTTACGGAGGCGATGAGTTTGTTGTGCTGATGCCGCAGACCAGCGCGGACGAGGCGCGCGCCCACGCCGTCCGCCTGCACGTCGCCCTGCTCGATACGCGCTTCCGCATGAAGAACGGGCTGGTGCTCACCGTCAGCGCCAGTGTCGGCCTGGCCACCTATCCCGCTGACGGAGACACCATCCACTCCATCATCGGCACCGCTGACGCCCGCATGTACAAGGTGAAGAGCGAAGGCCGCGGCCAGGTGCGCGGCGCGTAAACCTCTGCCCGGCCTCGCTGCCCGGCTACTCTTCTTCTGGTTCTTCCTGCACTTCCTGGCTCTGCTTTTCGGCCAGCTTCTCCAGCTGGTTCCGCCAGTCCAGCGACTCCACAAAGCTGCGCGACTCGCGCCAGCCCGGTTCCACAATCACGTGCAGCTCCAGAAAGACGCGCGTCCCCAGCAGCGACTCGATCTGCTTGCGGGCGCTCGTGCCAATCTCCTTCAGCTTCGATCCGCCCTTGCCGATCAGGATCGCCTTCTGCCCATCGCGCTCGCAGTAGATGGCCGCGGCAATGCGCGTCAGCGGCAGCCTTGTCTGCCCGCCCTTCCTGCGCGCCGTCGGCTCCGGCTCCTCAAAGCGCTCAATCACCACGGCCGAGGCATACGGAACCTCCTCGCCCGTCTCCACCAGGATTCGCTCGCGAATCAGCTCCGCCACCATGAACCGCTGCGGCTGGTCCGTGTACTGGTCCTTCGGAAAATACCGCTCTCCCTTCGGCAGCTTCTCCACAATTCTGTGCAGCAGCACGTCCAGCCCGTCGCGCTTGCGCGCGCTCACCGGAATCACCTCGGCAAAGCTGTACTGCTGCGTCAGCCGCTGAATCAGCGGCAGCAGCTGGTCCTTTGCCACCAGGTCAATCTTCGTCAGCACCAGAAACACCGGGCAGTCCAGCCCGCGAATCAGCCCGAACAGAAACTCATCTTCGCTGGCCCAGCTGGGAGCCTTCGTCCTGCCCTCTTCCGCGCCGTCCGCGGCAGCCTCTTCCAGCTTCACGCGGCGGCTGGCATCCATCAGCACCAGCACCAGGTCCCGCGTCTCCAGCGCCTCGTGCACCTCCTGCAGCATCCGCCGGTCCAGGTGCGAGGCCGGCTTGTGCACGCCGGGCGTGTCCACAAACACAATCTGTGCCGCCGGATGCGCGCCCTTGCGCGCCGGCACCTCCACCACGCCCGCAATGCGATTGCGCGTGGTCTGCGGCTTGGCCGTCACAATGGCCACCTTCTCGCCCGTCAGGGCATTCAGCAGCGTGCTTTTGCCGGCATTGGGCCGGCCCAGAATGGCAACAAATCCAGAACGCAAGAGACCTTCTTTCTTCCTCTCCTCTATTATTGCGGATTCCGTCTCCTCCGCCGCGCTAAAACCAAAATACGCCACCGGAAAGTCCACTCGCGCGCCCGGCCGCCCGCTGTTGCCAGCTTCCCCTTGACCTGTCTAAAACTGTAGGGTTCACAGTGGGAGTGGACGATGTTGACGGTGACCAAACTCGCCCGGCGCTGCGGTCTAAGCCGCACCGCCCTCTTGTATTACGAATCCATCGGCCTCATGCCGCCGCCCCGTCGCAGCCATGGAAACTACCGCTGCTACTCCGAGGCCGACGCGCGCCGTCTCCAGCAGATCTGCGCGTATCGCGATGCCGGCCTGAGGCTGGAGGACATTCGCCTGCTTCTCAACCGCCGCACCGGCGATGCCGCTGAAGTGCTGAAACGGCGCCTGCTTGAGCTCGACGCCGACATCCAGCGCCTCCGCACGCATCAGCAATCGATCCTGAAGCTGCTGCAGCACACCACCTTCCGAAAGGCAAACATGATTACCAAAGACAAGTGGGTTTCCATCATGCAGGCATGCGGATTTACCGACGATCAGATGCATCGATGGCACACCGAGTTCGAGCGCTCAGCCCCGCAGGAGCACCAGGAGTTCCTTGAGTTCCTTCACATCGCAGCCGAGGAGATCGCCGCCATCCGCCAGAAAAGCCGCACCGGCTTCTAGCCATCCGCTACAGGAAACGCGGGCCGCTGCGCCCTACTTCGCAGGCTCGGCGGCCCGCGTTTCCTGCTCACTCCCCAGCGTTGGCGGAAACACCCTCAGCCGGTTCACACGCCGGTCCGTCGAGGCCACCACCTCCATCCGCACCCCCGCGGACTTCAGCAGCACCACCTCGCCCGGCAGCGGAATCCGCCCTTCAATCTCGCTCACCAGCCCGCCCACCGTCGTCGCTTCGTAGGACTCGCCCAGGTCCACCGGCTCGCCGCACAGATCGTTCAGCTGGTCCACCGGAAAGCTGCCCGGCACCAGCCACGAGCCGTCCGGCTCATGCTGCGGCTCCTCCATCGCCACGTCCTCTTCGTGCTCGTCGCGAATGTCGCCCACAATCTGTTCCAGCAGGTCTTCAATCGTCACCAGTCCGGCCACGCCGCCGTACTCGTCAATCACAATGCGCATGT
>JAJXWS010000020.1:40899-45249 GCA_021781495.1 Acidobacteriota bacterium | reverse complement strand
CCACAACCTCGCGCCAGCCCATCCGGCTGGAACAGAAAGAGAAGGTCCGGGTATGGCATATCTGCAGCCAGCGGATTACCAGAATTACGGCTTGCCGGCCGGAACCACCGCCGACTGGGTCACCGCCGCCACCTCGCTCATCAACAGCTTTTGCCGGCGGCCCGATCTCAACATCACGCAGTACGCTGAGCGGCTGCGTGTCACCACCGGCTCGCAGACCGTGCGCCTCACCTATCTGCCCCTAGCACCGCTCGGCGCCGCCACCTCGCCCCTCGTCAGCATGCAGGGCCGCTACGCCAAGCCCCGCCGCGGAGAGGTCATCGACGAGCCGCTCTTCCAGCTCGCCTGGGCCTTCTCCCTCCCCGGCCAGTGGACCGACATCGACATCCACTCCGTCGACCTCGACCCCGCCACCGGCGAGCTCACCCTCCCCTGGAACATCCTCGGCCTCCCCTACAACGAGGTCGCCGTCACTTACACCGCGGGCCTCGCCGTCATCGGCGACGACATCAAAAGCGCCTGCGCCCAGATCGTCCGCAACGCGCAGGCCACGCCCGCCCTCAACGCCAGCCGCACACGCATTGACACCATGCAGATCGAGTACTTCTCCAGCTCGCTCCTCGATGCAACCGTGCAGGCATGGCTCCGTCCCTACGTGGCCGGCAGGCTGGGGTGACGCATGAGCGATACCACGCCCCGCAATCCCGTTGCCGCTCCGCAAATGCTCGCCGACGCCCTCCTGCGCAGTGTCGCCGGCTCCGCCGCCCTGCTCCGCCTCACCACCGCCACCACGGATACAAGCCAGTCCGAGCTGGGCATCACCGCCACCTCCTTCGCCCAGGTGTCCATCGGCCCCGTCGTCATGCGCAAGCTGCGCCCCTGGCAAAAAGAGGGCGATGAAGCCCGCTGGGAGCTGCTCGTCTCCGCCACCAGCATCCAGCAGCAGGTCAGCGCCTTCAACCTCGCCTCCGCGCAGGCGCTCTTCGCCGCCACCCTCGCCGTCACCATCACCGGCCAGGACTACCTCATCGAGGCCGTCTCTTCCAACGAGGCCTTCGGCAACATCTACCTCTACCGGCTTCTGCTCCGCGAGGCTCGCCCTCAGGGCCTCACCATCGCGGGCTAGGCCGCATCGCTCCACCGGCAACACGCACACCCGTGCGGTCCCACAGGAGACTCGCTCCATGCAGAATGCAAAAGACTCGTTTTACATGGCACTGCGCACGCGCCTCGCGGCGGTCAATCCCAGCCGCACCACGCTGCTGCGCGGCGCCGTGCGCCCCGGCATCCTGGTCGAGGAAGCCGAAGCCCCCTTCGCGCAGCTTCCCAATGACGTGTTCGTGCTCCGCTGGCTCGCCCTCGGCGCCGATCTCAACCTCGACTCCACCATGGCCGCCGCCGAGTGCGAAATCCTCTACCAGACCTGCGGCACGCAAAGCTTCGGCGGGCTCGACCGCGGCCGCGCCCTCAGTCAGATGGATGAGGAGCTGCTCGCCATCCTCCAGCCCTTCACCACCCTCAAGTACAACTACGCCGCCCAGCCGCCCGCCGCCATGCTCACGCAGGTCTTCTGGGACGAGCCCGCCTTCACGCCCATCGTCCCGCAGCGCGACCGCCTCAGCCGCTCCGCAAAAGTCCTGGTCTACAGCTACCAGGAGCAGGGGGAATAAATGACAGCCAACTGGTTTCTCTCGCCCGCGCCCGCCGCCCGCCGCGTCCGCGCCTACTTCGCGCCCGTCAACCGCGCCACGCAAACCCCCGTGCTCTTCGATCCCGCCGAGCAGGGCGCGTTCAATCTCAATGCGCCGCCCGCGCCCTGGCTCGATCTCGGCTGGATTCAGGGCTTCACCCGCCACTCCGCCGGCAAGTCCGCCCCGCTGCTCACCGGCATCCCCGCCGCGCCGCTCGAGCAGGTGCGGGAGTCGCTCCAGGCCCAGGTCAGCCTCCAGTTCCTCTCCTGGACCAAGCTCACCATGGCTCTGGCCACCGGCTCGCAGCACATGAATCTGCTCGCGCCCGCCAGCGGCGCCACGCCCGCCGCCGACGGCGCGCAGGCCGTGCCCGCCGTTACCGTGCAAAGCGGCTCCACCGCCACCCAGATCATGCTCGCCGCCACCGACGCCGCGCAGTTTCTTCCCGGCTCCATGATCGCGCTCGACGCCGACTACACCGGCCAGACCGGCTTCCTCGGCTCGCCCGTCGCCGGCGCTTATCTGCGCCAGCCGCTCTCTGACGTGGACTACATCCGCCGCATCACCTTCAACGTCGGCCTCGTCACCCAGGTCACCAGCACCGGCCTCACCCTCGCCCGCCCCCTGCCCGCCGGCGCGCCCGCCGCCGGAGCCAAACTGCAGGCCATCACCGGCTTCGTCGATCGCGAGGGCGGCACCTTCTATCAGGAGTGGTCCGCGCTCTTCGTCGTCTCCGGCACGCAGGGCGAGCGCATCTTCTTCCACTACCCGCGCCTGCAGCCCATCACCGGCGCGGAAGAGGCCGTCGTCCCGCTCAACACCCGGCAAAAAACGGGCCTGGAGCGCACCCTGCTCAAGGCGCAGTTCCTCGCTCTCCCTGTCGTCGATCCGCTCGACACCGAGCGGGTGCTCTGCTATCGCAGCTTCCTGCCCGCGCCCCATGCGGCCATCTAGAGCAAAACCAGCCTTACTGTGTCCTGACCGGCATTGTGCCAGGTCGCCGCTCCCTGCTGCTCGCGTCGACTTGAAACCATCGCTTTCGCGATGCGGCAACGCTGGTTTTGCCGTAACCCTTCGCGCAGCACCACATTCTTTTTTGCGAGAACTCCTATGAAGATTCAGATTCAGGGCCAAGACTACACATCCGCGCTCGACGCCGCGCATCCGCTCACCGTCGTGCGCACGCTCAACGAGCCTGCCACCTGCCGGTTCTGGCTCACCGTGCCGTCCGGCAGCACCCTCGCTGCGCCCGTCCGCAACCAGTCCGTGCATGTCCTCGGCGACGACGGCTCCGTCTACTTCACCGGCTACATCGCCATCACGCCGCTCCCGGAGTACGCCGGCGTCGGCCTCGAAGGCCCGCGCTATCGCATCGCCATCCAGGCCCTCAGTGACGATCTTCTCCTCGATCAGCTTTCACTCGCGCCCGGCAAGGGCTCCACCGGCCAAACCGCCGGCGCGCTGCTCACCTCGCTCGTCACGCGCACCGGCTCCGCCGCGCTCTCCACCAGCGCGCTCACGCTTAACACCGCGCTTGGCAACTACATCCCCCAGGCCGGCGCCCCCTGGAGCACGAGCGCCAGCCAGGTCGCCGCACAGGCGCGCGCATCCTATCGCGCCCTCAACGGTTCGCTCTCGCTTCTCTCCATCCCCTCCGCCGTGCATCCGCTCAATGAAACCAGCGGCACCCTCGCCCTCGGCAATCTCGTCTTCAACGGCGCCGTCGCCCGCTCCCTCGCCAACGACGTCACCGTCTGCGGCGAGCACGAGCCCGTCGCCTACGTCACTGAGTACTTCCTCGGCGACGGAACCACCACCCAGTTCACGCTCGCCGAGCCGCCCTTTCTCACCCCCTCGTCCCACGCGCACGTCATCTATGAGCTCTTCAACCAGACCGCTCTCGACACCCGCGTCTGGTCCGCCTCCGGCGGCAACGGATACTTCGCCCTCGGCTCCGGCGGCCTGGCCATGCAGGGCGGCAACGGCATCGATGGAAACACGCTCCTCACCTGGATCGATCCCATCGAGATGTCCGGCACGCTGCTGCTCGAGGCCACCGGCGTCAGCCTCGTCTCCGGCAGCAACGGCGTCCTCGCCGGCTTCTTCATTGGGCTCGACACCCAGGCCAACTGCACTGCGGGCTTCCAGGTCGTCACCTCCCAGTCCACCGGCGCCATGACCATCCAGCCGCTCGTGCAGGGAGCGGCCTGCGGCACCGCCTACACCGTCAACCCCGCCAACCAGTACGCGCTGCGCGTGCGCATCCACTGCCCTGAGAATCAGCGCGCGCTCGCCATCTATCGCTCCAGCGCAGACAGCGGCTCCGTCGCCTACGGCGGCCAGTGGAATCTCGCCCCCGCCAAACTGCTCTTCGAGCTGCAGGAGTTCGTCAACGGCGTGGCGGGCATGCCGGTCACGCTCTATGACGGCTCGCTCGCCAACCTGCCCGGAGCCTGCCAGGTCATCGCCGCCAGCAGCATCAACCTCACCGGAGCCATGCGCTCGCTCCATCTCGTCAGCCTCGGCTCGGGCTGGGTGGTCAGCACGCCCTCCGGCGGCTCGCCTTACACCCGCCGTCTCGGCTCGCCCGCGCAGACCGGCGAGTGCCACTTTGAGAGCGCCGGCCGCCTCGTCTTTTATCCCGGCTGCGCTCCCGCCG
>JAJXWS010000020.1:0-40889 GCA_021781495.1 Acidobacteriota bacterium | reverse complement strand
GTGGGCCGCGCCGTCAACACCGCCAGCCAGCAGCAGCTCGCCCAGCAGGGTCTGCCTCCCGTCGCCGTCTGGATGGGATCCGTCACCAGCCCCGCCGCGCGCAGTTCGCAGGACTGCCGCAACGCCGCGCTCGCTCTTGCGCAAACCGCCGCCAGCGCCGCCGCCGTCTGGAGCGGCACCTACTCCGCCGCGCGCGTCACGCTCGACAGCGACGTCTGGCCCGGCGACGCGCTCGCCCTCAGCGCGCCCTCCACCAGCCTCAACGCGGAGGTCATCGTCCGCTCCGTCAAAATCACGTTTCACTCCGCGTATCCGGATTTAATCGAATACGCGCTCACCTTCGCCAATGACTGGGCCGCGGACCTTGCCATCCGCACCCACACCACCGTGCCCGCAGACACCTGGTTTCCCGTGCCCGTGTCGCCCACCGTGCTCGCCAATCTCAACAACCTCGCCGTCACGTCCATCAGCGGAAACACCGTCACCATCAACGCGGGCGTCACGCCGCCCACCGGCGGTGGATTCGAGATTCGTCGTCGCGACTTCTGCTTCATGCCCGGCGAAGATCCTGACCTGGTGATGCGCAGCGCCACGCCCACCATGAGCTTTACGCGCACCACCGTCAGCGACCGCTACTACATCCGCATGTACGACGGCGCCACGCCGCCAAATTACTCGGAGTTCTCCGCGGCGTTGTTCTTCAACCTGCCCCTGGCCTAGCCCGGCCGTCAACGGCAACTCTCTTGCGAGGTTCGATGTATGCAGATGATGAATGAATTTGAAGCGCAGGTGCTCAGTGACCTCAGCGTCCTTAAATCGCAGATGACCGGCCTCATGGGCGACGGCAACGGCGGCCGCCTGGCAGAGCTGGAGCGACGCATGGATCGCCACGAGGAAAACTGGCAGCGCGCCAAGGGTTTTCTCGCCGCCGTCAGCGTCCTCTTCGCCGTGCTGGAGGTCGCCGTGGAAACCTGGTTTCGACGATGACCCCGCACCCCGCGCGATGCAATGCCGACCGCACTTCCTCGTATAATCAGCCTTATGAGTGACAAGCCGCTGATTGGCGTGGTGATGGGCAGCAAGAGCGACTACGAGGTCCTCTCCGCCGCCGTGGAGATTCTGCGCGCGCTGCAGATTCCGCATGAAGCCCGTGTCGTGAGCGCGCATCGCACGCCCGACTGGCTCTTCCAGTACGCGGAGACGGCGCGCGAGCGCGGACTGCGCGTCATCATTGCCGGCGCGGGCGGCGCCGCTCACCTGCCCGGCATGCTTGCCGCCAAAACGCTCGTGCCCGTCCTCGGCGTGCCCGTCGCGGCCACGCAGTTGAACGGCATGGATTCGCTTCTTTCCATTGTGCAGATGCCCAAAGGCGTACCCGTCGGCACGCTCGCCATCGGCAAGCCCGGAGCCGCCAATGCCGCACTGCTGGCTGCGGAGATTCTGGCCACAACCGATGCTGCGCTCTACGATCGCCTCGCCGCATGGCGCGCCGAGCGCACCCGCGAAGTGCTGGAACAGGAGTTGCCCGGGTGAGCGCCTCCTCGTTGCAGCTCAAGCATTCCATCGTGCATCCCGGCGGCCTCATCGCCATTCTCGGCGGCGGACAGCTCGGCCGCATGACCGCCATGGCCGCGCGCACCATGGGCTATCGCGTGCGCGTCATGGACCCCGAACCCGCCTGCCCCGCAAGCTTCGTGGTCGATGAAACCATCGTGGGCCGCTGGGATGACGTGGCCGCGGCGCGCAGGCTTGCCGAGGGCGCTGATGCCGTCACGCTGGAAATTGAGCAGATCGGCGTGGACGCGCTCAGCGCTGTGGCCGCCCTTGCGCCGCTTCGTCCCGGCGTCGAGCCCATTCGCATCATCCAGGACAAGACGCTGCAGAAAACCTGGCTCGCGGACAACGGCTTTCCCGTCGGCCCGTTTCGCGTCATCCACAGTGAAGCCGATTTGCAGCAGGCCGTGCCGGAGCTCGGCGGTCGCGTATTCCTGAAGATTGGCCGCGGCGGCTATGACGGCCGCGGACAGGCGCGCATTGGTCTGGACGCGCCCTCAACCGAAGAGGCGATCGCCGCGGCATGGCAGAGCATCGGTGCGCGCCCCGCCGTCGCCGAGCAGGCTCTCGATCTGGCATGCGAGATCAGCGTGATGGCGGCGCGCAATCCCTCCGGCGAAGTGCGCAGCTATCCCGCCGCGCGCAATCATCACGAGAATCAGATCCTCGCCTGGAGCGTGCTTCCCGCCAATGTCCCGCCGGAACTGGAAGCCCGCGCGGAAGCCCTCGCCGCGGCCATCATCGCACGGCTCGGCATCGAGGGCCTGCTCTGCGTTGAGGCCTTCGTCACGCGCAGCGGAGAGCTGCTGGTGAACGAGCTCGCGCCGCGCCCGCACAACAGCTATCACCAGAGCGAGCGCGGCTGCGTCACCAGCCAGTTTGAGCAGATTGTGCGCACCACCTGCAATCTTCCGCTGGGCGACACAACCCTGCTCTCGCCGGCGGCCATCGTGAATCTGCTCGGCGATGTCTGGCTTGCGGGCCAGCCCAACTTTCCCGCAGCGCTGGCGGTGCCCGGCGTCAAGCTGCATCTCTATGAGAAACACTCGCCGCGCGCGGGCCGCAAAATGGGCCACCTCTCCGCTACCGGTGCCACCGCGGATGAGGCGCTGGAGCGCGTGCTGGAAGCCAAGCGGCGGCTCTAGCAATCCTGCGGAATCGTTGGTCTCGCGCTCACGCCTGCAGCGCCGGATAGAGCCCGGCGTCGATATCGCGTGCGGCCTGCGCAATGCTTTCCGGCCGGCCCAGGTCGCGCCAGTAGTATGCATCCGCCGGGAAGCCGACAATCTTTTCTCCCAGCGAGGCCAGACGCAGATACGCGTTGATGATGGAGAACGCGCCCTCCTCGCGCATCGCCGCAAAGATGCGCGGCGAAAGAACATGAATGCCGCAGAAGGCACGCGCCTGCGCTACTGCGGAAGGCCGCGCCCATTCCGGCTCGCCCTGCTCTCCGGCGCGACGGCCGCACAGTTGTCCCTCGCCATCAAAAAGCAGATAGCGCGAGGTCGCGCGGTCCTGCACGGCAAGCGTGGCCAGCGCATTCCGCTCCCCGTGGAATGCAACCATGCGCGCCAGATCCACGGTGCTCAGCACGTCCACGTTGTGCACCAGGAATGGCTCGTCGCGGTCCGCGCTCTCAAGAAAAAAAGACGCGGCCTTTTTCAACCCGCCGCCTGTGTCGAGCAGTTCCTCTTCGCGCGAGATGGCAATGCGCATGCCGAAGTTATCGTTCGCCCGCAGATATTCCGTCATGCGATCCGCAAAGTGATGCGCATTCACGATGACCTCGCGAACGCCGAACGAGCGCAGCCGTTGCAGCGTCCTCTCCAGCAGCGTGTGTCCGGCCACCTCCACCAGCGCCTTGGGGCGATCGTCCGTCAGCGGCCGCAGACGCGTCCCCAGCCCGGCGGCAAGAATCATCGCCTTCATCGGCCCATCTTCTCCAGCTCGATGTGTCGCACCACCACCTGAACGCCGTTGTTGGCGCGCAGATGCCTGGCCATCTGCTCTGCCAGAAACACCGAGCGATGCTGCCCGCCAGTGCAGCCAAACGAGACCATCAGGTCCTTGAAGCCGCGGCGCTGATACGCGTTTACGCTCGCATCCACCAGCGACTCCGCGCTGGCCAGAAACTGATGCACGCTCTCCTGCTGCGTCAGATAGTCCATCACCGACGCATCCTTGCCCGTCAGCGCTCGAAAGCGCTCCTCGCGTCCCGGGTTCGGAAGACTGCGCGCATCGAACACAAACCCTCCGCCATTGCCGGAGTCGTCAACGGGCATCTCGCGATGAAACGAAAAACTGAAGATTCGCACCGTCAGGTCCGTTGCCGCGGTCGCCAGCCCCTGCAACTTCTCTGAGGCAAGCATCCCCTGCATCGCATCCATCAGCGCGGGCAATGCCACGGGCAACTGCACATGATGCGCCAGCCAGCGCAGGTTCTTCAGCGCGTAGGGAACGCTCTGCAGAAAGTGCGCCTTGCGCTCGTAAAAGCCCCGGAAGCCATACGCGCCCAGCGCCTGCAGAATCCGCACATAAACATAGGCATAGTAGTGATGCAGGAAGGCATCGCGATCCACGGGCAGATAGTTGCCGAGGCAGTCGAGATAGTGGTCCAGCAACTCCTGCCGCAACTCCGGCGGCAGGTCGGCCTTGCCGTCAAACAGCAGCGACGCCACATCGTACTGCAGCGCGCCCTTGCGGCCTCCCTGATAATCCAGGAAATACGGCTGCCCGTCGCGCAGCATCACGTTGCGGGACTGAAAGTCGCGATACAGAAAGTAGTCGTGGTTGGCGCTGAGCAGGAACTTCGTCAGCCGGCCAAAGTCATCTTCCAGCGCCTGCTCATGAAAGGGAACTCCCGCCAGCCGCAGAAAATAGTATTTGAAGTAATTCAGATCCCAGGCAATGGACTGGCGGTCGAAGCTGGCGCGCGGATAGCAGACCTTGTAATTCAGGTCGCGGCCTGCCTCCACCTGGAATCGCGGCAGCGTGGCAATCACGTTGCGATACGCCTCCACCACCTCGGGCGCAATAGTCTCGCCCGTGCGATGGCTGCTGAGGAACTGGAAGAGCGTCATGTCGCCCAGGTCCTCTTCCAGGTATGCGCCCTCGCTCAGGTTCTCCGCATAGATATCTGGAACCGGCAGCCCGTGCCGCCGAAAATGGCGCGAGAACTCCAGAAACGCCACATTCTCCTCGCGCACCGGGTTCACAATGCCGATGGCGCTGTGGCCTCCGCCGGTCAGGCGCAGAATGGCGCGTCCCGATCCGCCGAGCTGGCCCTGCACCGGGCGCGTCTCCTGTGCGGCGGCGTGGAAGTGCTGCTCAAAAAGCTGTTCCAAAACATCCATCGATGCGTTCCTGCTATTTGGTCAGTTGCTCTCCAAACGATACCGACCTGAGGGATTGCGGTGCAAGGCAGCCCCGTCCGACGCCTGCCGCCCGCGCGGTTCTATACTGTGTGTGCATTTGGAGCTTAATCCAACCGGTCCTTCGATTGTTGCCATGACCACGATCAGCCGACGCAGATTCCTCGCCACCTCCGCCCTTGCGGTTGCCGCTACTCGCCTTCCCGCACAAGACCAAACAAAGGCCAGCGTCACGCTTGCCATTCCTGCTGAGGCTGCGGGTCCGCACATGCCTGCGGACTTTGTCGGCCTGTCTTATGAAGTGCAGCAACTCGCAGATCCCAGCTTCTTCTCCAGCCGGAACACCGGTCTGATCCGCGAGTTCCGTGCGCTGTCGTCGCATGGTGTTCTGCGCCTCGGCGGCAACACCAGCGAGTTTGCCTACTGGCGGCCCACGCTTGCCTCGCCTGAGCCCGAGCACCCAAAAACCCGCGAAGTGGCGGGGGAGCCCCGCGCGCAGTATTACGCCGTTACGCAGGAGTCCGTGCGCAATCTGGCAGAGTTTTTGAAGGCCACCGGCTGGACCTGCCTCTACGGCATCGGCATGGGGACCAACACGCCCGAGCGAGCCGCCGAGGAGGCCGAGTTTGTGGCCAAGACGCTTGGCGACAGCCTGCAGTACTTCCAGATCGGCAATGAAGTGGACATGTTTGATCGTCACCTGCGCGATCCCAGGACGTGGTCGGCAAAGACGTATCTCGACGAGTGGCTCGCGATGGCCCGCGCCATCACTGCCCATGTGCCGCAGGCCCGCTTCGGATTACCGGACGTGGCCGCCAACGTGGCGTGGCTGACGCAGATTGCAGAGCTGTGGCCCTCCATCCAGAATCCGCCGCACGTCACCACGCTCACGCATCACTACTACTTTGGCGGTCCCGCTACCAACCCCGAGGTCAACATCCCCAACCTGCTCAAGCCCGCAACGATGGTCCGGGTGCAGAAGACCGCCGATCTCGCCACCGCAGCTGCGGGCAAGGTGGGCGCGCGTGTCCGCATGACGGAGGGCAATACCTGCTATCGCGGCGGCAAGCCGGGTGTGTCGGACGTCTTTGCCGCGGCGCTTTGGTCCGCGGACTACTCGCTGCTGCTGGCCAGCAATAACTACTCCGGCGTAAACCTGCACGGCGGCACCGGCAAGTCGGTGGCCAACTCGGTGGGCGGCTTCCTGCCCGGCGACGTGCTGCTGCAACAGCAGGGCGAGACCGCGGAGCAGATCGCCACGCATCCGCATCCCTTCTACACGCCCATCGGCACCTTCGGGTCGGAGTACCGCAGAATGCCGGTGGCCTATGGGCTCATGTTTGCCGGGGCGCTCAGCGGCGGCACCTTGCTCAAGGCCGACCTCACCTCTCCGCTGCAGGCCGCGGGCGTGGATGCAACCGCCTATGCCGCGCGGCTGGAGAACGGCCACACCTCGGTGATCGTGCTCAACAAGGATGCCGCGAAGGATCTGGAGCTGACCCTGGACTTCGGCAGCGGCAGGCACGGCAGCGCGGCCACTGAGGCGCTGCATGCTCCGGCGCTCGACAGCCGCGAGGCGCACATCACGTCGTCCAAGCCGCTGGCCCTGCGGCAGGGCAAGTGCACGGTGGTGGTTCCACGCGCTTCCGGTCTTCGTATCACCGTAAGTTAGCGCAGCGCGCAGGCGCACCCGGCATCAGAGCGGGTGTGCCTGCGTGCTATAGTTCCTCGCATGCGCCTGCTTCGCCGCCTTTCGGCCGCTCTGCTTCTCCTCTTGCTTTCCACGGTCCCCCTCTCGGCCCGCGTGGTTCGGGTGCAGGTTTCTTCGCGCACCGATGTCCTGGGCGGCAGAGCCTTTGGCAGCGCCGGCGCGTATGAGCGCATCACGGGCCGCGTCTACTTCTCGCTGCCCATCGCCAACCCGCACAATCAGCCGATTGTGGATCTGCGGAACGCCGTGAATCTGCAGAACGGCGAGGTCGCCTTCTCCTCGGACTTCATCGTCGTTCGACCAAAGGACGAGAAGAAGGGCAACGGATCCATGATTCTGGAAGTGCCCAATCGCGGGCACAGCGGCTTTCTTACGCTCGTGGATCGCGGCGACTGGGACCTGGCGCACGATGCGGGCGATGCCTGGCTGCTGCGCAACGGCTACACCATCGCCAGTGTCGGCTGGCAGTACGATGCGGTGGGACCGAATGCTCTGAAGCTGTTCGCACCCATCGCCCGCGATCACGGCAAGACAATCACCGGCCTGTTGCGCGGCGACCTCACGCCGCCCCGCGTCATGCCGGAGATACCGCTCGGGCATCTCATCCTGGGCAATATGGGCGGCAGCGAATATCCGGCGGCGGCGCCGGACGACCCGCGCAATACGCTCACCGTGCGCGACTCGCGCGATGGCGCGCGGCGCGTGATTCCGCGCTCGCAGTGGCAGTTTGCGCATACGGTGGACGGCAGGCTGGTGCCCAGTGATCGCTTTCTGCATTTGAACGGCGGCTTCCAGCCCGGCAAGCTCTACGAGTATGTCTACGTTGTGGCCGATCCCGTGGTCGCGGGCGGCGGCTTTGCGGCCATTCGCGACTTTGCCTCCTACGCCAAGCATGCACCCGATGCCATTGCCCCGGCTGAGCGCGTCTTCGGCGAAGGCATCTCGCAGGATGGACGCTTTCTGCGCGACATGCTCTACGAGGGCTTCAACGCCGACGAGCAGGGAAGCATGGCGCTGGACGGAGTGCTGGCGCACGTGGCGGGCGCGGGGCGGGGAAGCTTCAACGTGCGCTTTGCGCAGCCCTCGCGCGACGCGCAGCCCATGTCGTCGGTCTTCTTTCCCACGGACGTCTTTCCGTTTACCGACCTGCCGGAGCGGGATCCGCTGACCGGCCAGAGCGCAGGCCTTCTCGATAAGGCGGCGGCCGACCACGTTGTCCCCAAAATCTTTCTCTCGAATACGTCCTACGAGTACTGGGGCAGAGTCGCATCGCTCATTCACACCAGCGCCGACGGCACGCGGGATGTGCGCATCAGCGACTCGGTTCGCATCTATCACTTCACCGGGTTGCAGCACTTCTCCGGGCCGTTTCCGCCGCAGAAGGGCGAAGGAGACCTGCACGGGCAGCAGCCCCAGTCGCCGCTTCCGGTGCGCTACTTCTGGCGCGCCATGGTGACGAACATGGATGCCTGGGTGCGCAACGGCACGCCTCCGCCGCCCAGCAGCTATCCCAGGATTGCGGATGGCACTCTGGTGCCGCTCAGCCGGTACGCCTTCCCCCGGATTCCCGGCGTGAACTTGCCGCACGAGGCCAATCGCGCCTATCGTCTGGACTTCGGCCCGGAGGCGGCGCGCGGCATCTTCCGCCTGCAACCGCCGCGCGTCGGCAAGGCGTTTCCGGTCCTGGTGCCGCAGGTGGATGCCGATGGCAACGAACGCGACGGCGTGCGCCTGCCGGAGATTACTGTTCCGCTGGCCACCTATGCCAGCTGGAACCTGCGCGACCCCGCGATTGGCGCGCCGGACCAGCGCGTCAGCTTTGAGCTGTCGTACCTGCCCTTTGCGCGAACGGCCGTCGAGCGCAAGGCTGCGGGCGACCCGCGCCCGTCCGTCGCCGAGCGCTATGCGGGGCGGCAGGACTACTTGATCCGCTATGCAAAGGCCGTGGATGCACTGGTCAAGCAGCGCTGGATTCTCCCCGAGGATGGCGCCGCGCTGCTGCAACTTGGCGGGCAGGAGTGGGACCTGGCCACGCAGTGAATCGCAGGCAACACGCAAAAACATCGGCGGCATACCGGGCAACCGGGATGCCGCCGATGGTTATCGAGCCGCTGGAACGATGCGCGTGACTGCAATGGCACGCAGCCTTGCCCGCGTCCTCAGTGCGTCTTTCTGGAGTACTGGTTGGGCGCGCCGGGGGTTGGCGTGCTGTCGGCGATCTGTGCTCCGCTGGCATGCGCCCGGGTTAAAGCAGCAGCGAGGGTGATGCCGCTGCCGGTGACCTGCGTGCCCGCCGCGTGCGCATGCTTGAGCGGCGTGGTGACCGTGATGCAGGCAGCGCCGAAGCGGTGGATGGAGGCGATGACCGCCGTCTCCTCGTCCGCGCCGCTGCCGATGGTAATGGTCTGGCCGTCGTTAAAGCCCATCCATCCGGCGACGGGGAGAACGGTGGCGCCTGCGCCGGTGGCGGCGCCCAGCGTGGTGGCCCCTGCCGTGCCCACCGTCGCAATGGCGGCGGTCTCGCTGTTTGCACCCGTATCAATGCGGATAGTCTGGCCTGCGTCAAAGCCTTCCACGCTGGCCACCTTGATATTGGTGGCGCCAGCGGCCGAAGCCGCCGACAGCGTGCTGGCGGGTCCCGTCACGAAATCCGTGCAGTTGCTGTCGGTGTCCACGCCATCCGGGAAGCGCCCCGCGCTGGTATTGGTCGCGCCTGCGCCAGGTCCCGGGCGACCGGTTGCGCCCGGCGTCGCCACATAGCAGCCGCTCTGCCCGAACCCGGATGTGCCCTGGTATCCCTCAGCGGCCCACGGGTCCACGAGTCCACCATAGTTCAGGCTGTCCACCACCACGCCGGAGGCGTCGCGCAGCATGAAGCTACCCTCGCGCACAGGAATGATGCGCCCGAACAAAGGCGAGTAGGTGGTCAGCTCGGGGCCGCCGAACCACTGATTGGGCGCGGTCGTTCCCTGGTAGCCGGCGGTGGTCACCGCGGCGTCGCGCACAACGGCGTGGATGGCGTGGTTGCCGGCCAGCGGGCTGTCGAGCGTGATGCCGGTGCCCAGCGCCTGGACGGGCTCATTGCTGGAGTGGGCAAAGGCCGTGGCCGGTTCAAAGCTGATTCCGGTTCCGCGATCGCTGAAGGGCAGATTGGCCGCGTGATTGAACCGGAGCGGGGCCGCCAGGTCAAGGCCCGTGCCCGGCTCCACCACATCCTCACCGTCGATATGCGCCTGGCCCAGTGCCGGCGCAATGCCGATGCCGGTGCCCTCGGGGCCACCCGTGCCCACGGAGGTGATGGTCACCGTCTGCCGGCTCGCGGGGGTGCCAACCGTGATCTTGTCGCCCACCGCAAAGCCGTGCACGTTGCGAACCTGGATGCTGGTCGCGCCGGCGCTGATATTCGCCGCAAGCGCCGTGCGGCTGGCCTGCGTGCCGACGCGCGTCACCGTGACGGTCTCGATGCCATGACCCACGCTGTCGATGTCCAGCCGGATCTTGTCTCCGACCGAAATATCAGCAACGGAGGTCACCTTGAGGTTGGTTGCGCCGGCGGGCGCGTCTGCCGCCAGATAGGCCTGCGTACCGGGCTTGCCGACTGCCGTGACCGTGGCCACCTCATACCGTTCCACGTCTTTGGCGACGGTGGGGTAGGTGGCGCCATAGCCGAGGGCGATCTTCTCGCCCACCTTGAAGCCGTCCACGCTCATCACCGGAATGTTGGTTGCTCCGGCAGGGACGGTGATGACCGGCCCATCGGGCACGGGCTGCCACAGAGTTGTGTGGTTGCTGGCCGCCGTGCCCAGGGAGGCAATCTTGCGGGTCTCCGCGTGGTGGCCGCTGCCGATGGTGATTGTGTCGCCGACCGACATGCCGGCCGTGCTCCTCACATAAAGCGTGCTCTCGCCCGCGCGCGCCGGAACCGCCAGCCCGGAGTTGGAGAGGCCGAGCAGGTAGAAGCCGCCGGCGGCGAGCTTCGTCCCGGCCGGGATCGTCACCGCGGAGAAGATGGCCTGCTGGGTGGGATGCACAGTCAGCGTCCAGCGGGAGATGTCGATGCTGCCGGAGCCCGCGTTGTACAGCTCGACGAAGGAGTTTGTTGCATTGGCGGGACCGGAGCCAATGCGGAACTCGTTGATCTTGACCGGGCTCACGTTCCGCACCTTCTCGGCCGTTGTCTCGGACTGCTTTGCGCCGCTTGCTGCGTTGGTCCAGCGGGCGTTGGCGACCAGGTCGCCGTTGTAGGCCGCAGGCCCCGAGGTGACCATGAAGGTCGCGCTCACGCTGGCGCCCGGCGCAACCGGCTCAGGGAAGGTCTTTGACGTCTCGGTGGTGCCCTGGGCAACCGAGGTCCACTGCGGGCCGGGCACGGCAAGGCTCAACTGCAGGCCGGTTGCGGACGCGCCCGTGGTGTTGGTGAACGTTACCGTGGTCTGTTGCGAGGAGCCCGGCGTGAACGTCTGCAGCCCCGGCGGAGTGGCCGTTGACGACGCCGGCGCCAGGCTCAGCGGCGGCACGTTGTACCCGGCTGCCACCACGTTGGCCTGCACGCGCTGGTCAGTGGCATCGGTCGGAAAGGTGCCCGCCGCCGTCATGGCGCCTTCATAAAAGGTGCCCTGCGAGCCGTTGCTGTTGTCGCCGCCGTTGCCCAGCAGAATGGCTCCCTGCTTGCGCATGGGGTCATAGGTGGCGTTCACGCGCCGCCCGCTGAACATTACTGACAGCGCGCCCTTTTGCGCATCGCCGCCCATTGAGGTCCAGTGGTGCGGCTCGCCCTTGGCCATCGCGGTTACGAAGCGCCAGTTGATGGTGGGCAGGTCCGGGCAGCCCTTGGGACCTTCCGGATTCACGCAGCCCACCAGGTTGTTTTCCTGGTCCGTCATAATCCACGGCCCGGTCCGGCTGCCGTGATACCACCAGGGTGCGTTGCCAAAGTACAGCGTCTCCATGGTGCCGTTGTCGTCGTCGCGGCTATCGATCTCCGCGTTGCCGTAGTCGAAGCAGCAGCCGGAGTTGAAGTGCAGGCCATTCACCACCCAGTACTGTCCCTGTGCCTGGTCGTCCACGGCGGTGCCCTTCGCGTCGTTCTGGCGCAGGCCCATGCCCGGCTCGATGAAGACGCCGTAGGCCTTGTGGCCCATGATGGTGATCGGCGCCATGTCGGCGAGCGGCAGGTTGTTGGCTCCACCCATGGATGGGCCGCTGAACCCGCCGCGCGGTGCCTGGGTCAGGTCGTTGTGCCTGGGCGACTGGTCGTAGATGGTTGTGATCCAGCAGTAGGTGTTGGCGCAGAAGGCATCCTGCGCGGCCGCGTCGGCGTATCCGCCCGCGTCCGGCACCGGCGATGCAGAGGGCTGGACGACGCCGATGTCGAGGGTCTTGCCGTCGGACTGGCGCAGGACCTGGTAGAGCGGGCCGTTGTAGGCAGCGTACAGCGCGCGCGTGGTGCTGTGGGCAGCCACGCACGGGTCGCCGGCAGCAGCGTAGATGTCGCATGGACCCTGCGGCCGCGGCGGGGGAACGTGGGAACCTGTCCCGGACTGTTGCGCCATGGTCAACGCGGCGCCGATGAGCGCGAGCGCCAGTGTGAGCATACCTGCAAGATGCATTCTCGTTTTCATGCGTATCCTGTCTGACTTGCCGAAATTCTGCGGGCATCCGGAAGAGATGGGCTCTTCTCTTTGCCTCAAGCCGTGCCGTTTCTGCGAATTTCTCGTCAGGAATACGTATACCACCTGATTCGGTGTTCGGATGCATTGGAAATACAAAAGCGCAGCGATTTGCCGGAACCCGGGCCATCCACTTCCGGCAAACGTGTTCTACGCTGCGGGACCTTTCGCGCCTGTCCGCACCACGGCGCTGGCCGGTTCCTGTACGTTGAAAGAGAGATGCAGAGTCACGCGGCACAGGTTTCCGATCTGGAGGCGATTGGGTTTGCGCTGGCCGGCTTCACCTTCTGGGTGCTGGCCGACAGCTCTATCAAGCTGGTGGGGCAGTCCGGGTTGCCGCCGTACGAGATGGTGGCCTTTCTGGGCCTGTTCATGGCCATGTTTCTGGCCCTGTATGCGGTGGTGCGCGGCCAGGCGCATCGGCTGCGGCCGCACCGCCTGAGCCGCCAGGTGGCGCGGGCCTGCCTGGATATGGCGAACAACGTCTGCGTGGTCATTGCGCTGCGGCATCTCACGCTCACGCTGTTCTACATCCTCGTCTTTATGGCGCCGATGGTCATTGCGCTGCTGTCGGCCTTGTTCCTGCGCGAGGGGCTGCCGTGGAAGAAGCTCGCGGCCATCGTGGCCGGATTTGCGGGCGTGGTGATTGCGGTGCATCCGTGGAGCGGCGCCCGCGAAGGCGACTGGGTCGGCATCGGCGCATGCATGGTGTGTGTCGCGTGCTTCTCTGTGAACATGGTGTGGTCGCGCGTGCTAACGCGGACTGAGCCGCCGGAGAGCCTGGCATTCTTCTCCGGCCTGGTGACGGCCGTGGTGGGGTTTGCGCTCATGCTCACGGTGCATGCCGAGCCGCTGACCGCGCGGTTGACGGCGGGACTGTTCGCCATGGGCCTGTTCTGCGCGCTCGGCACGCTGTGCTTTTACATCGCGGTCAAGCACACCTCCGCGGCAAACGTATCGCAGTACCACTACACGCAGCTGGTGACCGGCACGCTGATCTCGTATCTGGTGTGGCACGACATGCCGGGGCTATACGTGCTGATGGGCGGGTCGCTGATTCTTGCGTCCGGCCTTTACATTGCCCTGGCCGCGCGCGAAGTGGTGCCGCTGACCGAGGGCAGTTGAGAGCGGCGGATTCGCAAGTCAGCGAGTCGGCGGATTACCGTCGCAAGCGCCGTGCGATTACCAGCCCACCTGGCGCATTCGCTCCAGGATAATCTCGCTGTAGCGATTCATGCGATCAGGCCGGCGCCTGCGCGGGGCCGGAAGAATGGCGGCAAGTCGTGCTGCCTGCTCGCGACCCACATTTCGCGCGGCGGTTCCGTCGTAGGCGCGGCACGCTGCCTCTGCGCCGTACACGCCGGGTCCCCACTCCACCACGTTGAGATACAGCTCCAGGATGCGCCGTTTGCCAAGAATGAGCTCGGCCATCGGCACCAGCGTGAACTCCGCGCCCTTGCGCAGAAACGAGCGGCCTGTTCCGAAGAACAGGTTCTTGACCAGCTGCTGCGTCAGGGTCGAGGCTCCGCGGATGCGGCCGCCCTCCAGGTCGCCTTCGGCGGCAATCTGCATCTGTTGCCAATCGAACCCATGGTGCTGGTAGAAGCGCGCATCTTCTGCGGAGATGACCGCGTGCTGCAGATTAGGCGAGATCTGGCTGAGCGGAACAAAGGCGTACCGCTTGCGATACGGCGCGCTCTGGAACCAGGACTGCACGCGGCGTTCCATCTGTACCGCCGTTGTCGGCGGATCGATCCATCGCGCGGCCACCAGGCTGAGCACGGCAAGCAACCATGCAGAGGCCACACCAACGGCAAACCACAGGGCGATGGCGCGCAGAGAAATCCTGCGGCGCCGGGCAGGGACATGCGTATCTTGCGTTTCCGTCACACTCCAGAATAATCGCCGAGGCCGCATCGCGCTCGCCACCGGCAGGAGGATCTGCTTTAGTAGCTATCGGCACGAATCTCTGCGCATTGCTGCCACAGAATCGAGTATGCTTCGCGAACGCCTGCAGGCGACTCCGGTGGCGCGGCGTGCATGTCGCTCTGTGCGGATGGGTCTTCCAGCAGGATGGCCATCCGCCGCAGACCGTCTGCGATGCGGTCCTCCTGCGCTCGGCCGGGAGGGCGATGCGTAGCGAAGGCATCCTCTTTCGCGCGGTCCTGTGCCGCGACGTGAAGCATCAGGCTTCCCGCACTCGATATTGCATTCTGGATTGCTTCGCTCATCTCCATGTCTCTTTGCATATGCTGATCGAGCTCATAGGGGATTGCCTCTGCCAGGCCGCGCGTCTCCACAACGATGCTCTGAGCCTCTTCCCGCAAGGCATTGATCTGATCGGCAGGCACGTTGCCAAAACGCGGCAACACATCCGCCACCACGCGAAGCAGCCGCGCAAGGTTGCGGCGCATCTTCTCAACCGCTCGTTCAGGATGCAGCCTGTGAAAGATAGCCCACATGACCACCAACGCAAGCAGGATTCCCAGCAGTCGATCGCGCCCCAGCGTCATGATTGTGGGAGCACCGAACCCGTGCGCCAGATCAATGTGCGCGTGTTCTCCAAGTTTGCCAAGCGGAATGGCGTACTCCTGAAATACCACAAGGTAGAAAGCAAAGACGATCTGCAGGCCGATATAACCCAGGTGCGCGCTGCGTGCGATCCACGCGGCCAGAAAAGAAACACACGCCACGGAAAGCAGGAAAGGCAACAGCGTATCCGAGAACGGATAGACAAATACGATGCAGCCAATTCCGAAGATCACTCCGCCGATCAGCGCGCCCACAATGCGAAAGAGCATCTTCTGATTGGTTGTCCCGGATGTGCTTAAGCCGGCTACAAGCACCGTCAGCGTAGCGGTGGAGATTCCCGGCCACGCCAGCGCGTTATAGATGATGTAACACAGCGTTGCGCACAAGCTCAGCTTCGCGGCATAGGCCAGGTATTCGCGATTCGTCCACGCATCCGCCTTGAACAACGGCTCTTTCTTTTGTTGCGGCAAATCCACAGCCGCATACTGCCGCGTTGGCCTGCTGACCGCCGCCAGGTTATACAGCGTTTGAAAGAGGGTGCGGAAGGGCGCGTGCAGGCGCGCGATGTCTTCATCCGGGTTGGTTACTTCCTCGAATCGTCCAGTCTCAATTGCATGCAGCGTATGTGCAATCCGTGTTGCCGCAGGCTTCCAGCTCTCGTCCATTCCTTCTGAAGACTGTCTTCCAAAAGATGCAGCCTGGTCGAGCAGCCGCGCTAAAAACGGGATGACCGCGGAATGAACAGCAACTTCAGTGCCATGAGCCATGGGCTGGGACTGCACTTCCTTCAGCAGCGAAAGCATCTTGCCCTGCCCAGCGAATGCATAGCGCGAAACGGCTGCAATGGCTGGCTTGAGCTGATCGCCTGAATTCTCCATGCCGTATAGCGCGAACATCGCACGGAGAGCTTTCAGCCTTGCCGCAATCTCCAATTGCAGGGCGCGCTGTGGATCACGATGCGTGAAAAGATATTCGATCGCGACCTTGCAACCGACTGCGAGCGCACCCGTTGCAATGGGCGCAGCCGAGAGATACACGAGCAGCTTGGGCGGCAGATGATATTCCCACAGAGAGAGTGTCAGCAAGGGAAAGATGCCCAGGTTCATCGCTGCCACGCGAGCCGTGCAGGCATTCAGCAGGAATGCGGAGAGAAATGTAAAAGCGGCGATCCCCAGGACGCGGGCCATCGGGTCATTGCCCGTAACTTGGATGAGCATCAGCGCAAGGGCGACACCCGCGCACTGAGACACAAGTTCCATCACGCTGCGACGAAGCGTCAGATAAGGTACATCGTAGGAGACAAGAAAGATCAGATACAGGCCGGGCGCGATCATCGGAACCTGCAGCATCAGCAGAATCGCTGCTGCCAGCGTGGCTGCAAAGGCCGTCCTGAGTGCGCCTGCATAGCGCCCGTGCGCAGGAGGCAGCTCCTGGAATACCTTGTCCAGCCATCCTCGGGTTTGAGCAAAGGCTTCCGGCAAGATTTATCTCACAATGCTGATCGCAGTTTCGCCAATGCGAAAAAGAGTGGGATCGGGATTGAGAATGCGCACTCGAATTGGAAAACGTGCTGCAAGATGAACCCAGTTGAGCGTGTGGTCGATCTGGGGCAGGCCATTGCTCACTTCCGAATCATCGGGCGAAACACCGTTGCCGATGCTCTCCACAACTCCATCGAAGCGGCGCGAGGCATTACCCATCAGGTAGACATCGACGTGCATGCCCGGCTGGATGTGCCTCAGGTCCGATTCGCGATAGTTTGCCACGACATACCATCGGCGCGCATCGATGAGTGTAAAGATCGGTATGCCCGGCTTGGCCATCTCGCCTTCTGACACGTTGAGGTTGGTTACATAGCCGTCAAAGGGCGCCACCACGGTGCAGCGCGCCAGATCGAGTCGTGCGCTGGCAACCCTGGCGGCTTTGGCAGTTCGCTGCGCCAGAAGAGTGTCGAGCCTGTCGACGGCGTGGATGCTCTCATCCAGCTTTGCCTGGGAAACGGCTACACCCACTTCGGCTTCGCGCTGCATTGAGCGCGAGCGCGTCTCCCGTGCCAGCGCCTCCTGGAGCGCAGCCTGAGCCTCCTGAAAATTCTGTTCGGCCACGCGTGCCTTCGTGCGTGCATCGTCCACCTGCTCTACGGTTACGTATTGCTTGGCGAGCAGTGGTTCAATGCGGTGAAGATTATTCAGCGCCAGTGTTTGCTGTGCTTCGGCAGACTGCAGTGCCGCCCTGGCCCGCTGCACAGCGGCGCTTGATGCCTGTACTTCGCTGCCCGCGCTGGCAGTCTGCGTACGCGATCCGGCTACGCCCGCCTTTGCCGCAGCCACAGCGCTGTTCTGTGCGGCTATTTTGCGCTGCGTATCGATGATCTGTTCTTCAAGCAATTGCTGGTCAGAGACCGCCTGGTCCAACGCGTATTGGTACGGCCTTGGATCAATAACGAACAGTAGGTCCCCGGCGTGGACAAAGGCATTGTCCCTCACCGCAATGCGAACAATGCGTCCTTCCACCTCGGGAGCAAACTGTACATAGTTCGCTCGCACGCTCGCATCGTCGGTCCGGGGATGATGCCTTGTGCCCCACATTACGCAGAGCAGAAGCACCAGCGCAATTGCGAGCGTGGCGATTGATATTCTGACTCCGTAACTGCGCGGACCAGTCGTCTCCGGCTTCACAGCTTTACCTCACTTCTATCGAAAGAACACGAGCCACAACAGGCATGCCACAGCCACAGCAAGGCTGGGATAAAAGATGACCTCGGGCATGACGCGATGTTGCAGCCTGCGTCGCACGAGTTGCCAATATGTGATGCCGGCGGCAAGAATTCCGGCCAGCAGGCAAAACATCCATGACGGCAGGAAGGAACCGTCCATGTCCATCATGGGTGCACGCGAACAGCCGCCCGGCAGCAATAATGCAGTCGCTGCAATTGCCTGCGGGATTTTACGAAACATACTCATCTCGTCAATGCCTTTATGGATGTGCAGGAGCAGCTTGCGACGCATCTGCTGGTTTGTTTCGGAGCAACTCGCCCGTCGTGTAGCCTACATTCGCTGCGCTGGTCAGAACCGCGGATCGCGCCTGCACGGCAGCCAGTCGAGCCTCGGCCAGCTGCGATTGCGCATTTACGAGATCGATCAGGTTCTTCACGCCGTATCCGTAGGCATCGAGCGAGGCATCGTACGAGGTTGTGGCCGCCTTCAGAAGCGTCTCCGCAGCCTGTTCCTGACGGGTCGCCGTCCGGAACTGCAAATATGCCGTCCACGCCTCACGCGTGACACTGTCGCGCTTCTCTCTCAGGTCCTCGGCAGCTTCACGCTGCTCAGATGCGCGCGCAATGGTTTCACTGCGCCGCCGTCCGCCATCGAAGAAATTCCAATGAATGTTCAGGCTCGCATCCCACACAAACTGTGTTGTGTCGGCCAGGCTGGAGCCGTACTCCTTGCTGACCGTTGGCCAGATCGACTGCACAGAGCCTTTGCCGGTAAAGTCAACAGTCGGCAAATACGAAGCACGCGCTGCCTTCAGTTCCTGCTGGGATGCTTTGAGTCTTTCGGCGAACGAGGCGAGATCCGGCCGCTCCGTCAGTGCCTTCTCAACCAGCGCCTGTGCCGATGCGGAAACCTCCTGCGCATTCGGCAGTGTTGACGGTTCCTTTACTATGATTGCATCGGAAGGCTCGGCGCCAAGCACCTCGCGCAGTTGAACACGCGCGGCCGCATCGTCGCCAAGGCTCGACTCCAGATCGTACTCAGCGCGCGCGGTGCCTGCCCTTGCATTCAATACATCGGGCAGCGTGGAGCGCCCGTTGGCTAGCTGTGCCTCCGCAGCCGCCTGCGTTGTCTGTGCGGTCTTCAGAGTTTGCCGAATGGCTTCCAGCCGCTCTTGAGCCGTAATCAGCCGATAGTAGGCGACGATGACGGTGTACGCCACATCCTGGTTCGCGCGCTGAAAGCTCGCGGCGGCGGCCAGTTGCTGCGCCTTGCTCGTTTCCAACTGTGCTCGCCGCCTGCCAAAGTCAAAGATGGTGTAGCTCAGCGCCAGCCCGTCATCCGTAAAGGGATTCTCGACCATCGTATAGCCATGCGGCGCGTACGGCCTGGGAAAAGGAACGATAAACTTCTGGTTGCCGAACAGTGCGAAGCCTGCCAACTGCGGATAATAATCGCTTCGCGCGATCCCGGCTTTCTCGGCAGCCTGCTTTGCCTGCTCCCATGCAATTCTGGTGCGCGGATTGTTGCTCTCCGCAATATCAATGAGTTCGTCCAGCGTGTAGGTCTTTGCCGGGTCGACTTCAATCAGTGCTTTGGAGTTTGTGAGGCGGCCAGTGCAGGCGGCCGCGCTTGCAAGATCGGTGACAACCCCGGCGCATTGAGCACTGGCAGGAATTGGTTGCATCAGACATGCGCCCAGGAGCAAGAGACCTTCCATCCACGGGAATCGCGAAGAGGCGTGCTTGTGGATGTACATCGTCTTCATGTTTACAGTGTATACTAAGTGTACATAGAATACAAATGTGATGAGGAAGCGGGATGACCGAGACTGAAATCGCGGAGGAGAAAAGGAAATTCAAGGCCGGGGAAGACCTGCGTTCGCGGCTGCTGGACGCTGCCAGCAGACTGTTCGGCAAGGAAGGCTATGACAGCGTGTCCATCCGCCGCATTGCCGATGAAGTGGGTTGCTCGCAGATGGCGATGTATCGGCATTTCCCGGACAAGGAATCGCTGATTCGCCATCTCTGCACGGAACTCTATCGGCAGTTTACGATCCAGGTGCATGAACGATTCGATCATCTCCCCGACCCCCGGGAGCGGCTGCGACTGGCTTTGCGGCATTTTGTTCTGCTCTCAGCCAGGAATCCGCACCACTACAGGCTCACATTTCTAGTGCCAGCGATTGACGCGCAGGCACAGGAAATGCGCAACGATGCGGCGAGCTCCGCTATTGCGTATTTTCGCCAGAACCTCAGGCTCGCTCTTCCGCGCCACACTCCGGAATGTCTCGTCGAGGAACGCTTGCACCAGATCTTTGCTGTTCTGCACGGCACTACGGTGATGCTGATTAATCACGCGCGCGTCTACCATCTCAGCCGCGACGCAGCCCTCCGGCAGCTTGATACGGCCTTCGACATTTTTCTGAAGGCGCCCATTTCGGAATAGCTGCCTGCCCGTTCCCGCATGAACTTTTGTTGCGAGATGGGCCTTCTATTCAGCAAGCAGTCGCAATGGAGCGCGCTCGGACCGCTTGCCATGCGTGCTTACGGAGCTTTCCATTCGGCCATCCAGATGTTGCCTGTGCGCTCGCCCATGCTGAATACAAGCCTGTTTTTGGCGATGGCAAGCGTGGTCTCTGTCTGGTTGGCGAGTGACAGCCGAGCGTCGTGGGAATGGAACACGGCAAACGGACTTCCGACGAGTCTTTTGGTAACCGGGTCAAGACGCTGTGCCCAGATGCATTCGTGGCCGTCCTGCTTCGATGTGCCATAGACAAGGTTGCCATCGGGCGACCAAGCTTCGACTTCTCCGTCGAGGATGCCGATCCATTTGCTTTCCGGCACTGGTGTTGCACTGACCGGGGCAATGAATGCATGAAAAAGGCCCGACCCCACGCTCTGGAAAGTGAACCAGCGGTTATCGGGCGCAAAGGAATCGGTTGCGATCCATTGGCGAGTTGAAAGCAGGTCTGTCCTGTGTTTCGAAGACAAATCCAGCATCCATGCGCGCCCGTCCAGGGTATTGCCAAGCAGGCGCTTGCCATCCGCTGACCAGTCCGTGGCCTCGCCGCAACCGGCACACACCATCTCCTGTACTCCACCCGTACTGGGCACGATGTAAATATCCCATTTGGGTATCTCGCTGAAACTGATCCACGATCCATCCGGGCTGAAGGTTGGTTCATATTTCAGCGTATGTGTCGTGGTAAGCGCAGATGCAGTACTGGTTTGAAGGTCCTTTACCCAGACCTCCTGATCGCCCGGCCTGGTAGAGATGAAGGTGAGCCTGGCGCCATCGCGCGACACATTTGGCATAAAGTCGCCCACCTCGTCGCGTGTCCACTGTTGCGGCGCACCGGTTACCTTGCCTTCGTTCGGCTTGATGGGCAGGCTCCAGGCGGAAAGCTCCTGCAACAGGCTCGCGAAGGCAATTCGCATGCTGCCATCCGGCCGGGAAACCAGCGAAGGGTATTCTTCGCGTGCAGGGCCGGAGGTCAGCTGCTGCGGCCGGCCTGCTAGTTGGAATGTTGTGGGAGCGATCTGCACCCGCCACAGATTTATGCTGTCACCCGACCGCGCGGAGAAGAGTATCCAATTGCCGTTCGCATCCCAGGCCGCAGGCACAATCGCCCACGGATATGCCTGAGACTCGCTCGTAAGTCCGGCCGCGCGCGTGGCGTCCAATACGCCTGTCTTCACGGCTGCACCGCCGCTTAGCGGAGTCACCCACCAGTCCACTGATTTTTCCGGGGCATCGTCGTTGTTCGGATTCCCAAGAAACAGCAGGTACTTTCCATCGGGAGACCACAACGGGTGGGTGGCGCCAATGAAGTCCGAGCGTATCTGCCGTGGCACTCCTCCGCCGACGGCGACGACGTACATGCTGTCTCCGCGGTCGGTATTCAGGTTTACTCCCGACATATCTCCCACTGAAAATGCTACCCAGTTGCCATCCGGCGAGAATTGCGGGCTGTTGCCTTTCGATACAAGCTTCCTTGCCTTTCCGCCGAGTGCCGGGACAATGTAGATTCCGTCGTCGTCATCCACGTTGAAGGCAATGATGCCGCCATCCGGCGAAAATACCGGAGCGCGCTTATCGCCCGATCCGAATGTGAGTCGCAGCGGATCCCCTCCGCCTACTCGGCGCACATAAACATCCAGATGTCCTTCTTCGTTCTGGTCTGAGACATAGGCCAGAAGGTTGCCATCCGGCGACAGTGCAGGATCGGTGGTGAGCCCGGAATCCCACGTTAGACGCGTCAGGCTGGGCGCAGGCAATCCTCTCGGCGTCCGCTTTACGGAATGAGAAGACGTGACCACCCCAGCAACGCCAGCGACTGCCGCCATTGCCGCGATTGCAAGCCACCGGAACATACGCCGAGAGCCCGGCGTTAGGGCCGCAAGTTCCGCGCCTGTATGCGCCGCCGGCGGAGCAAGCAAATCCGGCAAGGAGGCTACCGCGTGTGTGCCGCTCGTTGCAAGTGCCTTGTTTTCCCGCAGCGGCGCGATAAAGCGATAGCCCAGCCTGGGCAGCGTCTCCACGTAGCGCGGAGTTTCGGCGTCATCCTCCAGCGCCAGCCGGATCTGCCGGATGCACTGGTTGAGTCCGTGCTCAAAATCGACGGAGATATCCGAACCCCAGATGCACTCTCTCAGCTGTTCGCGGGTTACCAGCTCGTCAGGCCGCTCTGCCAGAATTGCTAGAACCCGGGCAGCCTGTGGCCGCAGCGCAACCCTGTGTCCGGACTTACTCAGCTCTCCGGTTTTTCGATCCAATTCAAAGACGCCAAAGCGGAGCATCTTGCTGCCCCCTTAAACCGTCACCATGGCTGGGATGATTGCGGCAGAGAGTATAAGCCTGTTTCCGGGTTTATAGACATGGAAATTTAACTCCAATTTCTACAACAACCTACGCGATCACCTACAAATGCCGAGTCATCCATTGATTTTCCAGTTCCGCTGCCTCATAGTCCGCGGCGTTCGCTGTCTTCTGACGCCGAATACAAGCCAATCTGAGTAGGAGGAAGGAATGAAGATCTCAAGGAGACTCACTCAACAGGTAAGTACGCTGGTAGCTCGTGCAGGCACGCTCCTCGTGTTTCCTTTGCTGGCGCTTGTGCTCACCGTGGTAGCCGCCGCGCAAACAATAACATTCGACTATCCAGGCGCAATGGGCACTTTCATCAAGGGAATCAACGACAAGGGCTTAATGGTGGGTTCTTATTGGAGTAGCGATGGCGCCGAGCACGGTTTTCTTTACGATGGCAACAACTACCGCCTGAGCTTCGATTACCCGAACGCTATGTGGACTGAAGCCGCGGGCATTGATCAAAATGGTAACGTTGTGGGCTTCTACGGCATTGTTGCGGACAATCTGCTACGCGGCTTTCTACGCACAGCCAGCGGAGCATTTCAGTCCCTCGATATTCCGGGACGCTTTAACTTCATGCCGGAAGGGATCAATTCGAGCAACACAATCGTTGGATGCATGCACAATCCTGGGACAATGCACGGATGGATCATGCAGAACGGCGCTCTCGCGACAATCAGTCCTGCGTATCGGATGTATCAAGGCATCAACGCGACCGGAACGATTGTCGGCTGGTATTACTCTGCACCTAGCAAATTGATTGGGTTCATCCTGAACGGGTCCGGAGAGACGTCCTTCAGCTATCCCAACGCCAATTTCACTGATCCATGGGGCATTAACGATTACGGGGACGTGGTTGGAGGATATGGCCAGAAAAGCAGCAATCATGGCTTCCTGTTGCATAACGGAAAATTCACGTCCATCGATATCGAAGGAGCTGCGGCCACTATAGCGCTGGGCATAAACAACAGTGGCCAAATCGTTGGCGTCTTCGGTGATGCAAACAACACCTCGCACGGCTTTATTGCCGATGCAAAAAACTACGAAGAATAAGCTGCGGAACTGTCATCGCAGTAGGAACAGTCTTTGGGCACTAGCGGCTTCGCCATCTGCTCGGGGAGAAACGCTGTTTACCGGGCACGCAGGGCTGGTCCATCGGATCTGCTGGAATGCTGCGTCATTGCGGACCAGGCTTTCCAGCTCTTGGTCCGATGGACACTGCCTTGAGAACCGCACGACGGGCGCAACCGAAAAACAAACATAGCACTTGTAGAGAATCTATTCGACCGGATGGCAGCTCCTGTCCGCGGAAACTCGGGAGGGAACTGCAAACCTGGCAGCAGGGCGAACAGGCTGACTCTTCAGACGTTCACGCCGGATTGCTTTTCAACGCGGACCGCGCACTGTTTGAAGTTTGGTTCGCGTGAAATCGGATCGTAGGCACTCTGGGTCAACTGGTTTGCGTTGGTCTCCACAAAGTGGAATGGAAGAAAGACCTGTCCCTGACCGACAATCTCGGTTACACGTAGTTCCACGCCAATAACCCGCCCGCGTGCGGAGACGACATCCACGCGGTCGTGTGAATTCAACTTCAGCTTCTGCGCATCCGCGGGATTCATCTCAAGCCACGCGCGCGGAGACATGCGCTGCAGGATCGAGATTGCGCCTGTCTTGGTGCGCGTATGCCAATGCTCCACCGTTCTGCCTGTGTTCAGGATGAACGGGAACTCCGCATTCGGCTGCTCCGGAAAGGGACTCCACTGCGTTGCGATCAGTTGCGCGCGCCCATCCGGAGTGGCGAAGACTCCGTCGCCATAAAGACGGCGAACGGTGGACGGAGCCTCGGAGCTTCCGGCAGGGAATGGCCACTGAATTCCACCGGAGGTCTCAAGACTTTCGTAGCTCATGCCGGAGTAGTCGCAGAGCCTGCCTGCGGAGACTCGCTTCCATTCCTCGAACGCATCGGCAGGCGTGCTCCAGCCGTGGAACAGCTCATCGCGGCAGCCAAGCTTCTCAGCAAGCGCAAGGAAGATCTGAAAGTCAGAGCGTGCCTCGCCTGGTGGATCTACCGCTGCGTTGACCTTGCTCACGCGCCTCTCGGAGTTTGTGTAGGTGCCCTCCTTCTCTCCCCATATTGCGGCGGGAAGTACAAGGTCAGCCAGTTCCGTTGTCGGCGTTGGATGAAAGCCATCCTGGACGACAAGAAAGTCGAGATTGTCCAAGGCCTGCTTCAGCACATCCACGTTTGGAAACGACACGAGAGGGTTTGTTCCAAGAATCCATAGCCCGCGAATCTTGCCGGAAATCGCGGCCTCAATCATGTCGGGATACGCAAGGCCGCGACTGGTGGGCAGGCGCTCTTCCGCAATCTGCCAGATTTGAGCAAGCTCCGCACGATCCACGGCACTTTCGAATTTGCGATAGCCGGGCAGGCCCGATGCAAAGCCCGCTTCCCGCGTGCCCATTGCGTTGCACTGGCCGGTGATGGAGAACGGGGATGCTCCGGCGTGACCGATCTTCCCGGTCAGCAACGCAAGATTGTTGATCGCATTCACCGTCTCAGTGCCCTTGGTGCTGTGATTCACGCCCATCGTCCAGCCAATGAATGGAGCGCGTGCATTTGCGTACAGGCGCGCAGCGCGAACGATCAATTCGGGATCAAGCCCCGTGATGCGTGCCATTGCGTCAAGCTCAATCTCCTGCAGCGACTGGCACAAATCGTCAAAGCCGGACGTGTGCTTCTCCACGAAGTCGCGATCATAGAGCTGCTCGTCCACGATGATGCGCAGCATCGCGTTCAGTAGCGCAAGGTCTGATCGCGGCTTCACTGGAAGGTAAAGGTCCGCCATCATAGCTGTCTTGGTAACGCGTGGATCAACAACCACAAGAGTCTTGCCGGGATTTGACTCGAGTCGAGAACACAGGATTGGATGGTTCTCTGCGATGTTTGCGCCGATGAGAAAGATGACGTCTGCACGTTCGAGATCCTCATATGCGCCGGGAGGGCCGTCGCTTCCAAAGGATCGCTTGTAACCGGACACCGCGGTTGACATGCAGAGCGTTGTATTGCCGTCGTAATTGCGAGTGCCCAGGCCCAGCTGCACGAGTTTGCCCAGCGTGTAGAACTCCTCGGTCACAAGTTGCCCGGTGCTGATGACGCCGATGGACTCAGGGCCGTATCTCGTCTGGATGCTGCGAAACCGCGCTGCCATGGTGTCGAGCGCCTCATCCCAGCTCACGCGTACGAACGCATCCTTCCGCCTGAGAAGTGGATAGCGCGCCCGGCCCTCTGCTTCAATGGTGTAGTGCTCTGCCAATCCCTTGGGGCAGAGCTTTCCGCGATTCACAGGATGATCGGGATTACCGCGCACGCTGACAACGCGACCATCTCGTACACCGAGCTGCATTCCACAGCCTACGGAGCAATAGCCGCAAGTTGAGTTCACCCACGTGTCCGCGTGCTTGCGCTCTGCCGTAAACCCGAGCACTGGATCGCGACCATATCTGTATTCCGCTGCGCGGGTGTCGAAGCCACTGCGCCGCCTTAGCCAATTCGCGAACTTCATGCGGCCTCCTGCATCAGAAAGCTGCTCGCGATATTCGTGGGAACTACGCTGACGAAGAAGAGATAACGGCCCATAAATTCCCCCGCGAGCATGAGAAGAAGCGCACCAGCGCGAGCCGGGAAAGCCTGTTCCACGTTGAAGAGCCACAATCCCACAAACAGCAGTCCGATCCGCAGAAGAACTTTGTTAGAGAGCGTGGTTGAGAGCAGTTGCCACGCGCCATAGAGCTGGTGAGAAGGCGAGCGTGCAAGCCATGCAAGCTTGGTGCAAAATACACCAAGACTGCAAGCCGCGCAGGCTGTCACAAGCCATATTCCTGTGGTTCCGTGTGCTAAAAGGCTGGCGATTGCGGCGCCAAGCAATGCCGTTGTCGAAAAGAACTCAAAGATGGTGAACGGTGAATTCCACGCCGGCCGGCCAGGTGCGAGATACAGCCTCGCGCTTGCTCCCACTCCCGACAGGCCCACGAGCGATGCGATCGAACCGAGGATCGTCGTGCCGCTCATTGGCGCCCACAGACAGGCTGAGTAGAGAGTGGCTGTAGCTGCAAAAAGTGTGAAGAGCAGGACTTCGCGGCTGAGCCACGAACGCCGCCACATCTTGAGTGCGCGCATGGCATACAGCGGCCGGCCAAGATGAAGCGTGGATGCAGAAAGAGCGCAGAGCGCGATCACGAGCGCAACCAGGCTCGCAACGCGGTCAGCATGACCGGCAAATGCCTGCATCCACCCGATAGCGTTGAAGGCACCCACGGAAAGCTGCGTAAGAACCGTCATGAAGATCAATGGCCAATGAGGGTTCTCAAGCTGGAGATGTCCACGATCAACTCGATTGAGGCCGCAGTCTGCAAGCTGGGGCAGAGTAATGCGCGTCGTGGAGATGCTGTCGTCGGGTGATGGCATGCCGGGCGAGTTGGCATGCTCGCGGTATTCCTGCTGCCACGCGTCCATGCGCACAATCTCGATCTGAATTGCATCCTCAGGACACGCCATCACGCAAGCGGGGTTTTCTCCATCCTGCAGACGCCCGTAGCACATATCGCACTTACCAACGACGCCGCGCTCAGGGTTGAATTGAGGAACCCCATAGGAGCAATTCCATGTGCAGTACTGGCAGCCGATGCATGCATCGGCGCTATGACGCACGATGCCGGTGACACCGTCCTTGCTGTATGCGTCAACCGGGCAGCCCTTCATGCAGGTGGGCTCAAGACAGTGATTGCAGCCAATCGAGAGATAGTGGCGACGCGTCTCAGGGTAGACACCGCCCTCGATTTCGCCAACGCGCCTCCAGAAGATGTCAGGCGGATTTCCGTTCTGCTCGTTGCATGCAACCACGCAGCACTTGCATCCGATGCACTTCGTCATGTCGAAGTGGAAGCGATATTGCTCGCCCGGTCCGGGCATCCGCAACGGCTGGTTGCCTCGCTTGACGCCACAAAAGGACGCATGTTCCTCATGCGTTGATTGCATGGTTGCAAGCGTGACGAAGCTTCCGGGTTGTTCAATGCGGTCAAGCAGTGGCAGTTCCATAAGGCTCCAGGGCAACGATGTGTCGTTGCGGTCAAAGAGGACACGATGGCGAATGCAGAGTGCGCTGACGCAATCCTGCAACTCGCCCATGAATTTCTGTGTGCTCTTCGAGGAGCCGGGGGAACGTGTTGTTTCCACTCTGCCGGCATGCGGAGCCGACCGGGAAACCGCAGATCAGGACAAATCCTGTTCTGCGCTAGGCAGATGCTTTGCAGCATAACGTGGACTCGCATTGCATGCAAGAGGTTTTCGCGCTGTCTGCGTCATCAGCGCATGTTTTCGCAGCGTTCCTCACGGCATCCTTATTTGGCATTCCATACAGTAAGGAAAGCGGCACTTCCCCAGGAGGCCTGCGGAACGGTCCAATTTCGATGAGAACGCAGTTCAGCCGCCTTATTGGAACGTGCGTTCGCCGCGGACGAACGCGCGCGCATGAGTAAATCCAAATACAGTAGCCGGCGAATTTCACATTCGTGCATCGATAAGCCTCTTGAATTCTGCTCCTTTCGAGGGAGCATGAAGTACTCGGTGCGCAATCGCAGAGACGCACACACGGTTGCCTCGAAGCACGAGCCGGCTGCGCGAGTATGTCGCGGTAACGTCAGCGGACTGTACCGGCTCTCAACGCGAGGAGTACGTGAAGACGCAATGAAGACAAGACCCAATGCCAACGAACATGTCTCGCAGGCTGCGGATTTCGGAGGGCTGCGCGTTCTCAGCCTCGAGTCAAGGCGTGCGACAGAGGTTGCGACACTGATTCGCACCTATGGCGGCGAGCCGCTGACCGCGCCCGCGATGCGCGAGGAGCAGCTGGCATCGAACGCGCCGGTTCTGGAGTTTGCCGAAGGCGTGCTTCGCGGCGCATTCGATCTGGTCATCTTCACTACGGGCGTTGGCGTAAAGTCTCTGATGAAGATCGTCGGCGAACACATGGATCAGTCGCGTTTCCTTGACGCGTTGCGCTCCATCAAGGTGGCAGCGCGGGGTCCGAAATCGTCGAGTGCTCTGCGCGAATTGAATATACCCATCTCCGTAATTGCTCCGGAGCCATTCACATGGCGCGCACTCATGGTCGCCATGGAGCGCGAGTTCGGTGAGTCCTTTCAAGGAATGAATATTGCCGTTCAGGAATATGGCACTTCCAATCCTGAACTGCTGACGGCGCTTGCAGAGAAGGGAATCTCCATCACGCGGATCCCCGTGTACCGGTGGGCGTTGCCAGAGGATGTGCAGCCGCTGCGCGAGGCCGTAATCGCACTCGCGCATGGCCACGTGGACGTGCTTCTGCTGATGAATGCCGGGCAGGTTGCGCACCTGTTCCTGATGGCGGAGCGCATGGGATACACCGACGCGCTGCACGAAGGCTTTCGCTCCACCCTGATTAGCTCAATAGGTCCCAGCACGACTGAGGGCCTTTCGATGTACAACGTGCAACCGGACTTTGAGCCCTCCCAGTCGCGCATGGGATTTCTGGTCAAAGAGCTTGCCGAACGCGCTGACACGCTGCTGCAGCAAAAGCGTACTGCCGCGGCCCTGCAGGTGCCAGCGCTGATCCCCGCGCTTCCCATCAGCCCATTGCTGCGCGGCGAATCGGCAAAGGGCCAGGCGGAAATGCCCAGGCCCACTGCAATCGACTTTCTGCACGAAATAGGAAGCCGCATGGCAGCGTCCGATCCGCTCCATGTGGTGCTGAACCGCATCGTTGACTTCGCCTCTTCCTTGATTCAATGCGACTCCTGCTTTATCTATTTGCTGGAAGACAATCAACTGGTGTTGCGCGCCTCAAAGAATCCTCATGCAGACGTGGTCGATCGTCTTGGCATTGCACTTGGTCAGGGAATCACCGGATGGGTAGGCTGGCATCGTGAGCCTGTTGCAATTGCGGCGCATGCGCTGAAGGATCCGCGTTTTAAGCGCTTCCGCAATCTTCCTGAGGACTCGTTTGAGGCCTTTCTTTCCGTCCCCATTCTGTGTCGCAGCAAGCTTGTCGGTGTCATGAATCTGCAGCATCGCAAGCCTTATCAGCACTCAGAGCAGGAGGTTCGCCTCCTCGCTGCCGTTGGCTACCTGGTTGGCGCTGACCTGGAACGAGCAAGGCTGGAGACAGAAAATACGGAGCTCGCCGAGCGGCTTGAATCGCGAAAGCAGGTTGAGCGTGCAAAGGGCGTGTTGCAGCGCGAGTTTGGACTTGACGAAGAAGCCGCCTATCGCGCGATGCAGCGAGAGAGCCGGCAAAGGAGAAAGTCCATGCGAGAGATTGCCGAAGCGATCCTGCTTAATGAAGATCTGCGCAAGTCACGACTGTCGGAAGTAGGAAGGGAATCAACGCCACGCGACGTCAGTGCAGCGGACTCGCATTAGCGTGACGGGATTCCACGCATTGGGACATCGCATAAAGACGCATAAGGATTTTGAAATTTCCTGTTGTTCGCGCGGCGATTTCATCTTAATATTTGCGCAAGGGTGAGACTCAGTTGTCTCCCCTTTCCATCCGCCTCTCACCCTGCCGTGCAGAGGCATCTTCGTAACATCCACTCCCTTGCTCCCCGCCGAGCTGAAAGCCGCTGTGTCCTGCGCTCTTTGTGCGCATCTTCAGCGGCTGTGATGGCCATCATTCTCATTCCCACTGTCAGCTTTAGCGGAGGAGGCATCTGCCATGGTCTTCCCTCAATCGGGCGATACAACTCATTTCACCGAAAAGCAGAAGCAATATCTTGCGGGATTCTTTTCGGCTGCGATGCAGCGCGGCTCGCAGCCGTTTGTCGGCCTCACGCAGTCGGGGCAATTCACCAAGGACGCCAACTCCAGCGCTGTGAATCTTGCCGCCAGCGAGCCAACGGTTCACGGAACACCGGTCTCGGATCTATGCCGCGAGGAGCTTTGGAAGTACGAACAAAATCCGCTCGACATCTGGGAAAAACTGATTGCGCACGCAGAAATGGATTGTGCGCCCGCAGCGGAAGACATTTTCCGATTCAAATATCACGGCTTGTTTTACGTCGCTCCGGCCCAGGATTCATTCATGCTACGGCTTCGCATTCCGGGCGGCGTCCTCTCTGCACACCAGCTGCGTGGCCTTGCTGAGATTGCAGAGAACTGGGGCGCTGGCCGCGCCGATCTGACAACGCGCGCGAACATCCAGATTCGAGAATTTCAGCCGAAAGCCATTGTGCGCGTACTGCAACGGGTGCATGCACTCGGCCTGACTGCGCGAGGCTCCGGCGCAGACAACGTGCGCAATATCACGGCCTCGCCCACAACGGGGATCGACGCGGCAGAGCTGTATGATGTGGCTCCTCTCGCGGAAGCGCTTCACTACTACATACTGAACTCGCGTGAGCTATACGAACTGCCGCGCAAGTTCAACGTGGCGTTTGACAGCGGCGGCGCAATCAGCGTGCTTGCCGATACGAACGATATCGGATTCCAGGCTGTGAGGGTTGCCGAGGGAAAATCTGTTCCAGCGGGCATCTACTTCCGGGTCCTTCTCTGCGGCATTACTGGACACAAGCAATTCGCTGCCGATTGTGATCTGCTTGTGCGCCCGGAAGAAACCGTGGCCGTGGCCGCAGCCATGATCCGGGTATTCGTGCAGAACGGCGACAGAACGGATCGGAAGAAGGCGCGCCTCAAGTATCTTGTCGATCGCTGGGGCGTCGCGAAGTTCGTTGCCGAGACGGAAAAACAGCTCGCATTCTCGCTTCTTCGCGCAGACGTTCAGGAGTGTGAGCCGCGCAGGCAGATCGATCGTGCGAGCCACATCGGTGTCCATGCGCAGGTGCAGCCGGACCTCAACTACATCGGCGTGTCCGTCCCGGTGGGCCGCCTGCCTGTCGATCAGATGAGCGCAATCGCACGCATTGCCGATCAGTGTGGCTCCGGCGAACTCAGGCTGACTGTATGGCAGAATCTGCTGATTCCGAATGTCCATGCAAGCCGCGTCACTGAGGCAGTGGAGATGCTTCGTGAGGCTGGTCTCGACTGCAGTGCAGGCACGGTGATGCGTGGCACGGTTGCATGCACGGGAAATCGAGGATGTCGCTATGCCTCAACCGACACCAAAACGCATGCAGTGGAATTGGCCCGCCAGCTTGACTCGCGCTTCCAACTCAACCAGCCGGTCAATCTGCACGTGACCGGATGCCCCCACTCCTGTGCGCAGCACTATGTCGGCGACATCGGTCTGCTTGGGATGAAGGTGAATGGCCAGGAAGGATATCAGGTCGTCATCGGCGGAGGCTCGGATGAAGACCGGGGAATCGCACGCGAACTCGTTCCCGCCATTCCATACAACCAGCTTGCTCCCAGGCTCGAAGCTCTCTTTCAGACGTACATAAATGCGCGCCGCACCAACGAGTCCTTTCTCGAATTTAGTCGCCGTCACTCTGTCGAAGAGTTGCGCTCCATGCTGGAAGCAAAGGAAATGGTGATCCAATGACGCAGTCAGTTCCATACATCCCCGATAATGCACCCTTCAGCCCGGAGCAGCGTGCGTGGCTGAATGGCTTCCTTGCAGGAATTTTTTCCTCTGCGTCTGCTCCACAGCAGGAGCCGAGCAGAGCCGGCCACCGTGTTGCCATTCTCTACGCTTCCCAATCGGGAACAGCAGAGGGGTTGGCGCGCAAACTCGCGAAGGAACTAAAGGCAGCAGGGTATGTGCCGTCCGTCTCCACTCTTGTGGGCTATACGCCGGCCGCGCTCGCATCAGAAACGCACGCTCTGATCCTGGCAAGCACCTATGGGGACGGGGATGCGCCCGATGGCGTGCAGCCGTTCTATGAGCAACTGTGTCTCGAGCATTTCCCACGCATGGAGAAGCTGTCCTACTGTGTATTCGCTCTTGGCGATCGTCATTACGAACAGTTCTGCAAGTTTGGCGCCGATTTGGATTCCAAGCTCGTCGCCCTTGGCGCAAATCAGATGCTCAAGCGGGTGGATTGTGATGTCGATGTAGACGAGCCATTTGCGCAATGGAAACAAGCGGTTCTTGCGCGCATGCAACACCTTGACCACGCGTCCGGCAAGAGAAGCGCGAACCCGTCTCTCGCTGTGAGTCAGCCGGAAGATCCGCCGCAGAATGGCACAGTGCAGCCCCAGGCGGCTGCTATGTCCAGGCCGTATTCGCGCGACAATCCACTGCTCGCGCCTCTCGTGGAAAAGCGTTCGCTCACGCAGCCGCAGTCAACAAAAGTGACTCTCCATCTTGCCTTCTCCACTGCAGGGACTGGCCTTGCATACCAGGCAGGAGATGCATTCGGCGTGATTCCAAGAAACGATCCAAATCTTGTAGCAGAGATTCTGCAACTGCTCCACTTCAACGGCAATGAACTGGTGCCGAATGGCAAGGCAGGAACGACAACTCTGCACAATGCATTGACAACGCATCTTCAGATCACGCGGCTGAATCGCAAGATGGTGCAGGAGTACGCAAAGCGCGGCGCGTGCAATCGACTGCGAGATTTGCTTGTGCCGGAAAAGCAGACGGAGCTTGAGAAGTATGTCTACGATCGTGGTCTCGTTGATTTGCTGGTTGAGTGCCCAGGCGTGATTGACGACGCAGCAGAGTTGGTGGCGATGCTGTCGCCTCTGACTCCCCGGCTCTATTCCATATCGTCCAGCCCTCTCGCGCATACACGGCAACTTCATGCGACAGTCGCGGTCGTCCGCTACAACTCGCACAATCGTGCGCGTGGCGGCGTGTGTTCAACACTGTTTGCCGATCGGGTTGATGTCTCGGACCGGCTTCCGATCTATATCCAGCCAAACAAGAAGTTCAAAGTTCCAACCGACCCCGATGCAGCGATGATCATGATCGGCCCCGGTACCGGCATTGCACCGTTCCGCGGCTTTCTACATGAGCGGCGCACTCTTGGGCACAAAGGGCGCAACTGGCTCTTCTTTGGCGAGAGAAGCGCAGCTACAGACTTCTTGTATCGCGACGAGCTTGAAGCAATGCACAAGGATGGGCATCTGACCCGGCTCGACACCGCGTTCTCTCGCGACCAGGAACGCAGAATCTACGTACAGCATCGCATGGCAGAGAACTCAGGAGCGCTGTGGTCCTGGTTGCAAGAGGGCGCGAGTGTATACGTGTGCGGAGACGCGAAGAGGATGGCGAAGGACGTTCATTCCGCACTTTGCTCCATTGTGGAGAAAGAGGGCGGAATGACTGCGGAACAGGCCCAGGACTATGTCGCGAGCCTGAAAGACCAGCATCGATATCACCGCGATGTGTATTAGGATTCATCCGGCTTGCCTCCAGTAGAAGCGCAGTGCACGTATGGATGCATGAGCATTTATTCCCCGAGGAGACTTCGTGTATCAAAAAATTCGTCGCAGTCTTTCATTCACTCTCGTCCTGCTCAGCGCGATGTCGCATGTTGTGTGTGCTCAGTCAACCGGATCCTCTGGCCGCTCGCTGCAGGTGAGCGTAATGGATCGAACGCGTGTGGACTCGTGGCAATGGTTTGCAGCGCCACCGGCCTCGAATGAATATGCTTACGTCGAATCGTTACTGCGCATTGCCGTCGAGCAGCGGCTGAAACGATGGGACTGGAAGTTGGAGCTCTCACAGCCGTCGATACTCGATGCTCCCGACAACGCTGTTGGCGCCGGCAATGGACAAGGGCAACTCGGGCTGGGCGCGAGCTATTACGCGGCAAACACAAACTCCTATCCGGCAGCAGCGTTTCTCAAGCAGGGGTTTGTCCGCTTTACGTCTGCGAAAACAAATCTTCGCATTGGTCGATTTGAATTCATGGATGGCACTGAGACCAAGCCGGCGGATCGCACCATCACCTGGCTGCAGCAGCAGCGCATTGCGCACCGTTTGATCGGGGACTTTGGATTCTCGAACGCGCAGCGCAGCTTTGACGGAGTTGATCTTCACTCGCAGATGGGGCCATGGAACGTGACCGCATTTGCCGCGCGCGCGGACCAGGGAGTCTTCAACATGAACGGCAACCCAGAGCTGAACGTCGATGTGCAATACCTGGCACTCACACGATCGGCAGGGAGTCATGTTCTTGCGCGTGCATTTGCATTGGGCTTCCACGACGGCCGCACCGGCCTGACCAAGACCGACAATCGAAGCGCTGCATTGCGCGGCGCCGATCACGCAAATACCCGCATCGGAACATACGGTGGCGATCTCCTCGCCAGTCTTCCTGCGGGCCCGGGGCAATTCGACTTTCTCTTCTGGGGCGCTGCGCAAAATGGCAGCTGGGGCGTGCAGTCACATAAAGCCGGAGCAGCGGCAGTAGAAGGCGGCTACCAGTTGAGCCATGTGGCCACCAGTCCATGGCTGCGCGGCGGTTGGTTCCGCTCAACAGGCGACGAGAATGCCGCGGACAATACGCACAACACCTTCTTTCAGGTGCTTCCAACACCACGCATCTACGCGCGCCTTCCGTTCTACAACCAGATGAACAGCACGGAAGAATTTGTGCAGCTGATGGACCAACCCATGAAGGCGCTCTCACTACGCTCGGATCTGCATTGGCTTGAACTGACGTCATCGCATGATCTGTGGTATCTGGGCGGAGGCGCCTTCGACAACAAAGTCTTCGGCTACGTCGGACGTCCCGCAAACGGAGCCTCATCGTTCGCCTCAGTGGCAGACGTGAGTGCGGACTGGCACGCGGTCAAGGCTCTCGATCTGAACTTCTACTACGCCTTTGCCCAGGGCAAATCCGTCATTGGTGCAATCTATCCGTCCGGCAAAAACATGCAGTACGGATACGTGGAGTGTGTCTATCACTGGAGCCGCATTCATACGGGAGGCAAGACCAAATAGGCGTTTGCTGCGAGCTGCGCAGCGCAACAACCGCAGTGTCTGTGAACTCTCAGCGCAGACATGTTCGACGAGTTAATCCAAGCGCAAGAGTACGAAGTGAGACATCCGGCGATTCTTCCCCACTGCCTCTACAAGGAGAGATATGTCAACTCATAAGGTGGAGCAACTCATCATTGCGACGGTCGGTTTCTTCTGGTGCTTCCTGATGTGGTTTTCAACAGCCGCATTCAGCCCCAGCATCGCGGCGCATTATCACCTCAACATCAAGGCGCTCGGATTGCTGGCCAGCTCCGCAATCTGGATGGCGCCAGCAGGAAGGATTATCGCCGGCTGGGCCTCGGATCGCTTTGGAGCGCCGAGAACCTTTGCCTTCATCCTCCTTGTCTGTGGGGCGGTGTCCATAGCATCGGCCTACACCGCAAGCTACAGTGCGCTGTTTGTTGAGCGCGTGATTGTTGCCATCGCGGGCGTGTCCTTCGTTGTAGGCATTCAGCACGTAGCGCAATGGTTTGATGCGCACGAAATTGGCACCGCGGAGGGACTGTATGCGGGCACGGGCAACGTGGGAGCCGGAGCAGGCGCCCTGCTGCTGCCCCGCATTTTCGGGCTGAACTATCAGGGAGCCTTTCTGTGGCTTGGCGTGGTTGCGATTGGCATCGCGGTTTGGTACCTGGTGCGTGGCCAATCTGCACGATCAAGCCAGGCGCGGGAGCTTGTGCGCAGCCGAAGCGACCTGCGCGGAACGCTCTTCGTCTGGAGCCGTTACATTGCGATTGCCTTGATGCTGGCGTATGCGATGTCGTTCGGACTTGAGATCTCAATGAACGCATGGTTGCCGAGCTACTTCACGCGCGGCTTCCACGAAGCCATCCTTGCTCTTGGCTTCAACAGCGTTGCGGGCATTCAAATTGCCGCTGGAACATTCGCTGCCGTGCAATCCTTCACGGCCTCGCTCTTTCGCCCCTTCTCGGGATTCATGTCGGACCTCTTCCAGCGCAAGGGCTGGACGCCGCTGCCGTTCATTGCCAGGAACCTGCCCTACGCGCCTCGCCTTCACTGGCTGGGAATTGCTCTGCTGCTTATCGTGATGGCCATGGCCGGGCTCACGGTAGGCGGAATGACCGGCTCGCTGCACATCTCGGTCTCGGTTCTCGTCGCGCTGGGCGTCTTCATCTCATTTGGCACTGGAGGCACGTTTGCCCTGGTGCCGCTGCTGTTTCCGGATCGGCCCGGTGCGGCTGCGGGCTTCATCGGCGGCGTCAGCACAGCGGCTGCAATTGCTTACCCGCTTATCTTTGCGAGCGGATCGAACATCCACATCGGATACGCCTATGTTGCGCTCTTCCTCTTTCTTCCCTTCGTGCTCTTCTACTTCTGGGCCGCGCGCCATGAACGTCACCCGGAAGAGCACGGCCTGCTGACGAATGCGCTTGCCTTTGAGGAAGCCTAGTCGCACACAACTCCCAGAACACTGCCCAAGGAGGAAATCGATGCATACGCAGCCATCTGCCGAAGAAGTCCAATACGAGTCCTGGTACAAATATGGCGTCGCGTGCCTGCTGCTTGAAATGGCGATATCCATTGCTGTTTGCGGATATTCGCTCTACCTGACATTTCATGGGTGGGGAGGATTCCCGGGCAAGCATTAGCCAGAGCACGTCGTTCTGTTCACGGGTGCGATGATTTCATCGCGCCCATTCCTGATGCGAGTCCGTGCAGTAACCCGGCTGGCAGGCTATGCGGCTTTCATGGCAGGACACGCGATGCTTCTCACGGCTTCGTCCGCTGGTTCTTCAGCAGAGCAGATCGTAGTCGCGCAGCTTGCGATACAGGTTTCGCTCGCTGATTCCAAGCAAGCGTGCTGTATGGCCGCGGTGTCCCTTGCAGGCCTCAAGGGCTGCAAGAATATGCGCGCGCTCCGCCGTTTCAAGCGTAGACACAGACGGAGAAGCCATCGGCAATTCCGTTTTTGCCGGCGGTCGGGCAGGTTGCAATGCGGGTGGAAGATGCTCCGGAAGCACCGTGGAGCTCTCGCACAGCACCAGCGCCGCTTCCACCACGTGCAGAAGCTCGCGCACATTGCCGGGCCAGGGATGCTGCCGCAGAAGTGCGAGTGCCTCTTCACTGAGCTGTTTGTTTGACCCGAACTGCAGGTTGAGCTTTGTTGCAAAGTGCTGTGCCAGCAGGTCGATGTCGCCGCTGCGCATCCGCAAGGGCGGAACCTCCACCGTGATTGTGCTCAGCCTGTAGTACAGATCTTCGCGGAAGTGCCCCTGCCGTACCATGCCCGGAATATTGCGGTTGGTGGCGGTCAGAACTCGAACGTCTACGCGAATCTCCCGCGTGCCGCCCAGATGCCGGAATGTGGAGGTGTCGAGCACGCGCAACAGGGTTGTCTGGATGGTGGGGCTGATCTCGCCAACCTCGTCCAGAAAAATGGTTCCGCCGTCCGCAACTTCAAACAGGCCGGGCTTCGCGCGATCCGCACCGGTGAAGGATCCGCGCTCATGCCCGAACAGCTCGCTCTGCAGCAGATTCTCCTGCAATGCTGCGCACTCCACCACGACAAACGGCTTCGCTCTTCGCGAGCTGTGGGCATGAATCAGCTTGGCGACTCGCTCCTTGCCCGATCCGGTTTCACCCAGGATGAGGACAGAAGCATCGCTGGGAGCGATGCGATGCAGGATGCTGAGCAGGCGGCGAAACTCAGGACTTTCGCCGATGAACGAGCCTTCAAGATCAGGAGGAGTCAGCGCGCGATCCAGAAGATTGGCGCGACGGCGCAGCGTGCGCCGCTCCAGTGCGCGTTGAATGCGAATATCCAGCTCGTCCAGCGGGCAGGGCTTGACCACGTAATCGAATGCGCCGATTCGGATCGATTCAATGGCCGTGTCGATGGATCCGTGACCGGTGAGCATAATCACCTCGGTCCCCGGCGCATTGGTATTGATCTCCCGCAACGCATCCAGACCGCCCATGCCCGGCAGCCGCAAATCCAGAACAACCACGTCCGGTTCATTCGCAGATACGCGCTGGATCGCTTCCTCGCCCGACGATGCAGTGGCAACCTCATAGCCGATTCGCTGAAGCTCGCGCGCCATGACGTGGCGAAACGCCGCATCGTCATCGACCAAAAGGATGGAAGATGGATTCATGACCCAACCTCCTGTTCCGGATCGGGATGAATTGCGGGCAGTACGACTTCGAACATGGATCCCTTGCCGGGAGTGCTGTTCACATGAATGTCGCCGCCCCAGCTGCGAACAGCATTCAGCGAGAGGAATAGTCCCAGCCCGGTTCCACCCTGCCGCATGCTGAAGAACGGCTCGAAGATCTTGTGCAAATTCTCCTGTGCAATCCCGCACCCCTCATCGCAGATGCGGACATGCACGTCGCTGTTTCCCGTGGCTTCCACCGTAACCCGGCTGCCGGGCCCGGAGGCCTGAATGGCGTTGATCAGCAGGTTGATGAGCAGATCCTGCAACTCCGCCTCGTCCGCTCTCACCTGCAGTCCATCCGAAAGCGGCGCCACCTCAATCCGCACAGCGTGCGCGCGTGCCGTGGGGTCCACAAGCCGCTGTGCCGATTCAATCGCCTCGCGCATATCGACGACTGTGCCGCCGTGACGCTGCCCTCGCGAAAGACGCAGAAATTGTTGAGTAATGCCCCGGCAGCGCAACAGTTGCTCACGCGCAATCGATGCATTTTCGCTGATTCTGGTCGAATCCAGTTGTCCGTTCTGTTCGGCGTGAGCTTCGCGCAGAATGCCCTCAACGCAGGTGAGCACAGTGCCGAGTGGAGTGTTCAATTCATGCGAGAACCCGGATGCCAGCACCCCGAGCGAAGCATGCCGATGCGATTCTGCCAATTTTGCCTCGGCGGCGCGTCTCTCTGATATGTCCCGCCACACCTCTACGACATGCGTCAGGCGGCCGTGCGCGTCCAGGATGGGGGACACATGAATCTCCTCCCATGCCACTGAGCCGTCCTGACGGCGGCGCTCGCAGATGCGCACCTGGTGCTTGCCAGACTTCAGATACGCAAGGGTGGGGCAGTCCGCCATTGCGCAGGAACTGGTGCGGAGCTTGTAGCACAGGCATCCCAGAACCTGTTCGCGGGCACTGCCGGTCCGCTGCAGAAACGCATCATTCGCGGCAATGATCCGCCGCTCCGGATTCAGCACAACAATGCCATCGTCAATGCTGTTGATCACGGTTTCCAGCCGTTCTCTTTGTGCGCTTACCTCGCCGACCAGGCCAGCTACCGAGTCGGCCATCATGTTGAATTCGCGGCCCAGCCATGCCAGCGTATCAGAGCCATCCACCGGCGCCCGTCGCTCAAGGTCGCCCTGGGAAACCTGGCGCGCGATGGTTTCCAGCCGCTGCAGCCTGCGCAGAAACGACAGCCGGATCACCACAAAGATGGCTCCCACCATCACGAAGGTGAGCGCTCCAGTACCGGCGACCATCCAGCGCAGATCCCGCGACACGTCGGCGCGAACCGCGCCAACATCGTAGTCCAGGACCAGGACCCCGTTGATCGTCTGCGCAGGAGAGTGGCAGCGATGGCAGGCCGCAGTGTTACGGATTGGGACCATGGTTCGCAGATTTGATCCGCCACGAATTTCAATCTCATGGCTCGATATTTTCTTATCCGCCGGATTGCGATGACATGCCTGGCAGGTAGGCGAACTCATCTGGAAATCCTCCTCGTTCAGCGGCGCACTCCAGTACCGTGGAATGCCATTCCGGTCCAGCAACACGATCTTCCGTACTCGCGCCTGCCTGCCGAATCCGTCCATCATCTGCCCAACCAACTGACGGTCATTGGTCAGCATCGCGTGTTCAAGCGCGGTCTGAATCAACTCGCTCTCGCTCAGCGCATTTGTGCGCGCCAACTGGAGCACACTGTTGAAGTGGTGGACGGAGTAGAAGTACGTAGCCACGGCACAGGACAACACCACCGCCGCTGTGATTCCCAGCGTGAGACCGACGGTCATGCTGGCAAATCGTAACTTCATGTGGATGTTCCGATAACTGGTTGCGCATTTTTGCACACCGCCCTGCCGTCGTCAACGGCTGACGAATTGTCAGCCGGGCCATGACAAAATGTCAGTCCGGCGCGAAGAGGCTCAACGAGGATGTTGCAACAAAAGAAGTTAGGCGCAGCCCGCAAGGGCACGCGACGTGCTAAGAACGGGAGCAGAAAAGGAGGAACGTGCGGTGTATATGCTTTTGATGGGGTTATGCTTCACGCTCTTTGGCGTCGCGGTTATTGTCGCTGCGTTTGCAGCATCCTCGCATTCAGACTGGTCGCAGACGCCGGATCAGCCCGAGCTTCCAACGGCAAAGGCGGCTCCGACACGCTTCTTCTCAGACCAGGTTGCGCCGTCCATTGCTGTTCCGCCTTCCGTGCCAACAGAGGTGCTTCTGCAGCAGATTGAGAATCACGTGCGTCTGGAGCAGGCTGCCGCAGAATCCTTCGTTGCATTCCCAACACAGGCCTTGCTGCACAGCAAGACGCCCTCATCCTTTGTGCATTAGCGGAGTCGCACATGGAGCACGAACTCCTGA